>JBDHTO010000141.1:0-2541 GCA_039808665.1 Alphaproteobacteria bacterium | reverse complement strand
TTGGGTGGAAGCAGTCCTTTCTCCCGTTGTTCTTCTCAGGTGGTATCTCTGTTGATGAAAATGCGATCTTTTGTAAAAGTATGACGTGTGATGAGGGGAGAGTATTTATTCCTTGTAATGCTCTCTTCTTGATGTGAAGAGGACAATCCCAAAAATGACGAGAGTTATAAAGGATGATCTGAATGTCCCTAGATTAAGTCCCCCGTGCTCAAAAGGTTTTGTGAGCAAATCTCCAAATGTTGCGCCAAAAGGGCGTGTAAAAATAAAGGCAATCCAAAACAAAAGAACTTGATTGATCTTTGACATGTAATGCAAAAGAAGGACGATCATAATGACCCCAGATGTGACCAAAGCACCCTGGATATAGGTGAGCTCTAAGTTATCTGTAAGATAGTCACCAAAAGCAGTGCCAAGGCTGTTGGAAAAGAGTACAGCGATCCAAAACATGGTCTCTGTGCTTCGTTTTGTTATGGTATTTACTCTGAGTGATTTTTCTTTGAGATACCAAAAAACAAACGTAGCCAATAAACAAAGGGTAAGAAAAAGAGATCCATAAAAATAACCAAGCCCGAGCGTGCGATCCATCGCATCTGAGATTTCTGTTCCCACAGTTGTTGTTCCAATGATGGATCCCCAAAATAAAATGGGGTGATAGTTATTGAGTCGAATCTGTAAGGAGAGAATCAATACAAAAATAAAGCCTGTGATAAGCAGGCTGCTTATATACCCCATACCGAGAGTCATAGAAAGCAAATCACCAACCGTTTCACCCAAAGTTGTCGCGAGTATTTTGAGAATCCAAAAATAGATTGAAATTTCAGCAATTTTATTCATAGAAGCTTTGTGTTGCACGACCTCACCTCAAGACAGTGTGAAAGACTCCCTCTCCTGGAACCCTTGTAATAGGCACCGTTATTGTTACAAAGAATAAAGGTCTTATCAAGACAGAGTTCAATATCAAAAGAATTGAGGGTTGCATGCCATATATTTTTTAAAAATCCATGTTAATTGCAAGGTTCTAGGGAGTGCTCTCTAAAATATCTTGGGCCGCTTTATTTTTAAAATCCACATAGTGGAGAAGATTTAATGCTCTGAGTGCTGGAGAAAGTTCCTGCATCGCGTGAAGAGCGCCTTCTTTTTCTTCTTCTGTACTGCTCTTATTTTCAAGAATATCGATGTTTTTCAAAAATGCCGCGACAGACCCCTTGCGTACGTTGATGCCATCAACAAAGGTTGTATTTTGAGCATCAGAAAGGATGTCTTCTGGTCGTATTCCGTGTTTTTTGATGTCCATAAGTTGCCTCTCAAATCTATGAAATTTCTATGCTTGGTAGAGGAGGAGATGCTTCTTAAAGCAACCCTCAATCTGAGGAAAAAACGCCAGCACTACACACCCTTTGTAGGTAATCTTCTATTGAAATTTTTGTCAATGTCATTTTTCTATCGGGTCTGATAAATAATAGGTATCACTCTGTCCTAAGATTAATCATAGTAACAACCAAGGTTCTGGGAAGTTTGATGCGTCTGGGTTGGTGTGGCGTGTAGTTCCTGAGGGTCTTGGATATCGCTCACACATCAATATAAAAATATTCTTTAGTAAGATCCCGTAAGTCTTAACTTGATCGGTTGTCCAAAGTTTTCATACTTCGGTCACTTCTTGAATTTTTTTGACTAAAGCTATTTTTTCATAACAACGCCACAGCTTTGCAGAGAGATCTTCAATCTCCCCGTCCATGTGATTACAACTGGCATTATCGAGAAACAAAAAAAGTTGGTTATAGGATTTTTCAGCTAATTCCAGCAAAGAAGTAATATTTTTGTTAGAGATGCTAAGATCATTAATTTTTCTTAGGGAGTGATCATCATTTAGCTCAATGTGTGCAAAAAACTTGTCTCTAAAAGTTTTGTATTTTTCATTAATGCCATCGATTTCTTTGCATAATTCTTTTAATTTTCGGACTTCTTTGGGGGGGTTTTTATTAACGTCATATTCACCTATAATACTGTTGAGTAATATTTTGAAGCTGATGGTGTTATATTTTTTGCTTTTGTATTCGTCTGATAAAAGTATAACAACTTTACCAATGATCATTTTTCTTGTTTCCGTGTTTAAAAGACCGAAATACTCATCGTGAATTTCGAAGTCATTATCGGGTATGGTGCAAGCATATAGCATTTTTAGTCCTACAAAAACTTGACGTAAGCTCTCTAGTTTCTTCAAATATTCAAGCCGGTTTGTTTCAATAATAGTGGTCATATTGTTTCCGATGAGCTTGTTCTTATCCGTTTTTGTAATTGTGTTGCAGGGTATGAAATTGATTTGCTTTCTCTTTTTTAAGCGTATGAAAAAATCCGTCTATGAGCAATGCTATAAGGGTATATTGACGGATAATTGTATTAAATGTAGGGAAAATACTGCTGAGTTTAAGGATAATGCCTTATGTAAGTGAATATCCCAAAGATCTCAAGACACGCTTTGCTTTCATCTTGATATTTTTACGATAATTCATGGCGGAGGAGGTGGGATTCGAACCCACGGTA
>JBDHTO010000140.1:0-2553 GCA_039808665.1 Alphaproteobacteria bacterium | reverse complement strand
GACGTGCAGTACCCTTTCTTCCCGCCGCTCTTGGTTTTGATATGATGACACCCCAAGAACGTTTTACGAATCTGTTACACCTCTTAGATTCCCCTCTCGGCGTAGAGTTCTTTATCAAAGCGCATTATGGTGCAGCAGCCTTTAACAATGAATGGTTTGACGATCCACTCGCCCTTTGGGGACAGCATTTTGGTCTTGCAGAAGTAGCACTTGCAGATATCCACACAAAAACGGGACGAACCAATTCAATTGAGTTTTTGACAGATACACAAATCCTTTCGGCTCTTTTAGAGTCAGCCATTCAGCACAACTCAAGAACGGCTCAAATGTACGTCTTAAAATACATGGAAAACATACGCGATGTTTTT
Organism: Alphaproteobacteria bacterium; assembly: GCA_039808665.1. Classification (GTDB taxonomy): domain Bacteria; phylum Pseudomonadota; class Alphaproteobacteria; order Paracaedibacterales; family JAKBAR01; genus JBDHTO01. Next base: position 2,185 of record JBDHTO010000140.1, on the reverse strand, counting down.
CAAAAGCAAAGAAAGGCAGCCCTTGCCGAACAATATGATGCCTACCTTGGTGTTTTAGAAAGCTCCTTTATCATGATGCGGGTGGCCGACTCTATGTAAGTGATTGAATAAAGGGAAAAAGACAGGTATGCAGGAAAAAGATTTTCTGTATGCCTGTTTTCTTTTATGAAGTTCACATCCCCCCTCCTTTCTGGTCGCTTTATCAAGCGATATAAGCGTTTTTTTGCTGATGTGCAACTCGATCATGGAGAAATTATTACGGCCCATTGTCCCAATACGGGTGCGATGGCGGGACTTTTGAATGAGGGTTGTCGGGCTTATGTCTCCCCCGCATCCAACCCGGACCGTAAACTCAAATATACCCTTGAGATTATGGAAGAAAATAGAACCCTTGTGGGTGTCAATACTCAACATCCCAATCAACTTGCAGAAGAAGCGATTCTTCTTAAACATATTCCAGAACTTGCGGCTTATGAGTCTATAAAGCGTGAAGTACGCTATGGCACCAATAGCCGGATTGACCTTCTGCTTTCAGGAGAAAAACTTCCCGATTGCTATGTGGAAGTAAAAAATGTTCACAATAAAAAAGGAAACACGGCCTTCTTTCCCGATGCCGTCACCACACGGGGTCAAAAACACGTCACTGAATTGATGAAAGTCAAAGATCAAGGACATCACGCCGTCATGTTTTTTGTCATTCAACGGGATGATGTGGAGCATTTTGATTTTGCGGATTTTATCGATCCTGACTATGCACGCCTGGCCCGTGAAGCCATTCAATATGGTGTTGAATGTATCGCCTATACCTTTATCCCAACACCTGAGGGAATTACCTTATCAAGACGTATAAACCTCTCTAGTCACCCTCATCCAATTCGTGATTGGTGAAGGGTTCATTCAACTTACCCTGTTCATCAAAATAACCGGACTGTGTGAGTTCTCCACCCTTATCATACATCACCCATGAGCCCACTTGCCTGTGCTCATGGTACATACCTTCTTGATGAAGCTCTCCATTCTCATGAAAAAGCTTAAAGGGACCATGCCGTTGTCCCTGATCATAAGTTTCAAGACGACGCAACGTACCCAAAGCATCAAAATGTCTTTGCTCTCCATGAAGGTAACCTTTGTCATAATTTTCCTCTGAGGTAACTGCGCCAGAAGGGGCAAAATGTGTCACTTTTCCATGCATCAGACCATCCACATAATGTGCACGCATTTTAAGCTTTCCGTGAAGATAAAACTCACACACCCCCTGAAGACGATTATTCGAATCAAAATACAGCTTTGCTTCGATAAGCCCGCGATCATCATGAACAAGTTGCTCTCTCAATAGCTTTTGCATATGTTGCCCTCGTTAATTGATCTAGTTAATTGCCGTTGTTGACCCCTTAAGAGTCAGCGAGCCCGAAGCCGTGACAGACAGAGTCCCCGAAGATTTTACTGTCCCCGAAGAGCCACAGTCATAGGTCGCCGAAGAAGAGGCTGTTGCCTTGATTGTATCCCCAGAAAGTTTTAGAGCACTTGACGCAGAAATCGTCACATTATCTCCCGACAAATCCATATCACCAGAGGCGTCAATCTTTACTTTGCCAGAAGCGGTGACTGTGACATCTGTTGTATCAATGGTGATAGAGGAATCATCAACTTTAATTGTTGTGGAGTTACTCCCTACCTTGATAGAAAGACTTCCCCCAACACTAACCGTTTGGTTTCCTGTCACAGAAAGAGTACGATTACCTGTCACTGTATAAGTGTCATTTCCTGAATCAAGTTTGAGCGTTCGATTCCCACTTGCAAGTTGAATGGTTTGGTCACCTTTTGTAAGGGTCAAGGTCTGATCACCCTTTGTAAGGGTCATCTTCTCATCTCCCAGATCAAGATTCATAATACGATCACCCTTGATCATATGAAGCTCGTGCGTAGGGGGACTATCTCCTTCTGCGCTGTGGGTGAGGAGGTAATTACCCTTGGTAATGGTTTTTGTATCGTTACCTTCATGGATAATCAGAGTACGATTTCCCTTCATCACTTCACGGTCGTAATCTTTTTGAGCACGCACATAAAGTTGCTCAGAATCCTTTTTATCTTCAAAACGAATTTCATTGAATTGATCTGAGGCATCCTTCGTACTGTTCGTGTGAATCGTACTTTTTGTTTTCTCATCAGGAAGCGGATAGGGTGG
>JBDHTO010000139.1:0-2557 GCA_039808665.1 Alphaproteobacteria bacterium | reverse complement strand
GAACTTTTGCAAGATGGTGAAAAGTGTATACGTATTTTGAAACGAGTTTGGCAACTTGTTTTTGTAAAGCACTTTTATCATAAGATCCTGTATCACAATGTTGGTCAAGGATTTGGATCGGATGCTTTATCTCGGTATCTACATGATAATCCAGGCCTCGATCCCCAACAACTTTACTTGGGCATTGAAGATGTGAATGGGTACAAAAACAAGATTGTTGAGGACAATTTAACGCTTTGGGACCGTGCATACACGTGTATCACGACTCCTGAGCTTATTCAGCCGTTCGATGGCAGAGTGACTATTCAATATTTTAGAAAATTTTCTGGTCTTGAGTTAGAGATGAAGAAGGTTCAGGATGAATTTCTTATCCCCTATGGGAGTCTTCTCAACGAAATTAATCATGCAGATCAATTGATTATTTGGTTAAAGCGTGGAAATGGTCTTATTACAGAAGAAAATCGTGGTAAACTCTTAAGGATACTTCGTTTTTTTGCAGAACAAAAACGTGCTACTGTTGGAAAAGTAATCATCGCCGCAGATAGTAATAAAGCACTCCTTCAACGGAATATCACAAAAATTTCTGAGATTATGAAAGATTCGCCGGAGGTTGCTGCGGATTTAAAGAAGTTTCTTTTGTCCCTCTATCGGGAAGTTTTTTCAGGTCAGAAAATGATCCCCATGGAAGGGGCATCGGGAGTTGCCAATATGTTGCGTGTTTTGGCTCATGCTTGTGGAATAAGAGGAGAGGGATTGCTTTCTATCTATCTTGCCTCACGTGAGAATAAAACATTTTTTTGTGATGGATTATTGGGGGATATGAAGTTCTTGATCTCTCATGGAGAAGAATTTGCAAAAACCCTTTCCCCAGATCTTTCGAGAGACGCTTTTTGGCAATGGATCTCTCTTTATAAGGAAGGTAAAGAAAAGAAAATAAATGATTTTCAAGCTGCTTATAAGGCAGATGAGCTTCTTTCAAAGCTTCACTCAACCTATGTCGTGAGAGCAAACGAAGCCATGTTTACAGAAATCATCAAGCATAATCTTGAGGAGTTTGTAAGAAAATATGAGTTTTTCAAAGAACAGGGGTTCCCTATCCTTGAAAAATTAATTTCTGTAACCCAGTCATCTTCCCAGGATCAAGTTTCGGATGTAGTGGAAAATTCCGCACACACAGGAGAAGATCAAGCTGCGCCTACTGCTGCGTCGGTTTCTCTTATTCAGAGGGAGGAAGAAGATAAGCTTCCCGGTATGTCGAATAGTGAGTTTGAAACGAGTCTTTTGTTTACAATTCGTCAGATATCTTCTGAGCGGACGTCTTTAAATGAAAAAATCGCCAAGCAAACCCAGGTCATTGAAGATTTAATAGGACAAAGAGATGATCTTCAAGGAAGGTTGTTAGAGGTCTCTGAGGGTTTGGATGGAAGCTCTCGCACCATAGAAGACTTAACGACAAGTATGAATAGATTGAAGGGGGATCTCAAGAAGCAAGATTCCCGTATACAGCAATTGGAGAAAGATAAAAGACGTCAAGAAGAAACCCATGCCTCACAAATTCAGTCGATAGAAGACAAAAAGCAAGAGGAAGCTAAGCGATATCAAAAGAGAATTCAACAAAAAGCAGAAGCGCTTACCGCGGAAAGAGAAAAATCTCAAGCGTTAATGCAAGAAAGAGATGATGCCCTGGTGCGGATTGAAACAACACGTAAGCGCGCAGCTGCAACAGAAGCTCAATTAAAAGAGAGTCGATCGAAAGAACGATCTATGCAGGACCAATCTGCAAAGACAAAAGAAGAAGTGACCGCGCTGCGTGAACAACTGAGTTTGGCGGCAAAAGAAGCTGCGGGGGCAAAGGAAGCATCTTCTAAAAGGGAAGCGGAGTTTCGTACGGCTTGGGATGCAAGAGAGAGGGAGATTCAGCAATTAATGGTGAGCGCTCAATATCAAGCAACAGAAACGGTAGCCCTTGAACATCAATCGAGAGAGTCAGCTCTTCTTTTACGCATTGCAGAGATGGAGCGTGCGATGCAGGAAAAAGAAGATCAAATGCGGGCCCAGCAAAGGCAATACGCAGCACTTCAGCAGGCATTAAAGTACCACAGAAACCGAGATGCCATTGAAACTACAGCGGCTCAGACTCTATCCGAAACATCTGAAAAGAAAGATGTTATTCCACAGTAGAGCTACTTCACAACCTTTTGCACAAGGGGTTGAGGTTCGTTGATAACCTCACCACCTTTGAGGTGCTTTTGAAGTCCGGTGAAATCCCGATCCGTTTGATTAATGCTCAGCATATCAAGGATTTTCCCACTCATGGAGGGAACGATGGAGGAGGTGAGGATCGCCATCTGTCGGATAAAATCCGTAAGCGTATACAGGATGGTGCCCATGCGTGCGGGATCTTCATTCTTGAGTTGCCAGGGCTTCATGGTGTCCATGTATTTATTTCCCTCGAAAAGGGCTTCCCAGGCTTTTTCAATAGCTCGACTCAACTGTTGATTATCCATAAAGTGGCGAAGATCTTCCAAAATTTTTGAGGGAAGATTGAGAAGGGCTT
>JBDHTO010000138.1:0-2604 GCA_039808665.1 Alphaproteobacteria bacterium | reverse complement strand
TAGTTTTTGTGATCATGTAAAAATTAGAATTTATAATTGTTAATGTAATCATTAATAAAACAAACTTTTAAAAAAAAGATACAAAATTCATAACATCCCCCCAATACTTAAGGTTTTTCTTTAAGATTTCTTAAAACAGAAAATAGGAAAGAAGGGTTGCGCGCGTTCTTAGAAAAAAGAGAGCCCACCTTCCGTCACGGATAAGTGGGCTTTCGTGGGCTTTTAAGGTTTTTTTGGTTAAAGATTAGCTTTCATCCATTTGATTTCCATTTTCGTCAGTATCAATTTTTTCGATAATAACCGCAGCATGGGAAATATCCTCTCCCCACTGATCTACACGGGAGCCATTATTCTTAACAAAGAATGTATCAACCACCCTCAGGTTTGGAAATTGCGCAACCACAGCACGATAAATAGATGGGGAAAATGAATTCATAAAAATGTGTTGTGTTGCTTTTTGAAGCTGCACGTATCCTCCCGCTGGTGAGTAGAACATTACGCCTGCATCTTCTTTAGCTTTATCTATTTTCACGAATTCAGCATCGTCCGCAGGGCGAGAGACATTAGAGATCTCTGGATCACCTACTTGCATCTGAGTTCCTTTAATGGATGTAAAGGTTACGTCATATTCTGCAAATCCTGGGTAAAGATCGCCCATTTGCTTTCTTTCTGAATAAAGCGCACGAAGAGGGTGATTGGGATCTGTTCTGAACATAAAGCTATGGGAGCATAGAAACGCCCTTCCTCCCGGAGCAAGAAGAGATTCGATCAGAGCTATAAATTTTGGGTGGATTGCTGCATTGAAAAAATGCTCAAGATTCTGCACATACAAGCCATTGACTACCCCTAAAAGCTCAGGATGACTTTGTGGAATATGAAAACAATCTCCAGGCAGTGGGGTAATTCTTTCCCTCAACTCAGGATGATTTTTCAACCGAGCATCCATCATTTGAGGAAAGACATTATCCATCATGGAATGGCTGAGTTCATTTGCATAATGCCTGCCACCATGTTCAGGAAAAGCAAAAGTAACCTTCCATGACACAAGGCCCATGGATGCAGCAAGTTCCATCGTCACAGGGTTTTGATTATTTGCAGAGACTTCCCTCACCCATTGAAGGAAGGGAAGCTCAATCGCAGGGATAGTTGGAAAAGATTTTCCAAAGTATTGGGTCACCCCCGGATCATTTTGAACAGGCCTCCCAAAGTGTACGGAAAATGGATTTTCCTGAACCGTCATGGCCACGTTAGTCTGAATTTCCTGATGCGTTGCCTGATCATGGTGTGGGGCAACCCATGTCTTGATTGTTTCCATCCTTGAAAAAGGGGAGTTTTCTGGATTAAATGCCGCAGAATCACGATAAGCGCCTCCTCCAAAGGAAGCTGTGCCCACAACGCACGCCGCCATCAACACAGTAATGAGTCTTTTTTTCATCTCCAAAACTCCGAAAAAAATATTATTTCACATCTTATATAGAAAGTGTTTGAATATTCTCAATAAAAAACATCAAAGTATAAAAATTTTTCATAACATTTTCCCAGTACTTAAGAGGCTTTTAAAAACTTTCCTGTATTTTCATAAGCAGTCAGATAAATCCTCCGGAGCTTTATGATGAAACTTATTCACATTCTTCTTGTCACAACCCTGATTGCAACTGCCCCTAAAAAATCCGAAGCGAGCGATTTTTATAATGCCACGATGGCAGCGTCAAGTTCCTCAGGCGGCACAGATCCTATGACGGCATTTATCACAGCGCTTGGCCCCAGTGGCGCGGGAACAGCTATTGCGATTGCTGTATGGCAAATTCTTAAACGCGCAGCCCCCCCTGTTTGGAGCGCGTTACAAAGCTGTGTCGGCAGCTGCAAAGAGAGAAGCCTTCCCCCACCCTATGCGAATTTTGTAAATACCCACCTCTCTGAAAGCCCCGCAAAGGATGCTCTCAGTCTTTATCTGCAACTTCTTAATACGGCGAACACACGGTTCCAAGACACCTTGGGCTTTTCCTATGAAATCAGTGCAAACAAAATTAAATACGGCACCCCCAGAGCAGTCATTACATGTAAACGTGTTGATGACGGAGAAGATGGTTTTCCAGCCGCACTCCCCCCTCATTTAGAAGCGAAGGGCATGAAAAAAATAACGGGATATATGCAATCACTTCTTTCACCCTATGGTGCCAAGAATGTTTCAAAACTCCTCGCTGAGATCAATGATCTTTATCAAACGGGAAGAGTTTCCTTAAGCCTCACCACAGAGGGGGATCAGAATCAATTTTATACTTTGCGAGCTTATATCCCAACGGTATCCACAGATGATAGCGAGGTTCCTCTCACATCCTATGTTATTGTAGAAACAAAAATGAGGCGCACAGCACCACAACAGGCACCACTCAAAATTGTCGTTGATGATGATTTAGATGAGGGCGCAGATAAGGTTATAGCTCACGCCACTCCTAAAGTTCCGCACCCCTCGCTTGCGTCCTCTTCTCTTGAGGGAGAGGAGGAAGACTCATCCCCACCCATCATCATGGTTTCCGCATCTCCCCATCATAGTAACACACTCTCTCTATCAAGGCGCCAATCTGTTGACGGTCTAGACGATGA
>JBDHTO010000137.1:0-2617 GCA_039808665.1 Alphaproteobacteria bacterium | reverse complement strand
TAGTTTTTGTGATCATGTAAAAATTAGAATTTATAATTGTTAATGTAATCATTAATAAAACAAACTTTTAAAAAAAATATACAAAATTCATAACATCCCCCCAATACTTAAGGTTTTTCTTTAAGATTTCTTAAAACAGCAAATGGGAAAGAAGGCTTGCGCGCGTTCTTAGAAAAAAGAGAGCCCACCTTCCGTCACGGATAAGTGGGCTTTCGTGGGCTTTCGTGGGCTTTTAAGGTTTTTTGGTTAAAGATTAGTTTTCATCCATTTTATTCTCATTTTCGTCAGTATCAATTTTTTCGATAATAACCGCAGCATGGGAAATACCATCCCCCCACTGATCTACACGGGTATTCGCCTTTTCAATAAAGAATGTATCCACCACCCTCAGGCTCGGAAACTTCGCAACCACACCACGATAAATAGATGGGGAAAATGAATTCATAAAAATGTGTTGCGTACTTTTTTGAAGGGGTACATGTCTCCCCGCTGGTGAGTAGAACATTACGCCTGCATCTTTTTCAGCTTTATCTATTTTCACGAATTCAGCATCGTCCGCAGGGCGAGAGACATTAGAGATCTCTGGATCACCTACTTGCATCTGCGCTCCTTTAATAGACGTAAAGGTTACGTCATACTCTGCAAATCCTGGGTAAAGATCGCCCATTTGTTTTCTTTCTGAATAAAGCGCACGAAGGGGGTGATTGGGATCTGTTCCAAACATAAAGCTATGGGAACATAGAAACGCCCTTCCTCCCGGAGCAAGAAGAGACTCGATCAGACCTATAAATTTTGGGTGGGTTTCTGCATTCAAAAAATGTTCAAGATTCTGTACCGAAAGAGCTTTGACTTCCCCTAAAAGCGCGGGATAATGTTGCGGAATATCAAAACAATCTCCAGGAAGTCTCATCACTTTTTCCATGAGCTCAGGATGATTTTTGAGTCGCACATCCATCATCTGAGGAAAGACATTATCCATCATAAAATGACTGAGTTCATTTGCATAATGCATGCCAACAGTTTCAGGAAAAGCAAAGGGAACTTTCCATGACACAAGGCCCATGGATGCAGCAAGTTCCATCGTCACAGGGTTTTGATTATTTGCAGAGACTTCCCTCACCCATTGAAGGAAGGGAAGCTCAATCGCAGGGATAGTTGGAAAAGATTTTCCAAAATATGTGGTCACCCCCGGATCATTTTGAACAGGCATGGCAAAGTGCACGGAAAATGGATTTTCCTTAACCGTCATGGCTACGTTACCCTGAATTTCCTGATGCGTTGTCTGATTATGGTGTGGCGCCACCCATGTCTTGATTGTTTCCATCTTTGAAAAGGAGGATGTTTCTGGATTAAATGCCGCAGAATCACGGTAAGCATCCATTCCAAAGGAAGCTGTACCCACAGCACACGCCACCATCAACACAGTAATGAGTCTTTTTTTCATCTCTAAAACTCCGAAAAAAATAAATATTGTTTCATAACTTATATAGAAAGTATTTGAATATTATCAACAAAAAGCATCAAAGTATAAAAAATTTTTATAACATTTTCCCAGTACTTAAGAGGCTTTTAAAAACTTTCCTGTATTTTCATAAGCAGTCAGATAAATCCTCCGGAGCTTTATGATGAAACTTATTCACATTCTTCTTGTCACAACCCTGATTGCAACTGCCCCCAAAAAATCCGAAGCGAGCGATTTTTATAATGCCACGATGGCAGCGTCAAGTTCCTCAGACAGCACAGATCCCTTGACATCCTTTATTAACTCTCTTGGCTCCAGCGGAACGGGAACAGCTATTGCGATCGCTGTATGGCAAATTCTTAAACGCGCAGCCCCTCCTGTTTGGAATGCGATACAAAGCTGTGTCAGTAACTGCAAAGATAGAAGTCTTCCTCCACCCTATGCGAATTTTGTGAATACCCATCTCTCTGACAGTCCAGCAAAGGATGCTCTCAGTCTTTATCTTCAACTTCTTAATACAGCGAATACACGTTTCCAAGATACCCTTGGTTTTTCCTATGAGATCAGTGCAAACAAAGTTAAATACGGCACCCCCAGGGCAGTCATTACATGTAAGCGTGTTGATGACGGAGAGAGTGGTTTCCCAGCGGCACTTCCTCCTCATTTAGAAGCGAAGGGGATGAAAAAAATCACAGGCTATATGCAGTCACTTCTTTCACCCTACGGGGCCAAGGATGTGTCAAAACTCCTCTCTGAGATCAATGATCTTTATCAAACGGGAAGAGTATCCTTAAGTATCAGTACAGAGGGAGATCAAAACCAGTTTTATACTTTTCGAGCCTATATCCCAACGGTATCCTCGGATGACAGCGAGGTTCCCCTCGCATCCTACGTTATTGTAGAAACAAAAATGAGGCATACAGCACCACAACATGCACCACTACAAGTTATTGTTGATGATGACCTAGAGGCAGGCACAGATCAGGTGATAGCTCACGCCATTTCTAAAGCTCCTCACCCCTCGCTCGCGTCCTCTTCTCTTGAGGGAGAGGCGGAAGACTCATCCCCACCCGTCATGATGGTTTCCGCATCTCCCCATCATAGTAACACACTCTCTCTATCAAGGCGCCAATCTGTTGACGGTCTAGACGATGA
>JBDHTO010000136.1:0-2658 GCA_039808665.1 Alphaproteobacteria bacterium | reverse complement strand
AACGAAAAAGCACATCAAAAACGATCACAGGACGCGCGTTACCAATGTGGGCAAAATCATAAACGGTCGGACCACACACATACATCCGTATGTGATGAGGGTCAAGAGGTGTAAAGACCTCTTTTTCCTTAGAGAGCGTATTAAAAAGCCTAAATGTCATGAGGATAGTACTTTCTCAAGACGTAATTTCACCTTGTGGTATCCCAACAAATGAAGAACTTCCTTCATTTCTGGGCCGTGGTCCTCTCCGGTAAGGGCTTGCCGCAGGGGCATAAAAAGGTCTTTGCCCTTTCGACCCGTTTTTTCCTTCAGCCCCTCTGTCCATATTTTCCACGTATCTTCAGAGAATGGATCATGGGGTAGGTTTTGATAAGCAACATTCAGATAATCCTTATCCAGGGATTCAGGCCATGAAATCTCCCCATGAAAAATATTATGCCAAAGGGTGTAATCCTCCTTTGATGAAATATTCCCCTTAAAAAGGTCCCATTCCTTTTCCTGAAAATCTCCAAATCCCATCACAACAAGTTTGGGCTGAATGATTGAAAAGGGAAGATCTGCCATCAGTCGATGGTTCAGTGCTTTGAGCTCATCAAGGTCAAAACGCGGTGGATTTCGACTAAAAGAACCCAAATCAAATTGATCCGCAATCTCTTCCATGCTGAAAAAAGGTTGTATGGACTCTGATGTTCCAAGACGTGCAAGGAAAGAACAAATGGCAAGAGGTTCGATACCCTGAGCACGCAAATCCTTAACGCCTAAACTTCCAAGTCGCTTGGAAAGAGCAGAACCATCTTTGTCCATCAAAAGGGTTGTATGGGCAAACTGAATTTCCTTTGGATCCTTTCCAAGGGCTTCAAAAAGCTGCACCTGAACGGCGGTATTGGTCACGTGATCCTCACCCCTCAGGATATGGGTAATACCAAAATCCACATCATCAATAACGGATGTATGTGTATAGAGATAAGCACCATCTGCGCGCACAAGGACAGGATCGCTGAGATGATCCGGCGCGAAATGCACATCACCACGAACAAGGTCGTGCCAACGAATATCTTTTGACTCCAAGCGAAAGCGATAATGAGGTTTTTTCCCCTCATCTAAAAAGGCTTTCTTTTCTACCTCCGTCAGCTTGAGCGCTGCACGGTCATAACGCGGGGGCTCTCCTCTTCCCAGTTGACGCTTACGTTTAAAGTCGAGCTCTTCTGGTGTTTCAAAACATGGATACAAACGCCCCGCATCAATGAGCTCTTTCATCACTTCCGCATAGCGCTCAAATCGCTCAGATTGCCTTGCAAAACTTTGATGATAAAGACCAAGCCACGCAAGATCTTCGATAATTCCATCCTCGAATTCTTTTTTTGAACGCTCCAAATCCGTATCATCCATACGCAGCATAAATTCACCGTGATGTTTTTTTGCAAACATCCAGTTGATCAATGCAGCTCTTACGTTTCCAACATGAAGAAATCCTGTGGGGGATGGTGCAAAACGAACTTTGACGGTCATAGGTAAGGGTTCTCAAAAACATTAAATAAATTCACCCTCAACATAACCCTTTAGTCACAGAAGTGCAAATATTTGGGAGGCTTTTTCCATGCTTAAAACCTTCCAACAGGAATCCTTTTGATGTATGACTAGAATACATGTCAAAACAACAATGAGAATAAACATGAATCAACATCTTGGCTTTGCCGCACAACAACTTCGTATGTTCATTGAGAAAATCGAACGCCTTGAGGAAGACAAAGCAACATTAATGGAAGACATCAAAGAAACCTTCGCAGAAGCAAAGGGTCACGGTTTCGACACCAAAGTGATGAAACAAGTGATCAAGCTACGCAAGATGAAAGTTGAAGATGTTGCTGAACAAGAGGAACTTCTTGATCTTTACAAACATGCACTTGGCATGCTTCCAGGATCATCCACCGCATCCGATGACTCAGACATAGAATCAGAAGCCGCATAAACCCATGGGTATTCTTGGTGTTTTTCTTCTCCAGATAATCCTTATTTCCCCCATATGGGCGGAGAGACTAACACCTTGTTTTACGCCTCAACAAAACTGCACTCTTTCCATTGTTCAATGTATTGAGCATGCACAGAAAGAAATTCTTGTACAGGCTTACTCTTTTACATCTGCGGATATTTCAGAAGCCCTTCTTCATGCACAAGAGCGTGGAATCAAAGTGCGCATCCTTTTGGACAAAAGCCAACGTCACGACAAACACTCCAAAAGTACAAAACTTACCAAAGCGGGCATGGACGTCAAAATTGATGAGGTTCCAGGTATTGCTCACAATAAGGTCATGATCATTGACGAATTTCTTGTGATTACCGGATCCTTTAACTTCACCCACGCTGCACAACACAGAAACAGTGAAAATGTCCTTTTTATTGAGTCACGGGACATTGCCTTAGAGTATAAAAAAAATTGGATCAATCGCGCACAAACAGCGAAACCCTACATCACAAAAGCTGAACGCGTCCAATCCAGAAAAAAGAAAATAAAAACAGGCCCCCACGTCAAAGCCATGAGAAATCTCCTTAAAAAAATTGAGGAAGAATAACCTTTCATTTTCACCCTTTTCCTCCTCCGGTCTCTTTGCTAGCGTATTCACGTCAACCCAAAGAGGACTACTTTATGCGCATACTTAT
>JBDHTO010000135.1:0-2827 GCA_039808665.1 Alphaproteobacteria bacterium | reverse complement strand
CCGCGTCCTTCCCACAAGCTGAAGATCTACAACCAAATCAAAATGCGTGGACTTTACCCAGCCAATAAAGTTCAGCAACTTTTCAAGATTAAAATAGGAAAATCGGTCAAAAGCAACCACATCATCAAAATATCCAAGTTTTTTGGCAAAAGCCTCAAAAGCCGGCGTTGTGAGAAGGGTTATATGTGCGGACGGGTAATGCTTCCTTATGGATTTAAATACTGAGTCGGCAAGAATAAAATCACCAAGTGCCCCAAGCTTTACCACCAGAATTCGCTTTGGATCCCCTTTTTTCTGACGTTTCACAACCATATTTCTACACAAAAAATAATCATCATGCTTATATCACATACTTTTTTTTCTTCCTGCAAGATGATTGAGCATTTTCTCCAAGCTTTAAGACAGATCCCATGCACGTGGGGGTTACGGGAGGAGGGATGATTTTAAAGCCCAATCAAGATCTCGCTTATATTTTCTCTAAACTTCAAAAACATCTCCCATGCACGTAGGCATTTCTGAAGCCGGTACCACTCAAGCCTCCGAAGATCTCGTTTCATTTTTTCTAAGCTTTCAAAAGCGTCCCTCCATACGCACAGGTATTTCTGAAGTGGGCGCCAACTCAAGCCTCCGAAGATTTCCCCTTTATATGAAGGGTTTGAGTGTGTGAGGGGGTGGGTGTTAAAAGTTGACCATTTTTGTTAAGGATTTGTTAACTTTTCTTCTCATCTCTCCCATCCCCAAACCCCCACCCGTTATTTGGGTGGATAACCACCATCTTCTCAAAAAGCGGTTAAGATGAAGTTAAAATCACACTCTTCTAGAGTGATATTTTTAAAGAATGTGGCATAAAAAACCTCTACATCTCGGAAAAATTTATCCCTTAAAACAAGGACTATCCCACAGCACATACAACCAAAGGGCAAGCATCCAAAAGAGGAAGATCGCTTAGACCTCGAAGAAACAAGGCACCACCACTTTTTTATCATAGAGAACCTCTTAACCCGTAAGAAATCCAAGCCCTTGCGCGTGAGGCTTTACCAAAATTCACGAAGCGGCTATAAATCATCTTATGCTTGAACGAATCTATTCCTATCTCAGTTATCTTGCGATTCCCTTGATACGCCTTTACCTTTTAAAGCGCGTACGTGATGGGAAGGAAGATGCGTCAAGATTGCGTGAACGGTTTGGATTTTCTCCCCACACCTTTGAAAAGGGGAAAAAGCAGGTATGGCTTCACGGGGCAAGTGTTGGAGAAAGTCTTTCCCTTCTTCCCCTCATCAATCATTTAAATACCCTTTATCCCGACGTACATTTTGTTATCACAAGCGGTACCCTTGCATCCTATAACGTGCTTCGAACAAAACTTCCACCCAACACCGTTCATCAATATGTCCCTTTGGATATTAAGCCCTGGGTCATGCGTTTTTTGAAAAATGTTAATCCAATCCTTGTCATCGTCACAGAATCAGAAGTATGGCCGAATATGATCTTTTCTTGCAGAGAAAAAAATATTCCTATCTACCTTATTAATGCACGCTTAGGAGAGGAAAGTGCCAAGGGTTGGGGCAAGTTTCCAGAATTTGCACGTCAAGTTTATTCTGGGTTTAGGGGGATTTTTGCACAGTCCATCGAACATCAACAAAGATTTTATCGATTCACAGACAAACCCGTTGTCGTCATGCCGAATCTTAAATTTGCTGCCCCACCTTTACATGTAGATACCGAAGATTTTGAAAAACTGCATCAGGCCCTCTCCTTGAGGAAAATTTTCATCGGGGCCAGCACACATCAGGGTGAAGAAGATATTCTCATTCGGTCCTATCTCCGCCTTAAAAAGGATATTCCCAATCTTCTTCTTATCCTTGCACCACGACATATGCACCGCATCAATACAGTGATATCTCTTATTCAATCTGCAGGGCTTTCCTTTTCCCAGCGTTCAAACGGTCACATTCCCCAAGATAATACAGATGTGTTTCTATTTGATACAATGGGAGAGCTTGGTCTTGGCTATGCTTTGTCTGATGTGGCTATTGTATGCGGAAGCTTTGTCCCACACATTGGTGGTCATAATCCCATTGAGCCAGCACAGCTTGGAAAATGCACATTTCACGGCCCCTATATGGAAACCCCCAAGGATATTTTGGAACATCTTGAGGGATCCCTTATCCAAGTGAGTGAAGATAATATTGATGGCGCGTTGGCTTTTTATTTAAGCCATCCCAAAAATGCCGCAGAGGTGGGAGACATGGCACTTCAGGGAGTTCTTGCAAAGAAAGACAGCCTGAAGGAATTTGTGCGATTCTCGGAAAAACACCTTGGCCCCATCCAAACTTCATCAGAGATTTCCCATGAAAACGCCAGATTTTTGGTATAAGAAAGACAGCTTGCTTGCTGTGCTTCTCAGGCCTCTTGGGCGGCTTTATCATTGGATTTCACGTATAAAAAAAGCGTCACAACCTTCTTTTTATCCGACAGTGCCCACAATTTGTGTAGGAAATGTCACCCTTGGCGGTGCAGGAAAAACACCCACAGTGATTGCACTCACGCATATTTTGAAATCGTTTCATCTTACGCCCCACATTATCTCTCGTGGGTATAAGGGAAAGACAAACTACACCTATCGCGTCACAACCGATGATACTGCAGAAAAAGTCGGTGATGAGGCCGTACTCCTTTCAAAAGCAGCACCGACATGGGTTGGAAAAACAAAAGTAAAATCCTGCAAAAAAGCGATTAAACAAGGGGCGAGTGTCCTTATCATGGATGACGGGCTTCAAAGCCAAGCTGTGCATAAACATCTAAGTTTCCTTGTGATCGATGGACA
>JBDHTO010000134.1:0-2864 GCA_039808665.1 Alphaproteobacteria bacterium | reverse complement strand
AGTGTCCTTATCATGGATGACGGGCTTCAAAGCCAAGCTGTGCATAAACATCTAAGTTTCCTTGTGATCGATGGACAACAGGCTTTTGGTAATGGAGAGATATTTCCAGCGGGACCTCTACGTACCACCATTGAGGAGGGTTTTAATTCAGCTGACGCTGTCATCGTTATCCACGAATCAAAGGAAACACAACGCGTATTAAAACATTTTAAAAAACCCATTTTTCAAGCAAGTTTTAAGGCATGTCTTCCTATCTCCCCTCAAAAGGTTATTGCTTTCGCGGGTCTTGGGTACCCTTTAAAATTCAAAATTTACCTGAAATCCCTAGGCTTTGATGTTGTCCGATTTTTCTCCTTCCCCGATCACCACGGTTATACCAAAAATGATCTGGAAGAGATTATGCGGGCACAAACTGCGCTCTCTTTTCCAGTCCTCACCACAGAAAAGGATAGGGTCAAATTGGCTGATGAGCTTATTCCCAATCTTCATACGCTGCCCATCTCTCTCGAGTTTCATGATAAAAATCAGTTGATCGAATTCTTGGAGGAAAGGATTAAAGCTGCTAGGCTAGAACTGAATCCTTTTTGACTTTTATAAACAATGCGCTTTTTTTTCTCTTTTCTCTTTTTTATTGCCGTACAGATATCTTTTCTTTATGCAAAAGACATCGCTGGACCAACAGTTTCAAAGGAACTCGTCTCAACACTCGAAGATGACAAAAAACGATCAGAGCTCATTGAAAAATTAAAAACACTCTCCGAAGCAGAGGAGTCACTTCACCCATCGCACGTCAGCACGATTCATGATCTGAATGCGAAACTCGTTTCCTATGTAGAGCTTTCTGCACAAACTATTTATTCAGCGGCGCAAACACTTGCAAACTTTCCATCATCTCTTTGGAAAACGCTACACAATATCAAAAACTATGAGGTGCAAGACAAGCTTTTAGACTTTGTCCTTGTTCTGTTTTTTGCCTTCACCCTCGGTTTTTTATTGGAATTTATTCTAAGGGTTATCTTGAGGCGCGTCACAGTTCCACCCTCTCCACCCGTTCAATTATGGCGCTTTACGGGATATCTTGTCCTCACGATTATTCCTATTTTGGCATTTTCTATCGCCTCTTCCTTTATCGCCTACTTCCTTGAGAAACCCTATATCTTGGATGAGGTCTTTGTCGTCATCAGCGCCCTTTTTGTGGTGCGTATGCTGCTTAAGTACTTTAAAATCCTGCTCCAACCCCATCAAAAATATCTTCGCATTATCCCCCTAAGTGATAGAAGTTCTTTGAGATTTTACAGACTCGTCAGTGTTTTTACACAAATCCTTATTCTTGGGACTATTTTAGGGCAGTTTTTAAAAATTTTTGGACTCCCGCAAGAACAATATCAAGCATTCAAAGGTGTTGTAGCCTTTGGATTACTCCTCACACTTGCAACACTCGTCCTTGATTACAAAAGGCCCATTGCAAGATGGCTTCGCCAAGATGATCTTCATTTCCAAGGGACTCCTCGTATCCTGCTCAGCATCACGCATGTAATCGCACGCACGTGGCACATGCTTACCATTGGGTTGTTGCTTGCACTTTATATTGCATGGCTTCACAGAGAACTCGATCGGATCATCTATTTGGGAAGGTCTATCGGACTTACGATTCTTTTGCTTATTTGCTTTAGGTTTTTAAATCAAAAACTCAGCTTTTTTGGTCACAAATGGTCTGAGCAACTTCAGGGTATTTTGGGACAGACCGACGAAGATATTGAATATGTCAAATCGTGGAAACATTCACGGTCCGTTCCCGTTCTTCAATCCGCTTATTTTCTTGTGCCACTTGGACAGTTCTCCCTTTATCTTGCCACCGTTATTCTTGGACTTCAGATTTGGGGTATCGATCTTATCAAGCTTTTTACAAATCCCACGGTTCAAGAACATCTTCTTTCTGTTGTGTCCATCATTCTTGTAGCCCTTTTCGTGCGGATACTATGGGGACTGGTTGACATGGTAGCCACTGCGCAGCTCAATACCCAAACCATTCGTGGAGAGGTTGTCGAGCCAAGCCTCTTTGCAAAAACTATTGTCCCGATTCTTCGTTCCTCACTCAAAGCTGTAGTCTCTTTTATTGGTTTTTTGATTATTCTCTCAGAACTCGACATTGATGTTAAGCCTGTCCTCTACGCCTTTAGCGTCGCCAGCCTTGCCATCTCCTTTGGTGCCCAAACGATGGTCAAAGACTTAATCACAGGATTTTTGACCTTATTTGAGGGAAATATTGCCGTAGGAGAGCAAGTCACCATCGGATCTCACACAGGCGTTGTAGAAGCTATTTCGTTGCGAAGTGTTTTTATCCGTCACCGTGATGGATCCCTTCAAAGCATTCCCTTTTCGGAGGTTCAACACATCATCAATAAATCCCGCGACTATTGCATGGATTTTTTTGAAGTGGCCACAACACAGGAGACGCCTATTGAACGTGTTTTTGCCGTACTGGAACAAACCTATGATGAAATGCGCCAAATTTCCCCGTGGAACGATATGATTACAGATCCCATCGTCATCTGTGGCGTGGACAGGTTTAGTGATACAAGTATGATTGTCATGGCCAAACTCAAATCCAAACCCGATGCACGGGATGTTTTGGCGCGCGCTTTTAAGGCAAAGCTTCAAGATAATCTTAGGCTTGCGGGCATCAAACCACCTATGCAACAACAGATCGTCTATAACGTCGACTATCCAATCACGGGTAAACACCACGTGACTGAGATTGCCTAAAACAAGAATAAGAGAATAAGTAAGATAGGCACACACACGGTGAGAAAGGGAATCCTTTTTTCACCTGTGATTTTTTGAAAAAGAATCACTCCTAAACC
>JBDHTO010000133.1:0-2943 GCA_039808665.1 Alphaproteobacteria bacterium | reverse complement strand
GGTCCACCCGGATAATCAAGATCAAGCATACTCGCAACTTTATCAAACGCCTCTCCCAAGGCATCATCCATGGTTTGCCCCAAAAGCTTGTATTGACCTAACCCATAAACTTCTAAAAATTGGCAATGCCCCCCCGACACTAAAAGAAGGAGAAAAGGAAAGTCTACGTGATGCGTCAAACGCACAGTAAGTGCGTGCCCTTCAAGATGATTAACCGGATAAAAGGGGATATTCAAAGATGCCGCCAATCCCTTTGCAAACATAGCGCCCACAACAACCCCCCCAATAAGACCTGGTCCCGAGGTTGCAGCAATGGCAGAAAGATCATCATAGGAAAACGCTGCATCGCGCATCACAGCATCCACAAGTGGTGAAATTTTGTCTAAATGAGCACGGGCTGCAAGCTCCGGCACAACACCACCATAAAGCTTGTGACCCTCAATCTGGGAAAATGTCATATGGGCATAGACTTTTTTATCTGTCCCCACAATGGCTACAGATGTTTCGTCGCAACTTGTCTCAATGCCCAAAACGTATTTTACCATTTCCTCCCCTTGTCCGCTTTTCAAAACCCTTTTATAACTCAGATAAGTTTACTTAAAATCATAATTGTGATGACCACACTTCGCCTTGGAACCCGCGGAAGCCCACTCGCCCTCGCTCAAGCTGAGCTTGCAGCTGCCGCTTTAAAAAGTATCGGCATATCATGTGATATCCTGACATTCAAAACGACGGGAGACAAAATCACGCACATTCCCCTTTATGATATAGGCGGCAAAGCCCTTTTTAGCAAGGAACTTGAGCGCGCACTTTTGGAAAATGAAATAGACTTTGCCGTGCATTCCCTCAAGGATCTCGAAACACCAAGACCCTCTGGACTTAGCATCGCGGCCTATCTTCCACGCGCAGACGCAAGGGATGTTTGCGTAACACGATGTGATGATAAAAAAATCTATGGTGTTTCTTTTAAAGATCTCCCCAAAGACTCCCGTGTTGGAACCTGTTCCCCCAGACGCACTGTCATCATTCAAGAAGCCCGTCCCGATATTACAGTCGAGCCCATTCGCGGTAATGTTCAAACACGTTTATCCAAACTCTTGGATACGGAGGATTCAAAAGGACTCGATGCTGTCATCATTGCAAAAGCGGGCCTTGATCGTTTGGGATATATAATTGAAGATACCTCCATTATCCCCATCGAAGATATGGTCCCCGCCGCAGGACAGGGAATTATCGCCATTGAATGCAGAAGCGATGACCTTCCTACAAAGAATATCCTCGAAAAAATAAACTGTGAAAGCGCCCTATTTGAAGCACGCATCGAGCGACGTTTTGTAGAATCTTTGGGGGCTTCATGCAAATCTGCGGTGGGTGTTCACATCGACTCAAAACAAGGAAAAGCCTACACATTCGTGGATGGAAGCTTTGGTCAAAATCGCTCAGAGTATAAAAGTTTCGACTTTGAACACTCAGATTCCGACAAAATTGTTGCGAAACTCCTTGAAAAATAGGTATAATTGGAAAGTTTTATTTCACAAACCTCGTAAAAACATGACTGCTTGTGCGTTTATTTTTAACCGAAAGCGAAAGCGTTCCTGAGCGCTTATATTTTTTTATTCTTTCGACACACGCACTTTTCTTATCATTTATAAATTCAGGAGCAGTCCTCATGTTTGATACTTTCTTTAACACCCTTGGCGTCATTGACAAATTTTATTGGACCTATATTGGCTTCACGCTTGTCGCAGTGGCCGGTCTTTACTTTTCCTACACCACACGATTTTTTCAATTTCGCGTTCTCACCCAGCTCAAAAAAACGGTTACAGACCTTCACAAAGATTCAAAAACAGAAGAGGTCGGAACACACCCTCTTCGCCTCTACTTTGCTTCCGTTGGTGGTATGGTGGGACTTGGCAATATCGTCGGCGTTGTCACCGCGATCTTGCTTGGCGGGCCTGGCGCCCTTGTGTGGCTTTGGTTTGCCTCCTTCGCAGGCATGCTTATCAAATACAGCGAAATTTACCTAGGCGTCAAACACCGCGTCAAAAACAATCGCGGTGGATATGATGGCGGGCCCATGTACTACCTCAAGGATGCCTTTGGCGTCACATGGATTTCTGTTATCGTGTGCGTTCTTTTGTGTGTTTATGGTGTCGAAGTTTACCAATTCACCATTGTTACAGACACCCTTTCATCCGCATTCTCTCTTCCAAAAGCAGGCGTTATCGCTGCACTTTTGGCTGCTACAATTTATACAGGCCTTGGGGGAATTAAACGCCTCGCAAATGTTTGCTCTGTGATGATGCCCATTTTCATGGTCCTTTATATTGTCATGTGCCTATTTGTCATCATCGCCAATATCGGTGAACTCCCCCAAGTTCTTCTCAAATGCTTTGAAAGCGCATTCACAGGACATGCCGCCCTTGGTGGATTCGCGGGAAGCTCAATGATGGCTGCCGCACAACACGGTATCGCACGGGCCGTTTACTCAGGTGATATTGGTATTGGATATGATGCAACCATTCAAAGCGAAACACGCACACGGTATCCAGAACGTCAGGCACGTATGGCCATCTTTTCCATCACAACAGATGCGATTGTCTGTACAATGAGTATGCTTGTGGTCCTTGTCACAGGACTTTGGCAAGCAGGAGGGATGCAAGCATCTGAATACGTTGCCGCGGCCCTTGGAACTTACTTTCCACACACGTCTATCTTCATGGCGATCTTTTTCTTCTTTGCAGGATACACAACGATCATCGCTTATTTCGCCGTGGGCATTAAATGTGCAAAATTTCTCTCCCCTCGTTTTGGAGAGAAGGCTTATTACATTTATGCCATACTCGCCTTTCCTTTCTTCTCCTTTTTTGATCAAAGCAAAGTTATTCTGATTATGAGTATTTCTGGGGGACTTTTAATGATGTTAAACTTGCTTGGCATCTT
>JBDHTO010000132.1:0-2943 GCA_039808665.1 Alphaproteobacteria bacterium | reverse complement strand
AAGATGCCAAGCAAGTTTAACATCATTAAAAGTCCCCCAGAAATACTCATAATCAGAATAACTTTGCTTTGATCAAAGAAGGAGAAGAAAGGAAAGGCGAGCATGGCATAAATGTAATAAGCCTTCTCTCCAAAACGAGGGGAGAGGAACTTTGCGCATTTAATGCCCACGGCGAAATAGGCGATGATCGTTGTGTATCCGGCAAAGAAGAAGAAGATCGCCATGAAGATAGACGTGTGTGGAAAGTAAGTTCCAAGGGCTGCGGCAACGTATTCAGAGGCTTGCATCCCCCCCGCTTGCCAAAGTCCTGTGACAAGGACCACAAGCATGCTCATTGTGCAGACGATCGCATCTGTTGTGATAGAAAAGATGGCCATGCGTGCCTGACGTTCTGGGTATCGTGTGCGTGTTTCGCTTTGAATGGTTGCATCGTATCCGATGCCAATATCACCTGAGTAAACGGCACGTGCAATACCGTGTTGTGCGGCAGCCATCATCGAGCTTCCCGCGAATCCACCAAGGGCGGCATGTCCTGTGAATGCGCTTTCAAAGCATTTGAGAAGAACTTGGGGGAGTTCACCGATATTGGCGATGATGACAAATAGGCACATGACAATATAAAGGACCATGAAAATGGGCATCATCACAGAGCAAACATTTGCGAGGCGTTTAATTCCCCCAAGGCCTGTATAAATTGTAGCAGCCAAAAGTGCAGCGATAACGCCTGCTTTTGGAAGAGAGAATGCGGATGAAAGGGTGTCTGTAACAATGGTGAATTGGTAAACTTCGACACCATAAACACACAAAAGAACGCACACGATAACAGAAATCCATGTGACGCCAAAGGCATCCTTGAGGTAGTACATGGGCCCGCCATCATATCCACCGCGATTGTTTTTGACGCGGTGTTTGACGCCTAGGTAAATTTCGCTGTATTTGATAAGCATGCCTGCGAAGGAGGCAAACCAAAGCCACACAAGGGCGCCAGGCCCGCCAAGCAAGATCGCGGTGACAACGCCGACGATATTGCCAAGTCCCACCATACCACCAACGGAAGCAAAGTAGAGGCGAAGAGGGTGTGTTCCGACCTCTTCTGTTTTTGAATCTTTGTGAAGGTCTGTAACCGTTTTTTTGAGCTGGGTGAGAACGCGAAATTGAAAAAATCGTGTGGTGTAGGAAAAGTAAAGACCGGCCACTGCGACAAGCGTGAAGCCAATATAGGTCCAATAAAATTTGTCAATGACGCCAAGGGTGTTAAAGAAAGTATCAAACATGAGGACTGCTCCTGAATTTATAAATGATAAGAAAAGTGCGTGTGTCGAAAGAATAAAAAAATATAAGCGCTCAGGAACGCTTTCGCTTTCGGTTAAAAATAAACGCACAAGCAGTCATGTTTTTACGAGGTTTGTGAAATAAAACTTTCCAATTATACCTATTTTTCAAGGAGTTTCGCAACAATTTTGTCGGAATCTGAGTGTTCAAAGTCGAAACTTTTATACTCTGAGCGATTTTGACCAAAGCTTCCATCCACGAATGTGTAGGCTTTTCCTTGTTTTGAGTCGATGTGAACACCCACCGCAGATTTGCATGAAGCCCCCAAAGATTCTACAAAACGTCGCTCGATGCGTGCTTCAAATAGGGCGCTTTCACAGTTTATTTTTTCGAGGATATTCTTTGTAGGAAGGTCATCGCTTCTGCATTCAATGGCGATAATTCCCTGTCCTGCGGCGGGGACCATATCTTCGATGGGGATAATGGAGGTATCTTCAATTATATATCCCAAACGATCAAGGCCCGCTTTTGCAATGATGACAGCATCGAGTCCTTTTGAATCCTCCGTATCCAAGAGTTTGGATAAACGTGTTTGAACATTACCGCGAATGGGCTCGACTGTAATATCGGGACGGGCTTCTTGAATGATGACAGTGCGTCTGGGGGAACAGGTTCCAACACGGGAGTCTTTGGGGAGATCTTTAAAAGAAACACCATAGATTTTTTTATCATCACATCGTGTTACGCAAACATCCCTTGCGTCTGCGCGTGGAAGATAGGCCGCGATGCTAAGTCCAGAGGGTCTTGGTGTTTCGAGATCCTTGAGGGAATGCACGGCAAAGTCTATTTCATTTTCCAAAAGTGCGCGCTCAAGTTCCTTGCTAAAAAGGGCTTTGCCGCCTATATCATAAAGGGGAATGTGCGTGATTTTGTCTCCCGTCGTTTTGAATGTCAGGATATCACATGATATGCCGATACTTTTTAAAGCGGCAGCTGCAAGCTCAGCTTGAGCGAGGGCGAGTGGGCTTCCGCGGGTTCCAAGGCGAAGTGTGGTCATCACAATTATGATTTTAAGTAAACTTATCTGAGTTATAAAAGGGTTTTGAAAAGCGGACAAGGGGAGGAAATGGTAAAATACGTTTTGGGCATTGAGACAAGTTGCGACGAAACATCTGTAGCCATTGTGGGGACAGATAAAAAAGTCTATGCCCATATGACATTTTCCCAGATTGAGGGGCACAAGCTTTATGGTGGTGTTGTGCCGGAACTTGCAGCCCGTGCTCATTTAGACAAAATTTCACCACTTGTGGATGCTGTGATGCGCGATGCAGCGCTTTCCTATGATGATCTTTCTGCCATTGCTGCAACCTCGGGACCAGGTCTTATTGGTGGTGTTGTTGTGGGCGCTATGTTTGCAAAGGGACTAGCAGCATCTTTGAATATCCCCTTTTATCCGGTTAATCATCTTGAAGGGCACGCACTCACTGTGCGTTTGACCCATCAGGTAGACTTTCCTTTTCTCCTTCTTTTAGTGTCGGGGGGGCATTGCCAATTTTTAGAAGTTTATGGATTGGGTCAATATAGGCTTTTGGGACAAACCATGGATGATGCCTTGGGAGAGGCGTTTGATAAAGTTGCGAGTATGCTTGATCTTGATTATCCGGGTGGACC
>JBDHTO010000131.1:0-2967 GCA_039808665.1 Alphaproteobacteria bacterium | reverse complement strand
ATTGTTAAATATGCTTTGTCCTAAGGAAATTTTACGTCACCGTCTTCTCATCCCTGCCCTCATCATTGCAGGCCTTCTTTTTGCACTCTATGCCCAATATATTCAACATGTTGCGCCCTGCCCCCTTTGCCTTTATCAACGCTATGTTTTTGCAGGCATGCTTGGAGCCTTTGTTTTCACCCCTCTCTCCTTCCTCAGGCTTCCTCTTCTCCTTTTGGGTCTTATCTTAAGTATCTATCAAATGGGTATTGAGCAACACTTTTGGACAGATTTTTTCCACACATGCGCGGTTTCTTCTTCTGACTCCTTGAGGATGCAGCTTATGCGTGATGTTGCACCCTCCTGCGATAAGGTGGGGTGGAAGATTTTTGGAATATCTGCTGTGATTTGGACTGTTCTTTTTAATCTGACTCTTTTGTTACTTTTTGGATATCAATATGTCAAAAAAACTCCCCCCTCACATTGAATCCATGCTCCGCGTTAATCAAGCGGGCGAATACGGAGCCATCCGTATTTACCAGGGCCAGCTCAAAACCCTCCAAAATTCCTCCGAACACGCTACCATCAAAGAGATGGAGGAAGGCGAAAAAAAACACCTGAGTACATTTAACCAACTCATGGTGGAACATCAGATTCACCCAACTCTCTTTACACCGCTTTGGCATGTGGGTGGATTTCTTATGGGCGCCGTCACAGGAATGCTTGGGAAAAAGGCAGCGCACACCTGCACAAAAGCTGTTGAGGAAGTGATCGAACAACATTACCAATCACAAATAGATGCCTTAGAACACGACCTCCACCCCCTGGCGCAAGAGCTACGAGAAACCTTTATCCAGTTCCGCAAGGAAGAAATAGAACACAGGGACATTGCCCAGGAAAGGGGCGCATCGAATGATGACAACCTTCTCTCTCGTGGGATCAAAATGATTTCAACCGCGGCGATCGAAATCTCTAAACGTCTTTAGCTATTTTTCATCTTGAGGGCAAAGTCATTAAGCCACACGGGTACAGTTTTTGAGGTCAGCTCAGGCAGCATCAGCCCAAGATTCCAAAGAACCGGCTCCAACCAATTTTTGTCATTTTTTGAGAAATTCCCAAGGACATATGGTGTGACCAAATCCTTGTGCCCGGGATGGCCAATCCCCACCCGTACACGCACATAATCCTTTCCAATATGCTGATCCAAGCTTGTCAATCCATTATGGCCGCCATTCCCCCCTCCGATTTTGATCTTGACCTTACCTGGCTCTAAATCTAAATCATCATGGACCACAAAAACATGGCTGAGGGGAATTTTGTAAAACCGCACAAGCTCTCCCACACTTTTTCCAGACAGATTCATAAAGGTTTGGGGTTTCAGCAGGAAAATCTCATCATCACCGATCTTAAAGGATGAGAATTCCCCCTGATATTTGGAGGTATAGCGTGGAATACTGTGAAACTTACACATGGCATCCAGCACGAGAAAACCAATGTTATGGCGATTAAGGAGATATTTATCACCCGGGTTCCCAAGGCCCACAAAAAGAAATTGCGTTTTCGTCATAGAACTTTTTAACTCACCTTTATCGACGTCATCCTAACATAAAAAAACCCGACACGACGCCGGGCTTTTTAATCAAAGAAGAAGAAAATCTTAAGCGCCTTCAGAACCTTCGGCTTCTGCATCATCTTTAACACGCTTTGTCACAACTGTGGCAAGTGTGTGATCACGCGCAGGATGTGCGGGCTCTACACCTTTTGGCATATCAAGAAGATCGATATGTATACCCTTGAGAAGATCAATCGCGGAAAGATCCACAACAAAGGATTCAGGAACAGATTCCACAGGGGCTGTAACCTCAAGAGCATGACGCACGATATTGAGCACACCACCACGCTTAAGAAGAGGGGCCTTATCTTCGTTAATAAAATGAACTGGGATACTGACCGTAACTTTTGCACCCTTTGCCACGCGCATAAAGTCAACGTGTACAGGGTAATCTGTTACAGGATCAATTTGAACATCCTTCACAAGAATTTGTTCTTTTTTCCCTGCGATATCAAGGTCATAGACCGTTGAAAAGAAGTTAGGCTTATAAATCTCAGCCATCAATACTTTTGGATCAATGGCGACACCTTCTGGGTCACGCTTTTCACCATAAACAACACCAGGAACTTTTCCATTTTTGCGGCACGCGCGCGCAGCTCCCGTACCAAAGGAATCACGCTTTTCAACAGGAAGCGTTACATGAGCTCTCATTTTTATTCTCCAAAATTACAAAAATTAGGCTCACTATAGTGGATTCGACTTTAAAAAGCAAGAAAAGGGTGAGAGATAGAACGTCTTTTTCTTAAACGCCACAAACACCCCCCATCATGTGATGAGGGGATAAAAAACAAATATGAGCTTGGACTTCAAAACTTAGGGAATGACAGGGGGTATCTGACCACTTTTCAATTGATTCCCCACTCCCTGCGCCGCATCCTCCACAAGATCTTCACCAATGTGCACAACCTTGCCAGCAACGTTTTCTATACCTTTTCCTAATTTTTGGAAAAACTGTTTCGCTTTATTCGGACCATGATGCTTTTTTCCACCTTTTTTATGTCCACCACCCGTGTGAGCGGCGGCTGGATGTTGAGCACCTCTCATCTGTTGTGGATGAGGATTCTGAGGAGCAGCCTGCATACCTTGACCAACCATTGGCCCTTGATGCATCGCTCCACCCATCTTTTGCATGCCACGCATCATTCCCGCCATACCCCTAGGCTGAGGGGGAGGCATACCACCACTCACACGACGTGGCCCCACACCACCACCATGTTGCATCATCATCCCATGCTGAGGAGGCATCATCCTATTATGCCCCTGATGCATCATGCCCGGATGAGGAGGCATTCCCCGAAAATTTCCCTGAGGACCATAACCCTCCTGTGGATACATACCACCCATGTGATGCGGCCCCATGCCATCACCATGCATCA
>JBDHTO010000130.1:0-3052 GCA_039808665.1 Alphaproteobacteria bacterium | reverse complement strand
AGAATAGCTTTTTCAATGCCAAAAAAATCGCATCCGCGTTTCCAAAGCTGTCCAAGTGTCATGATGAGTGTCCTGTTGTAATAAAATGTTGATGGAGTGTTTCAAGTACTTGTGTCGCATATTGTTCGGGAATCATAAAGGAAAATTTATGTGCCCCAATCACAAGAACCTCTGCTTTTGTGTGAAGGTTTTTAATATGTTTCAAAACATCTGTCACAAATCCGTGTTTTTGATGAACGGCTTTTCCAACAAGAGTGATGTTTGCCATCTCATATGTAGTGGTGATTTCGGAAAATGCAATATCCCCTTGAAAAGCTTTGAGAAGAGAAACTACGGGGAAAAGATCCGCACGACGAATTGCAAAATGGAGTTCGCTACGCGTTGTATCGTGAATCATTGTCGTGATGCCTTGGAGAGTAAAGCGGTGCGCTTCAAGAACATCTTTGAGCTTTTCAGAAGAATAAGCGGGATCACCGCCGACCTTAAGCATAACCCACGCATCTAAAAAGTGGTGGGCAATCCCTGTGATTTGATGGGGAGATGTATTTCCATGGAGTGCGACTTCTGTTCCCGATGCATTTTCAAAACTGGAAAGAACGCGAAGGCGGACTTGATGTTTTTTAGCAAGGGCCACACTTTTTGCCTGAAGGACTTTTGCACCTTGATTTGAAAGCTCGAGCATCTCATCAAAACTAATAAGGGGAATTTTTTGAGCTTTTGAAATCACACGGGGGTCTGCTGTAAAGACGCCGCTTACATCGGTATAGATATCGCACAGATCTGCCTTTAACCCATGGGCAAGAATGACGGCTGTTGCATCTGAACCGCCTCGGCCAAGGGTTGTGATACGACCTTTATGAATGCCCTGGAACCCTGCGACAATGGGGACGCCACCTTGGGACATCAGCATTTGAAGCTCTTTGGTATTCACAGATGTCGCATTTGCGTTGGTGAAATTGTCATCCGTCTCTAAAGGAAGTTGCCACGAAAGGAAGGAGCGAGACGGGATACCCATATCCTGGAGGCAAAGGGCAAGGAGACCCGCTGTGACTTGTTCTCCAGCCGCAAGAATCGTGTCATGTTCTTGAAGGGATTCATCCTCTCGAGAGGTGGGATTCGCCTGCAGGATAAAGTTGACGAGTTGATCAGTCACCCCACGCATCGCGGAAACAACCGCTGTAATATGATGACCTTGATCATGTTCTTTCTTTATAATCTCCGCAACATGACGGATACGCGCCATATCACCAACGGAGGTGCCGCCAAATTTTTGAACAATCAGAGCCATGGATGCTTGAGGTTTTTAGAAAGTCTTCTTATGATCTGAGTCATATTATATAGACAAAATGCCTTTTGAGGGCAATTTATTGAGGGATCTATGACACTTAATCAGTCCGTCTTTCATGAGCATGCCAAAGATTGGTGGAACCCAGAAGGGACCTTTAAACCCCTTCATATGTTTCACCCTTTGCGTATGGATTTTATGGTGAGTCATATCAAGGATCACTTTGAAAAAGATTCGGTCAGAGATTTAAACATCCTAGATGTGGGATGTGGAGGGGGGCTTATTTGTGAATCCCTTGCTCGCCTTGGTGCACGTGTGACAGGGATTGATCTGTCAGAGGAGGCCATTCAGGTGGCCAAAGAGCATGCCAAGGAAGGTGATCTTGATATTTCTTATAAAGTTTCCTCCCTCTCAGACATTCATGAAAAGTTTGATGTGGTGATTGCTTCCGAAGTTATTGAACATGTGGAGGATCAAAAGGCCTTTGTTCAAGAAATCTCTACACATCTTAACCCTGGTGGATGCTTTGTGATCACAACCCTCAATCGTACCCTCAAGAGTAAAATCCTTGGCGTTTGGGCCGCGGAATATATTTTGAAGTGGGCCCCCGTAGGAGCGCATGATCATGATTTCTTTGTACGTCCAAGTGAACTTTTCAAAATGTGTCAGGAAAGTGGTCTTTCTTTGACTCAGTTGAGTGGACTTTCGTTTAATCCGCTGACATGGGAATTTAGCTTAAGTAAAGATATGGATATTAACTATTTTGCCTTTGGGGTAAAGTAGGTTCAGCATTTTTACGTTTATGAATTCAGTGTTTGAACGCTTTATCGCCTTTCGTTACCTAAGCTCTTCGAAACAAGAAGGGTTTGTTTCTGTTATCGCTATCTTTTCCCTTTTGGGTATTATGTTGGGGGTAGCAACCCTTATTATTGTGCTCTCGGTCATGAATGGCTTTCGTCAGGAGCTTTTGACCAAAATTATTGGGATGAGTGGTCATATGTGGGTGTTGCCGAATGCCCAGAATTTTCCAGAGTCCGAGGATCTTTTAAAAACAATCCGAAGCATTCCCGGTGTTGAAAAAGTGCATCCCGTGGTTGAGCGGCAATCCGTTTTGATGCACAAGGGGAAAGCCCGTGGGATCCAGGTGCATGGGATGCGTGAAGAAGATCTTAAAAAGAGAGAGATGATTTCAGGGACCATGCAATATGGATCCTTGGACGGTTTTGAGGGGGATAAAATACTCCTTGGAAAACGTCTTGCGGATACACTTCAGGTGAATGTGGGGGATAAAATTGCCCTTTTGAACCCGGATGGGAATCGCACGGCTTTTGGGACAACACCTAAACAAAAATCCTTTGAGATTCAGGGGATCTTTGAAATGGGTGTAAATGAGTATGACAAAAATATTGTGTTTCTTCCTCTCGATGCAGCACAAAAATTCTTCAATCTGTCGGGAGAAGTGACAAACATTGAAATTTTTGTGGATGATATCAACCATTCACGGGGCTATGCTCAGCTTCTTCAAAGCAAACTCGGCGAAGATTACCGCGTCTTTGATTGGCAGCACAGTCAATCACCCTTCTTTCAGGCTGTTCAGGTGGAACGGGACGTGATGTTTTTGATTCTTACCCTGATCATCATTATTGCGGCGTTTAATATTATCTCAAGCTTGATCATGCTTGTGAAAGACAAAACCCGGGATATTGCCATCATGCGGACGATGGGAGCGACCCGTGGAAGCATTCTTAAGATTTTCTTCCTCACCGG
>JBDHTO010000129.1:0-3069 GCA_039808665.1 Alphaproteobacteria bacterium | reverse complement strand
CCAGGATTTGGCATTGCTGGTTTTGGTTCAGGTTTTTCTGCAACCATTGCCTCTGTCGTAATCATAAGACTTGCCACAGAAGCAGCATCTTGAAGTGCTGTGCGTACAACCTTTGTTGGGTCGATGATGCCGAACTTCACCATATCGCCATAACGATTATTTTGCGCATCAAAACCATGTGTAGCGTCGCTGCTTTCGAGGAGTTTTCCAACAACGATACTACCGTCTGCGCCAGCGTTTGTCGCAATTTGACGGCAAGGTGCTGTAAGCGCTTGACGAATGATGCGGATGCCCACTTCTTGATCATTGTTGTGCGGTTTGAGTTTATCGAGAGATTTCAAACCATGGAGAAGGGCAAGACCACCGCCAGGAACAATACCTTCTTGGATCGCTGCGCGTGTTGCGTGCATCGCATCTTCGACGCGGTCTTTCCGCTCTTTTACTTCAACTTCGGTTGCTCCACCGACGCGGATCACAGCCACACCACCTGAAAGCTTTGCAAGGCGTTCTTGCAGTTTTTCACGGTCATAGTCAGATGTGGATTCTTCGATCTGTGCACGGATTTGATTGCAACGTGCTTCGATATCTTTCTTTGCTCCAGCGCCATCGACGATCGTTGTGTTTTCCTTATCAATGCTGACTTTCTTTGCAGAACCGAGCATTTCGATCGTGACGTTTTCGAGCTTAATACCAAGATCTTCGGAAACAACTTGTCCCTTTGTAATGATAGCAATATCCTCGAGCATCGCTTTACGACGATCACCAAATCCAGGAGCTTTGACTGCCGCAACTTTGAGGCCACCGCGGATTTTGTTCACAACGAGTGTTGCAAGGGCTTCGCCTTCAACATCTTCTGCAATGATAAGAAGTGGGCGTCCAGATTGAACAACCGCCTCAAGAACAGGAAGCATACTCTGGAGGTTGGAAATTTTCTTTTCCACGATAAGGATGTAAGGGTTTTCCATTTCACAAACCATTTTCTCTGTATTTGTGACAAAGTATGGGGAAAGGTAACCGCGATCAAATTGCATACCCTCGACAACATCAAGTTCGGTTTGAAGGGATTTTGCTTCTTCGATTGTGAT
The DNA here is from genome assembly GCA_039808665.1 of Alphaproteobacteria bacterium. Taxonomy (GTDB): domain Bacteria; phylum Pseudomonadota; class Alphaproteobacteria; order Paracaedibacterales; family JAKBAR01; genus JBDHTO01. Next base: position 1,984 of record JBDHTO010000129.1, on the reverse strand, counting down.
AACACCTTCTTTACCAACTTTTTCAACGGCGGTTGCGAGCATTTTTCCGATTTCTGTTTCACCATTGGCAGAAATGGTTCCGACCTGTGCAATTTCTTCACTTGTGGAAACAGCTTTGCTGCGTTTTTTAATATCCTCGATGACAACTTCGACGGCCATATCAATACCGCGCTTGAGATCCATAGGATTCATGCCTGCGGCAACAGCTTTGATACCTTCATTGACGATGGATTGTGCAAGAACAGTCGCTGTTGTTGTGCCATCGCCGGCGAGGTCAGAGGTTTTGCTCGCAACTTCGCGAAGCATTTGCGCGCCCATATTTTCAAATGGGTCTGTGAGCTCAATTTCCTTTGCAACGGAAACACCGTCTTTTGTGATGCGTGGGGATCCAAATGATTTTTGAATCACAACGTTTCGACCTTTTGGTCCGAGTGTTACTTTGACAGCGTTTGCGATAATGTTGACGCCAGCAAGCATCTTATCGCGGGCGTCTGTTGAAAAACGTACTTCTTTAGCAGCCATGTTTTATTCTCCTTTTTCTACTTCGTGACGATGCCCATGATGTCAGACTCTTTCATAACAATGAAATCTGTCCCATCGAGCTTGATTTCTGTGCCAGACCATTTGCCGAAAAGAATACGGTCGCCGACCTTTACGTCAAGTGGGTGAATTTGTCCATTTTCACCACGTGCGCCGGAGCCAACAGCGAGAACTTCTCCTTCTTGGGGCTTTTCTTGGGCTGTATCTGGGATGATGATCCCGGATTTTGTTTTTTCTTCGGACTCGAGTCTTCTTACAAGGACACGATCATGAAGTGGTTTGAACTTAAGAGACATGTTCACTTCTCCTTAACGTTAGAGTTGATTTGCGGAATAGCTTTGTTAGCACTCCTGTTTCTCGAGTGCTAAATTATGTGAAATTCTTTTCTCTGTCAAGGGAATGAAATGGAAAATATGCGGATACAGTTGTTTTTTATATGAAAAGCTTACGTAAAAGAGGGGACTTGAAAAACTTGCGCCCTATCTCCACATATGTTATGTATGTTGCAAAATAAACTTATTTTTAAATTAGGAAACAAAGATGTCAGATATTTCAAGCCGCGTAAAAGAAATCGTTGTAGAGCACCTTGGTGTAGATGCTTCTAAAGTTGTTGATAATGCAAGCTTTATCGATGATCTTGGTGCAGACAGCCTTGACACAGTAGAGCTCGTGATGAAGCTCGAAGAAGAATTTGGATGCGAAATTCCTGATGATGCTGCGGAAAAAATTACAACAATCAAAGCAGCCGTTGACTATATTGAACAAAACAAAAAAGCTGCATAATTTTTTGTGAAGCGAATCCGAGCCTTTGATGTTATAAAAACGTCAAAGGCTTTTTCTTTTTTCGACAGTAAAATTTGAGGTGAAAAATGCGTCGTGTGGTTGTGACCGGTGTGGGGATGGTATCCCCTCTTGCAGGAAACGTAGAGGATTCATGGAAGCGTCTTATTGCAGGACAATCAGGGATCAAAGCTATTGATCATTTTGATGCGAGTGATATTTCTTGCCGTGTGGGAGGAACTGTTCCAAAAAGTGATACAAGCGAAAAGGGCGCTGCGGAATTTAACGCCAATGCTTATATGGAACCTAAGGAACAACGCAAGGTTGATCAGTTTATTGTTTATGGCATTGCCGCAGCAGATCAGGCTATTGATGATGCGAATTGGCATCCAACCGATCTGGAAGAACGCGAGCGCACAGGCGTGCTTTTGGGGTCCGGTATTGGTGGGCTTCCTGAAATTGATAAAACAAGTCAGATTCTCTCGGAAAATGGCCCTCGTCGGGTAAGCCCTTTCTTTATCCCGGCGTCACTCATTAATCTTCTTTCGGGGCAAGTTTCCATTCGCCATGGATTTAAAGGTCCAAATCACGCAGTTGTCACGGCCTGTGCAACGGGGGCGCATGCTATTGGTGATGCAGCGCGTCTTATTCAGTTTGGTGATGC
>JBDHTO010000128.1:0-3118 GCA_039808665.1 Alphaproteobacteria bacterium | reverse complement strand
GGCATGGGAAAATCGACGTTCGCGCGAGCCTTTATCCAGACTTTGTTTGGTGAGAACACTCATGTACCAAGCCCCACATTTACAATTGTTCAGCTCTATGAGAATGAAACACTTAAGATTGCTCATTTTGATCTTTATCGCCTTGATGAGGAGGAAGATGAGCTTTTTGAAATTGGGGTTCCTGAATACTTACTCACCCATACATGCCTGATTGAGTGGCCAGAAAAGCTTGGCTCACTGCTGCCCACAAAAAATGTCTTACGCGTTCTTATCGAAGAGGGTAAAAACGATCGAAGAGATATTCACATCATATCGGAGTGAAGATTTGTGAAATTTGGCTTATCTTCCCTCCACCTCAGGAATTTTAGGAGTTTTGAAAAACTTCACCTGAAAGGTTTACAGGGAATCAATACCCTCATTGCACAAAATGGATTTGGAAAAACAAATATTTTGGAGGCTATTTCCCTTTTTACGCCGGGAAAAGGATTAAGGGGCGCGGACACACAAACACTTCAAAATCACCATCACCCCCACCCCTTTCAAGTCGGATGTGACTTTTTCCAAGATCAAGAATCTATCCATTTTGGAACAACATACACACACACCGAAACAGGAAGGGCAAAGAGGATTTTTAAAAAAGAGGGCGTCCCCCTCAAAAGTCAAAATGAAATTCATCAGCTCTTTAGCGTCAACTGGATCACTCCATCCATGGATCGCATGGTCTCTGAAGAAGGCGCTATTCAAAGGGCCTTTATCGATCGCCTGACTTTTGCTTTTTTCCCTGATCACGCTCTTCATCGCACCGCCTACGATAAGCTTATTCGGGAAAGAAATATCATTCTTAAGGAGCATGGCCCCATAACACATGCTCTCTGGCTAGATAAAATCGAAGAACAAATCGCACAAAAAGCCTTAAACATTATCGCGGAGCGAAAGAAGCTTCTTCAAAAGCTAGAGCAGTCCCAAGGCGTCACCCCCTTCTTCCCCAATTTTTCAGCTATGATGAAAGGTGACGTCGAGGATGTTTTGGAAAAAAATGCTCCTCTTGACGAATACATCAAGACGCTCCACGCCAAAAGAGCTGAGGATTCAAGGCGTGGCGCATCAAGTTTTGGACCCCACCGATCCAAGCTTCATCTGCTTCATATCAAAAAAAATATGAGTGGCGAGTTTTGTTCCACTGGGGAACAAAAGATGCTACTATTGGCCATGATTTTGGCGTTTGTTAAAAACGACTTTGAAAGAGGGGTTATTTTACTTCTCGATGATGTTGTCGATCACTTGGACCTACGTCACAGACAAAGTCTTTTTGAAGAAATTGTGGAAACACAACAAAAAAATAAACTCCAAATCTGGCTCACAGGTGCGAATGAAATTCCCTTTGAGACGATAAAAGATCACGGGCTGTGTTTGCGGGAAAACGATCTCGTCACGGCTACACAAGAATAAAAAAGGACCTTATCTATATGGCAGAGGCAGCCCCTATGACACCGAAAAAACCACATACTGAGGAATACGGCGCAGATTCCATTAAGATTTTGAAAGGTCTGGAAGCGGTACGCAAGCGCCCTGGCATGTATATTGGCGACACAGATGATGGTACGGGACTGCACCATATGGTGTATGAGGTTGTCGATAACGCCATCGATGAAGCTTTGGCCGGCCACTGCGATCGTGTTGAAGTCATTTTAAATGACGATGGAAGTGTTACCGTACGCGATAATGGTCGTGGTATTCCAACCGATATCCACCCCGAAATGGGCGTTTCCGCAGCAGAAGTCATTATGACTCAACTCCATGCGGGTGGAAAATTTGATCAAAATTCCTATAAAGTTTCTGGCGGTCTTCACGGTGTAGGTGTTTCCGTTGTTAACGCGTTGTCGAAAACTCTTGAGCTGAGAATCTACAGAAATGGTCAAGAGCACTTTATGCGATTTAAAGACGGTGTTCCAGAAGCACCCCTTCACATTATTGGTCCATCCTCTTTGAAGGGAACAGAGGTTCGTTTTTACCCCTCTGAAAATACCTTCACAAATATTGAATTTGATCGTGCCACCATTGAACATCGTCTGAGGGAGCTTGCTTTCCTGAATTCCGGTGTATTGATCGTTGTGAGAGACGAGCGCCCTTCAGATGCTTATGAGATTACACTCCATTACGAAGGTGGCCTCAAGGAATTTGTCAAATACTTGGATCGCGCCAAAAATCCCCTCCAATCCCATCCCGTTTATTTCTCTGCGGTGAAAGATAATATCACGGTTGAGTGTGCCCTTGAGTGGACAGATAGCTATCACGAAACCATGCTTTGCTTCACAAACAATATTCCTCAAAGGGACGGTGGAACACATCTTGCGGGATTTCGTGGCGCACTGACACGTATTATTGGTCATTATGTAACCGAACTTGGTAAAAAAGAAAAAGTCGCCATTACCGGAGATGACGCACGTGAAGGATTAACATGTGTACTTTCTGTCAAGGTTCCCGACCCTAAATTTTCCTCGCAAACAAAGGATAAGCTTGTTTCCTCAGAAGTGCGTCCTGTTGTGGAATCCCTCACAGGTGAATCTTTAGAAGAGTGGTTTGAGGAAAATCCTGGCATGGCCAAATCCATTATTGGCAAGGTCATAGAAGCCGCCACAGCAAGGGAAGCTGCGCGTCGCGCACGCGAGCTCACACGCCGCAAAGGCGCACTTGATATCGCTTCTCTCCCTGGAAAACTCGCAGATTGCCAAGAAAAAGATCCTGCAAAATCCGAAATCTTCATCGTTGAGGGAGATTCTGCGGGAGGATCTGCAAAACAAGCAAGAAACCGAGTGTTTCAAGCGATTCTTCCCATCAAGGGAAAAATCCTCAATGTGGAACGCGCGCGTTTCGATAAGATGCTTGCCTCTGCGGAAATTGGAACATTGATCACAGCCCTTGGCACAGGGATAGGCAGAGAAGATTTTAACCTGGACAAAATCCGCTATCACAAAGTCATTATCATGACCGACGCGGACGTTGACGGAAGCCACATCCGCACACTTCTTTTAACATTTTTCTATCGCCAGATGCGCGAGTTGATTGAACGCGGTTACCTTTATATTGCTCAGCCACCCCTTTATAAAATCAAGCGTGG
>JBDHTO010000127.1:0-3147 GCA_039808665.1 Alphaproteobacteria bacterium | reverse complement strand
CTGAATTTGCTCACTCTCTTCGACAGGAGAGGATAGCGTTTCAATATCCTTATAGGTTGGAATTTTTTCATCATTAAAGTGATTAATACCATGACGACAAGAAATCAAAGACAGCAAAAGAACAACAAGACCAAGACGCATCAACATCATGCCAAAAAAATTCATTCCCTGTAAGCTTAAGGCTGAATCCAAAGTTTGTACCAGTGATTTTTTAACCAGACGTTAAAGTATTTTGTGTAGCATCTTCTCTATATACGCTCTTAATTCTTTGAACGCTCCACCATGATCGAAAAACTTCCGATTCGTACAAAAATTCTCTCCATACTGGGTATATCCTTTCTACCCATTGCGTTGCTTTTTTATTTATTTTGCTCGGAAAAATTTTCATTGATTGACTTTACTCAGCAGGAAATTCATGGAAACCAAGTTATTGGAAAAATGATTCCCGTGTACAAAAGCACGCTTGATCTTCACCTTGCACTAACGGTTGGAAATCAGGAACAAATACCCGCGCTTCAAAAACAAGTGGGGTCATCTTTTGAAGAGGTAAAAAACCTTCATAAATCCCTTTCCATTAAGAATACAGGGGAAAAATTTGATGCTTTTGAAAAGCAGCTTACTGCATCCCTTAAAGGAGATGTGAGCTTTGAAAAGGTTAATACCTTACTCAACAGTATGGGCGATTATGTTGAAGCCATCGGTAACGAATCGAATCTTATTCTTGACCCCGATCTCGACAGTTTTTACACGATGGATTCCACTGTTGTACAAATAAGAAAAGCTCTAGATCAAATTACCTATATTGCTAATTTAAGTACCTCTGCTCTCGCTGACCAAGCAATTCAAACCCAAGAAAAGGAAAGTTTCGTTTTGGCAAATGGTAAGTTAGAAATGGCCCTGTCAAATATTGAGGGTAATTACGGAAGTGCTTCCAAAAATAATGCCTCAGGGGATGTGGAAAAAAACCTTAAGGAGCAAACATCAAAATTGATTGCTCAGATTAACAATTTCAGAAATGTTTCTAGCAATCTCTTCTCTAATCCCTATGACCCCAAGGCACTTCCAGAGCTTTTCAAGGTTTATGGAGATGTCATTAAGAGTTCTTCTGTTTATTGGTCATCCTGTCAGGCACAACTTGACAGTCTTTTGAGTATTCGTGCTGCTGGGTTTTACAAAAGTTTTTATATCAATCTTGGAATCTCTCTTGCCCTTGTTCTTTTGAGTTTTTGGGTAGGTAACCTTATTGGCCATCAGGTAACAATTGGCATACAAAGGCTTCTTGAGTTTACATCAGCAATCAAAGAAAGCGGAGATTTTACACGCAGCCTTCCCACAAACTCTCAGGATGAAGTCGGGAAACTAACTCAAGCATTCAATGGTTTCATAGAACATATCAATACGAGTAATAGACGTGAAACTGAAAATCAGCGTCAAAGACAAGAGGAAATTCGCCTCACTCAAGAAATGGAAAGAAAAGTCACCGAAGATATTCAAGCCATCATTGATGCCGCATCAAAGGGGGATCTTGAAAAACGCATTGCTATTGATAGCGGAACCGGTATCCAAAAAAACATGGGATCTGCAGTGAACAATCTTTTAAGGACAACTCAAAATGCTTTGGTAGAAGTCACAGCTGTTGCTCAATCTCTCTCTAAGGGAGATCTCACTCAACAAATTAGGTCAGATTTCGAAGGAAATTTTGGAGAACTCAAGCATCATATTAACAACATGTCCAAAAGCTTCTCTCAAACGGTGGGAGGCATTTATCAAGCTGTGGGATCCACAAACAATGTATGTGAAGAAATTTCTACAGCCATGGAAGACTTAGAGGAAAGAACATCACAGCAAGAGGATAACGTACATAAAATTACGTCTGCCCTTTCAAGTATCCAAGAATCCGTCAAGTTAACCAATGAACAGGCTGTTACAATTGAAACAGGAACAACACGCGCTCATCACATTATTCAAACCGGCATTGAAACTGTAACACAATCCACAGAATCTATGGATCGCATTAAAAACTCTTCACAACACATTGAAGAAATTATTCAAGTTATTGACGATATCGCTTTTCAAACAAACCTCCTTGCTCTGAATGCTTCTGTGGAAGCAGCACGCGCCGGAGATGCTGGAAAGGGATTTGCCGTCGTTGCAGGAGAAGTGCGATCTCTTGCAAGTCAGTGTTCTAATTCTTCCCATCAAATCCGTGATCTTGTAGACCGGAATAATAAGCAAGTTTCAGACGGATCAAAGGCCGTCACAGAATTAAGCGATACCCTTACCAATATTGCATCTGTCATGGATGAAATTATGGAAACAGTGCACAAAGTTGTAAAAAATAGTCAGGAACAAACAAATTACATCCATCAAATTGATAACTTTGTCAAAAATTTTGAAAATGACATTCAAAGCAACTCTAGTCTTGTGACAGAGTGCGTAGCAACTGTTGCATCACTGCGGAACCAAACGCAAAACCTAAAGAAAATGACGGAAAAATTTACAATTTAACTTTATTCAAGTCACATCATTCATTTAATCCTAACGACTGAACCTGTTATCAATCGTTGTACGTGCAGATAAAATCAGACCTATGCTGAACAAAACCGTCAGCATGGATGTTCCACCATAGGACATGAGTGGAAGGGGAACCCCCACAACCGGCAAAATTCCCATCACCATACCTGTGTTCACAAACACATAGAAAAAGAAAAGAGAGCCAATCCCCGTACTCATCAATCGAGTAAATGTATGCCTGGCCGCAAAAGCAATGAGATAAAACCGAATCATAAGCGTTGCATAAAGACCAAGGAGAAACAGTGCTCCAACCATCCCAAATTCTTCACAAAACATCGTAAAAATAAAATCCGTTTGTTTTTCAGGAAGAAAACTCAGGTGAGATTGTGTCCCCTCCATAAATCCCTTTCCCCAAAATCCTCCTGAACCAAGGGCAATTTTGGATTGAGTCACGTGATATCCTGCGTGACGTGGATCAAGTTCAGGATTGAGAAACACAAGAATACGCTTTTGTTGATACTCATGAAGCTGATACCAAAGGATAGGCAAAGATGCGCAAAGAATACCCCCGGAAACAAGAAATTTCCAAAGTTGAACTCCGGAAAGAAAAATAATCACAACTCCAGCAAAAAG
>JBDHTO010000126.1:0-3162 GCA_039808665.1 Alphaproteobacteria bacterium | reverse complement strand
TTTTTATCTATAACAGAAAACAATGAACATCGCGTAACTATGAAACAGGTTTTTTTCTATGAAAGATCAATTTAAAGGGTATTTTTCCTCAGGACCGACACGAAAATTTAAGGGATGGAATGTTGACCTTTTAAAAAATGCTGCTGTGGGAAGATCTCATCGCTCTGATCTTGCTAAGAAAAAGCTCAAAGAATTGATTGATCGCACAAAAAAACTTCTTCATATCCCAGAGGATTTTCGTGTAGCTATTTTGCCGGGCTCTGCAACAGGTGCTGTTGAAACGGCACTTTGGAACCTCCTCGGAAATAACCCCGTTACATGCCATGAAGTTGATGTATTCAGCGCCCTTTGGTCCCACGATATTCAGCATGAGCTTAAGCTCCCCTGTCAGGTTTTGAAAGCTTCATCTTGGGGAGAGCTTCCAGATAAGACATATCATGCCGATCATGATTATGTGATCACTCTCAATGCTTCGACCAGTGGAACATATTATGACTCCCTCGATTGGATTCCCGAAAACCGAAAAAATCTTGTCATCGCCGATGCGACATCCAGCGTTTTTGCAATCCCTGTCGATTTCGATAAGATTGATGCCTATTGCTTTTCTTGGCAAAAGGGTCTTGGTGGGGAAGCCGCTCACGGGATGATCGCCCTCAGTCCACGCGCCTATCAACGTCTTGCGGAGTTTACACCAGACAGACCAATTCCAAGACTCTTTACCCTTAAGCGAGGAACTGAAGTCAACGATCCTCTCTTTGACGGCATAACAACCAATACTCCCTCTATGCTTTGTGTTGAGGATTGTCTTGTGACCCTTGATTGGGCAGAGAAAATGGGGGGTGTCGAAGCACTCTATAAAAAAGCACAAGAAAACCTTGATACATTAAAAAGCTGTGTCAGAGAACATCATGAGATCTTTCGTTTTTCCTCCTCCAACCCATCACCCACAACCCCATGTATCATTGTCAAAGCTTTTGAATCCATGGAAAAGGAGGATCATTTTGAGCGTTTGAGAGCAATTGCAAAAGAAATCGATGAAGAAGGCCTCGCCACAGACATCGTCAATCATGCCTATGCTTTTCCTGCTTTTCGTCTTTGGTGCGGTCCGACCGTGGAAAAAGAAGATATTAAAACCGTTATTCAGGCTCTTGTTAAAAAAATTAAGGGCTCTTTTTCATGAAATCCATCATCAAAAATACACCCTTTCAAACACTCATTGCCCTTCTTTCTGCAACCCTTTTGTATGATGTTATGCCAAGTCACATCGCCTCTGGATTTTATACATTCAGCGTGTTGGTCAAAGATATCATCATGTTTGTGTTGCCGGCTGCTGTCTTTTTCTTTATTGCCTCATCTCTTGTTCAATTTGAGAAAAAGGGAATTTTTCTCGTTCTTTTTATTCTCGTCTTTGAAGCTTTTTCTAATGCTCTTGCTTCAACCTCAGCTTATGGATTGTCCTTTATAGGAGAGTCTTTCCTCTCTAAGTCCATGCACCTTGTGCAAAAGGAAGGGCTCACCTCCTATATTTCACTTTCCACCTACAAACCCCTGTGGTGGCGTGTTGAGTTTGGCACAATTTTTGGTGTTCTCCTTGGACTTATTGCCCCCTATACAAAAAAAGACATCATCAAAAAAACAATCTTTCAGGGGAAAAACATCGCAAGCTCAGTTTTTTCAAAGGTCTTTGCACGTATCATCCCACTTTTTGTTTTTGGTTTTTTCCTCAACATGTTTATCACGGGAAGTTTTGTTACAGCTGCAAAAGACTGCTTAGAGATTCTCATCATCATGATGATCGGTCTCTTCCTTTACATTACCATTATTTTTATCGTTGCGGGCGGAGGGATTTCACGCGGCATAGAAATGATCAAGAATGCGCTGCCCGCTGGATTTACAGCCTTTTCCAGCATGTCGAGTGCCGCAACCATGCCTGTTACGATTGCCGTAACGGAAAAAAATCTTAGACACAAACCTTTTGCAGGGATGCTTATCCCCGCCACAACAAACATTCAACAAATTGGAGATTGTTTCTGTAATGTCTTTTTGTGCTGCATGATCCTTAGCTTTTTTGGAAAAGGTATCCCCGATGCTATGACATTTTTTACATTCTTAAGCGTTTTTGTGATCGCCCGGTACACAACCGCCGGAATGATCGGGGGAGCCATTTTTATCATGCTCCCCATTTATCAAAGCTATCTTGGATTTAACTCAGAAATGATCAGCCTTATCCTTGGATTTAATATGGTTTTAGATCCACTGATCACAGCGACCAATGTTATGGCAAACTCTGGTCTTTGCGTTATTTTTGAAAAGTTATGGATGACCTTCAATACAAATACCAAAGTCACCTCTTAGCTTGATTTTTCTTCACCCTTTTTAAAATTTCAAGCTTTCCTTGGGGTAATCCTACGGGAAAATGCTTCAAGAGGATCCTTTTGCTTTGAACGGTCAATTCTGGATAAACAAGTCGTCCGATATGCGGAAGAGGATAATGCCCCTCTTTCAAAAGCGGAAGATATTTTTCCAACAAGTCATTTCGCTTAAATCCGTGAAGCTTATACATTCCATCAAACTTTCTTCCATGCCAAGGTTGTGTGGAGAAATAAAGAAGGTAATACATGGCTCTCAGACTTCCCCACTCGGCAAAATCTTCTAATAACTGATAAGACTCTATCATTCTCTGGTTAATATGGGACCTTTCCTCCTTAGACACGGTGTCATCAAAATCTTCTTTTGCAAGATCTAATGAGTTAATCGCACAAACAAATTCAGACCACCGCCTCTCCCCAGAATCCTCTGTATATTGGTGCAATGCATATCTTAAGGCGCGCTGATATTTCAAACGAGTAGGCTTTAAAGGCGTATTGATCTTGGAAAGAAGAAGGGCAACAGCCGCGTACTCTGGTGATTTAGGGCGTACTCGATAGGAAAAAAGAGCTTGTAAAGCTTTTTCAGATTCCCCACGTAACCTTCCCGGTTGATGCAAGAGAAGAACAAGGGCTGCTTTGGCATCTCCTTTCTTTGCTTTTTCAAAAAGACTAGCTCTTTGAGGCATACTTGGCACTTGATAAACTGAGTCGATTCCAAGAAATGAGCGAGGATCCACATCCACAAGACGTCTTGCGGGTGAAACTCTCGTCGGTCTGGGCGCACTAGAGCGTG
>JBDHTO010000125.1:0-3226 GCA_039808665.1 Alphaproteobacteria bacterium | reverse complement strand
GATGTTGTCGTTGTCTTTCCATGGGTTCCAGCGATCGCCACAGCAAGCTTGAGGCGCATTAGCTCCCCAAGCATTTCCGCACGCTGAACAACAGGAATACCAATTGCTCTCGCGGCGACAACTTCTGGATTATCTTTTGAAATTGCTGTGGAAACCACAATCACTTGTGCGCCCTGGATATTTTCCTCTCGCTGTCCCACCATGACACGAATACCCAAAGATTGCAGTCGTTTGACGTTTGCACTTTCTCCCGCATCGCTTCCGGTCACAAAATATCCAAGATTGTGAAGAACCTCAGCAATACCACTCATTCCAATACCCCCAATGCCCACAAAGTGAATATGTCGAATAAGGGCAGGTGAAATGCGCATAGCGTTTTGATGTTAAAATGTCCTACACATGTCATAGCAGATTTGAACATCCCCTGGCAAGGAAGAGGGGGTACGCAGGCATAGTCCTCAGCTCATATGAAGATTGATAAAACAGGGGAAAAGCTTTAGGATGTCGACTAAAGAAGGGACAAATAGAAAAAACATGAAGAAAAAGTCAGTCGCAGTTCTTATGGGTGGTTGGTCAAGCGAGAGGGATGTATCCCTCAGCTCTGGAAAAGGTGTTGTTGACACGTTAACGTCCCTCGGCCATCACGTTATCCCCATTGATGTCACTGAAAATGTCCAAGAACTCATTACAAAACTGGAGCCCAAGCCGGATGTCGCTTTTAACGCTCTTCATGGAACAGGCGGAGAAGACGGTGTAATTCAAGGCGTTCTTGATATGCTCAAGATTCCCTACACCCATTCAGGTGTAACTGCCTCTGCTCTGGCCATGGATAAAGTCCTTTCGAAGAAGATTTTTTCCTTCGAAGGCATTCCAACTCCCCCATGGAAACTTGTCAACCGACATACCCTTAAAGAAACATGCCCCTTCCCTCTCCCTGTAGTTGTCAAACCCACGTCTGAGGGCTCCAGCAGAGGGGTTTTTATTGTCAAAGACTCTTTTCCCGATAAGCTTTTTTCTCCTAACTGGACATTTGGAGAAGATGTTCTTGTAGAGCCCTATATTCCCGGAAGAGAAATTTCTGTGGGTGTTGTGGGGGATCGCGCTGTGGGTACCATCGAACTTCGCCCAAAAACGGAATTTTATGACTACACCGCAAAATATACGGACGGGGTGACAGAACATCTTGTGCCCGCACCGCTCAGCGTTGAAGACACTAAAAAAGCTTGTGACTTCGCCCTTCGTGCACACAAAGCCCTTGGGTGTCGCGCCGCCAGTCGGTCTGATTTTATGTATCACGAGGGACAGTTTTACCTTCTTGAGGTTAACACACAACCCGGCCTAACCCCCCTCTCCCTCCTTCCAGAAATCGCTGCCCATGATGGCATACCCTTTGGAGAGCTCCTTGAATACCTTATTGATCACGCAGCTTATCGGAAATAAGGAAAGTCATGAGGGTTTCAAGGCTCAAACTAAAAGGAAAAAAAGGACAAAAACGAAGCCGCATTAGCTTTTCGTCTGCATTCTTCTTTCTTGCACAACACCGTTTCTTTAGGCGCTCCCTTGTCACCGGTTTTATCGCCCTTGTTCTTGGATTAACTTGGATTTTTAATGGTTTTGAATACCTTTATACAAAAACATCCGATATTTTTATCGCCTCAACGCACAGTTATGGATATAAACTCAGCGATATCATCATCACAGGACGCAAACACACATCCCCTCAGGATGTTCTACGCCTTATCAACAATCATCATGGAGGCCCTGTGTTTAAGGACTCCGTTTCAGAAATACAACAACGGCTCACAAGTGAAATTTCCTGGATCAAAAAGGCGGATGTACGCCGCATTCTTCCGAATCAGCTTATCATTGAGATCGAAGAACGCACTCCCATCGCACTGTGGCAACATCAGAAAAAATTCTATCTTATTGACGGAGAAGGCATTGTGATCGGTCCGCAAGTTCCGGGATTTGAGACCCTTCCTGTCGTCGTTGGTCAAGATGCTCCGCAATATGCCCCGAAAATTCTTTCTCTTCTTGATAGTTACCCAGAGGTAAAAAAACGGCTCTCCGCCCTTGTGCGCGTTCAAATGCGCCGCTTTGATATTATGCTCCACGGAAAGATGACCATCAAACTTCCCGAAGTTCAAATTGAATCGGCCCTCTCTCGCCTTAACTTCCTTCTCGAGGCGAGAAAGATTAACCTGGATGAGGTCACCATGATTGACCTTCGCCTCCCCAAACAATTAATTGTTAAGGTTTCAGAAAAAGCCGCAAAACGCCTTAAACTCAAAACGGATAACGTTTAGAATTCTGAGTAAGATGGGGCGTTTAACTTCTCTTGCTGTTGCGTCAAAAGTCCTTGTTTTGCAACCTCTTCAGAGCATTCAAACCTTGCCATATACTCTGCAACCTTTGGATCCACTCCCCCTGTCACCAAATCAAAAAAACTCATAGAGACATCCGCCATACTCCTCACGGTATGACCCTTTTTTTCTTCCGCTAAGTCCGCATCCATTGAAAAACAAGAGGAAAGGGAGAAAAAACCGAAAAACAAAACAACAAATCGCATGAGCACACTACCTTTGGAAATGACATGTAAAATTCGTGACATATTCACATAGTTCTGTAAATAGCTTATCCTCAAAGGAAGATGTGTCCCAAGAGCACAAGCTTTTCCCGTGTCCAATATCGTCCCTATTCGTGAACCCAAACGCCTTCCTGGTGTAAGAGTCCCCCTTTTTGAACGCCTTGCTGACGAAGCTCCAGAGAGAGAGGCCGAGCATCCCATTTTTAAATTTTATGATTTTTCGGAACTCCTTGCCTCTATTGAGCGGGAGCTTTATCACGTCCTTGGCACCCAATCCAAAGCGAAAAAAGAGGATTATCTTGAACTTGCTAAAAATCCCCTCAACTATGCCCTTCCGGAAATGTATGGTGTCCCGGAATTTACCTATTTTGAGGCCAGCAATAAGGAAAACTGGAAGCCACTCGCTAAGCATATGGGAAAAATCGTAGAAGCTTATGAGCCTCGCTTAAAAAATGTCAAAATCACCATCGAAGAATTTGAAAAACAACACCAAACCCTCCATTTTCACGTCACAGCCGATCTTAATGTCCCGGAGTTCCAGGAAGAAGCGACTTTCTCCCTCACCCTTAAGGGCGGGTAGAAAAGATCTCACAAAGCTTAATCCTCTTCCACATGTTTGTCGTTCTCACCACCCCATCT
>JBDHTO010000124.1:0-3253 GCA_039808665.1 Alphaproteobacteria bacterium | reverse complement strand
TTTAGAAGAAAAAACCTATGAGGATTACGTCAGGGAACTTATTGAATATCAGCTTTCCCAAAAAAATCCGATGAAGGAAGTTCAAACACAAGTAGTACGAGAAGAAAATATAAGACCCCTCTACCATCTTTCCAACACATCTGCATCTATACTTACAGGCCTTCTTGATCCCCAAAAATATACTGCGGTGATGAAACGGATTAACATGTTGGCACCTTTAGCTCAGCTATTTGAGGAACTGAATATTGGTTATCGCCTTACTGAGGGTAAAATTATCTCACCAAGAAACGGTGAGGAAGCGTTTGTCTTTCACGCGATTCATGGTCGACCTATGGGAAAAACAGTTCAAAGTGTTGTTAGTGGACTTATCGAACACCTCGACAAGATGACTCCCGCATGGAGAAATTTTCTCCTTTCAGAAAATTAAGAAGAGGGTTGGCAACACCTCCCTTCCCTCTTAAAAAACTATTTTTTTATTAAGCGAATCTTTTTTTCCGCGCTGAAAGAACTGTCCATCCCTCCTTTTCAAGATTCTTCTTCACATTAATTAAAAAACTATTCAAAGTCTGCCCCTCTAAATCAGGTCTAAGCTCTTGAACCCATCCCTTAAATGTTCTGTAGCTTATTCCTTCGTTTTGATTTTTTCCGGTCAAATATGTTGAGATAACCCTTTTTGCTGTGTTCCTTGGCAAGTCTTCTTGGTGAGATTTATGGGGAAACTTATATCCCTGACTTCTCAAAATATGCCTGAGTTTACTTGTGTTCTGAGCGGAATACTCTCCTTCCAATTGATCTCCAAACATATCCCACATCCATGTCCTCAAAGTTTTATGGGGAATGACTTGGCTTTTATCCCAATCCTGGAGATAAGAAGCTTTGATCCCTTCTGCCATAATAGAAAAACGCTCATCATGAGAGGCCGTTGGCATATCTTCATCTTCATCTTCATCTTCATCCGAGCCCGAATGAGCAAAAGATTCTTCTTCGCCGAGATTATCCCTTGAAGCACCTTGATTATCCATTGAAACATCTTCATTAAAATCAACAGGTGCTGGTGCAGGTTCTGCACCCACCACAGGAGCCTCCTCCTCAGCTTCAGGAGGAATAGCATCTCTCAAATTATCCAATAGATTTACAATATCATTTTGAACGGATCTGTCCCGTAAAGAAGGGTTTAAGTTCTCAGACCTCCCAGCAACAGGGAGATTTGTATGTGTTACAGGGGTTGGCAAAGGTGTTTTTACGGCGCCCCCTTTATTTTTTTTCGTTGAAGGAAAGAGAAGAAAATTCTCTGCTTCAGTAAGAGCCTCCCCATCATCCATATCTTTGGGCCTAAATCCCCCAACCAAAAGACGCGCTTTCAAAACACTAATGACCCCCGTATTTGAAAGCCTCTCTGACAACTCAAGGTGCTTCCAAGCATCCCTTTGCCATATCGACAACATATTATTTTCACTCACTAGATTGTCAGTGTACTTCATCATATATTTTGCATACCAAATATGGGCATGCCCCTTTTGTGCATTGGTGGAGCGTTCATTATTCAAGATATCACATAAAATCCCCTTAAGATCCTTCCGAAGCTTGCGATAACAACCTTGATAACGCTTTCTTTGAACCAACTGAGCTCCATAATGAAAGGCCAATTTCATATACCCCAAAAGGTACTTTGGATCCTGATCCTCTTGATAGTGCGTCAAAAAAATCCGCGCTTCATTTGCCTTACGGCTTCGCTTACGGATTGGTTCATCAACTTCATCCTCACGTGCATACTCACGCATTCGTTTTTGAGAAGCGGTTGTTTCCTGAGAAGCAGCAAACTGTAAAAAAATCAAAAATAAAAGTGAGAAAAATTTCATACAACAATACTCCCTCGATGTTGGTCAATTAGAGTATCTATATTAAATTTATATTTAATTAAAAATCAATTAAGCATCAAAAAACATCTTTGCAATGTTTATGTTGTGAAGCTTTTGTGCGGCTCTCAATCCTGTGGGAGAGGTCACATTAATCTCCATAAGATAGTCCCCAATCACATCAATCCCGACAAGATAAAGCCCCCAATCCCTAAGCATCGGACCAATGCGTTCACAAATTTCTCTATCTCGTTCAGAAAATTCACAAGAAGTTACAGATCCCCCTTGGGCCATATTGACGCGCACCTCTCCATCCTTGGGCACACGCCTAAAAATGCTCACAGGTTTTCCATTCAAAAGGTGAATCCGCTTTTCATTCTCATAAACTTCTTTGAGGATAGGTTGAACAATGACGGGTGCCTCATAACGATCAAGATAAAATTTCACAATTGTGTCAAGAACACCGCACCCCGGTTGATATAATGGCAACACATCATGACCACCATATCCATACAAAGGTTTAAGAATAACTTCTCCATGGGTTTTGGAAAATTCCGCAATTTTTTCAATGTCTTCAGTTATCAGGGTTGGGCATATAAGATCGGGAAACATCAGGGGAAGCGTTTTTTCGCAAGCACTTCGAATACCTGCCGGGGAATTTAATATACGCTTTCCGCGTTTTTCCAAAATTTCCAAAAGGTAGGTATTAGCCAGATATCGACCATCAAAGGGGGGATCCTGACGTATAAGAATAAGATCGGCATCCTCAAGATTAAAAACCTCAGACGCTTTTATGGAAAAGGAAAAACCATCCGCCTCAAGATGAAGAAAATGTCCCTTTACCATAAAGGTATTGGACTCATAGACAAGATCCCTTGGGTGGTAGGAAAATACAAGGTAACCATGCCTTTGCCCTTCGTAGGCAAGAAACATTGTGGAATCTGTTTCAAGGTTAAGGGTATGAAGCTCATCCATCTGAATGGCGAGGACTTTTTGGCGCATCTTCAACGCCCCTAATCCTTGAGAATTTTCAACGCATCCAGTGCACCATAGGTAAAGATACCATCCGCACCTGCGCGTTTAAATGCAATCAGGGACTCAAGCAAAGTCTTTGCGTAATCCATTCCCGCATGTTGCGCCGCAAGTTTAATCATGGAAAACTCACCACTCACCTGATAGACAAAGGTCGGCACTTTAAACGTCTCTTTGACCCGATAAACGATATCAAGATAAGGCAGACCCGGTTTGACCATGAGCATGTCCGCCCCCTCTTCAAGATCAAGGGCACATTCGTGAAGTGCTTCTAAGACATTACGACTATCCATTTGATAGGTTTTTTTATCGAGCGGTGCACCAAGGAAACTCCCCGGTGACCCGGCCCCCACAGCATCCCTAAA
>JBDHTO010000123.1:0-3262 GCA_039808665.1 Alphaproteobacteria bacterium | reverse complement strand
TTTAGGGATGCTGTGGGGGCCGGGTCACCGGGGAGTTTCCTTGGTGCACCGCTCGATAAAAAAACCTATCAAATGGACAGTCGCAATGTCTTAGAAGCACTTCACGAATGTGCCCTTGATCTTGAAGAGGGTGCGGACATGCTCATGGTCAAACCGGGTCTACCTTATCTTGATGTGATTTACAGGGTCAAAGAGACATTTAAAGTACCGACCTTTGCCTATCAGGTCAGTGGTGAATATTCCATGATTAAACTTGCAGCGCAGCATGCGGGAATGGATTATGCAAAAACTTTGCTTGAATCTCTCATCGCATTTAAACGCGCAGGTGCGGATGGTATCTTGACCTATGCGGCACTAGATGCGTTGAAAATTCTCAAGGATTAGGGGCGTTGAAGATGCGCCAAAAAGTCCTCGCCATTCAGATGGATGAGCTCCATACCCTTAACCTTGAAACAGATTCCACAATGTTTCTCGCCTACGAAGGGCAAAGGCAGGGTTACCTTGTATTTTCCTACCACCCAAGGGATCTTGTCTATGAATCTAATACCTTTATGGTAAAGGGACATTTTCTTCATCTTGAGGCGGATGGTTTTTCCTTTTCCATAAAAGCGTCTGAAGTTTTTAATCTTGAGGATGCCGATCTTATCCTCATTCGTCAGGATCCCCCCTTTGATGGTCGCTATCTGGCTAATACCTATCTTTTGGAAATTTTGGAAAAACGCGGAAAGCGCATATTAAATTCCCCGGCAGGTATTCGAAGTGCTTGCGAAAAAACGCTTCCCCTGATGTTTCCCGATCTTATATGCCCAACCCTGATAACTGAAGACATTGAAAAAATTGCGGAATTTTCCAAAACCCATGGAGAAGTTATTCTTAAACCTTTGTATGGATATGGTGGTCATGATGTGTTGCCATTATATCAACCGGGGTGCGGTGTTCTTGACACAATTGTGAAATTTTATCTTGATCGTTATGAGGCACCCGTCATTGTTCAACCTATCCTCAAAGAAGTTTATGAGAATGAAAAGCGGATTCACCTTTTGAATGGAAAACCTGTGAGCATTTTTAGGCGTGTGCCCAAGGATGGAGAGGTGCGCGTCAATATGGCCCAAGGGGGATCTGTAACTTCTTGTGAATTTTCTGAACGAGATAGAGAAATTTGTGAACGCATTGGTCCGATGCTTAGGGATTGGGGGCTTTATCTTGTCGGGATTGATGTGATTGGGGACTATCTTATGGAGATTAATGTGACCTCTCCCACAGGATTGAGAGCCGCACAAAAGCTTCACAACATAAACATTGCAAAGATGTTTTTTGATGCTTAATTGATTTTTAATTAAATATAAATTTAATATAGATACTCTAATTGACCAACATCGAGGGAGTATTGTTGTATGAAATTTTTCTCACTTTTATTTTTGATTTTTTTACAGTTTGCTGCTTCTCAGGAAACAACCGCTTCTCAAAAACGAATGCGTGAGTATGCACGTGAGGATGAAGTTGATGAACCAATCCGTAAGCGAAGCCGTAAGGCAAATGAAGCGCGGATTTTTTTGACGCACTATCAAGAGGATCAGGATCCAAAGTACCTTTTGGGGTATATGAAATTGGCCTTTCATTATGGAGCTCAGTTGGTTCAAAGAAAGCGTTATCAAGGTTGTTATCGCAAGCTTCGGAAGGATCTTAAGGGGATTTTATGTGATATCTTGAATAATGAACGCTCCACCAATGCACAAAAGGGGCATGCCCATATTTGGTATGCAAAATATATGATGAAGTACACTGACAATCTAGTGAGTGAAAATAATATGTTGTCGATATGGCAAAGGGATGCTTGGAAGCACCTTGAGTTGTCAGAGAGGCTTTCAAATACGGGGGTCATTAGTGTTTTGAAAGCGCGTCTTTTGGTTGGGGGATTTAGGCCTCAAGGCATGAGTGAAGAAGATGCTTTTTCTACAGCAGAAGATCTTCTTATATTTCCTATCTTGAAAAAAGATGCAGTGGCAGCACATGAAGGAAACGCTTTAATCTTTCCAAAAAATGATACCCATATTGGGGGATTGCCTGTTAACGTGAGATCGGAGCACTTAAATCCGTCTTTGCGAGACAGAGGTGTTAAAAACACTATTGTGAACTTGCTGGATGAATTGAGAGATGCTATTCCTCCTGAAGCTGAGGAGATGGAAACTCCTGTGGTGGGTGCAGAACCTGCACCAGCACCTGTTGATTTTAATGAAGATGTTTCAATGGATAATCAAGGTGCCTCAATAGATGATGTCAGTGAGGAAGAGTCTTTGGCGGATTCGGATTCAGATGAAGGTGAAGATGAAGATATGCCAACGGCTTCTCATGATGAGCGTTTTACTATTATGGCAGAAGGGATCAAAGCTTCTTATCTCGAGGATTGGGATAAAAGCCAAGTCATTTCCCATAAAACTTTGAGGACATGGATGTGGGATATGTTTGGAGATCAATTGGAAGGTGAGTATTCCGCTCAGAACACAAGTAAACTCAGGCATATTTTGAGAAGTCAGGGATATAAGTTTCCCCATAAATCTCACCAAGAAGACTTGCCAAGGAACACAGCAAAAAGGGTTATCTCAACATATTTGACCGGAAAAAATCAAAACGAAGGAATAAGCTACAGAACATTTAAGGGATGGGTTCAAGAGCTTAGACCTGATTTAGAGGGGCAGACTTTGAATAGTTTTTTAATTAATGTGAAAAAAAATCTTGAAAAGAAGGGCTGGACAGTTCTTTCAGTCCGGAAAAGAAGATTTGCTTCATAAAAAAATAGTTTTTTAAGAGGGAGGGGAGGTGTTGCCACCCCTCTTCTTAATTTTCTGAAAGGAGAAGATTTCTCCATGCGGGAATCATTTTGTCGAGGTGTTCGATAAGTCCACTAACAACACTTTGAACCGTTTTTCCCATAGGTCGACCATGAATCGCGTGAAAGACAAAAGCTTCATCTCCATTTCTTGGGGAGATAATTTTACCTTCGGTAAGGCGATAACCAATATTCAGCTCCTCAAATAACTGTGCCAAAGGTGCCAATATGTTAATCCGTTTCATCGTCGTGGCATATTTTTCAGGATCAAGGAGGCCTGTGAGTATGGATGCAGATGTGTTGGAAAGATCGTAGAGGGGGCTTATATTTTCTTCTCGTGCGGCTTGCGGCTCAGCTCCCTTCATCGGATTTTTTTGGGAAAGCTGATATTCAATAAGTTCCCTGACGTAATCCTCATAGGTTTTTTCTTCTAAA
>JBDHTO010000122.1:0-3294 GCA_039808665.1 Alphaproteobacteria bacterium | reverse complement strand
CTTCTGTGCATTTCATCAGAGTGAATGGTTGCAATTCCTGCGGAGTCATAACCTCTGTACTCAAGACGTTTGAGGCCCTCGAGTAAAGGTTGAACAACATCGTCATTTCCAATTAAACCAACGATTCCACACATAAAAATTAGTCCTTTTTCTTTTCTTTGTTTTCTTGTTTTGCGCGACCAAAAGCGATTTTATTATCGGGTACATCCTGTGTAATAACACTTCCAGCGGCGATTTTTGTATTTTTTCCGATACTGAGAGGCGCAACGAGTGTGGTATTCGCGCCGATAAAAGACCCTTCCCCGATCGTTGTCTGATGTTTATTTTTGCCATCATAATTGCATGTGATGGTTCCAGCGCCTACATTCACCCCCTCTTGGAGATGAGCGTCTCCAATATAGCTGAGGTGTTTGACCTTTGCTTTCTTGGACAGATGAGATTTTTTGACCTCAACAAAATTACCGATGCTTGCTTTCTCATCAATCGTATTGCCTCCTCGAAGGTGAGCAAAAGGACCGATTGAGGCGTCCTCTCCAATCATGGAATCCTCGATATGCGTATGGGAAAGAATGGTTGATCCCTTTTTAATGTGAACACCCGTACCCAATGTGACAAATGGATGAATGACAACATCTTCCTCGATGATTGTATCATGGGAAACAAAAACTGTTTCAGGGGCGATCATTTTCACACCCCCTAAAAGCATTTGCTTGCGCACCCTATTTTGAAAACGCCCTTCCATAATACTCAGGGCGAGCTTGTCATTAACCCCTTCAAACTCCTCGGCATTCTCTGCGACATGAAAGGAAACGGGAAGGTTATCATGACGAAGCAGAGCAACAAGACCGGTGAGATAATCCTCACCTGTAACTGTGCTTGGTTTTAATTTTGGAAGATAATCTTCTAACATAACTTTCGATGCCTTAAGAACACCCGTCCAAACAAGATCAATTTTGAGTTCTTCGGGAGTTGCATCCTTGAATTCAACAATCCGATCGATGACATCCCCATGGGTAAACATGCGGCCATAAGCATGGGGTGGAGCGACGCGCATACCAAGCATGGCAAGGGGAGAGGTGTGTGAAAAAAGTGCTTCGACAGTTTCCTTTTGAATAAGGGGAACATCACCAAAAAGGACAATGACTTCTTCGATATCCTTGTGCAAATGAGGAAGGGCGCATCGCATGGCATGTCCGGAACCAAGGGCTTTTTCTTGCAATGCGAGTGTGACCCTTTCCATGGGAAACTTCATGGATGTTGGGTTTTTTTCAAGAAAAGACAAAAGATTAGGCGAGGCGATGAGGATAATTTGAGAGGCATCAAGGGATGCACCCGTTTCCAGAATGTGGTCAATCATGGATTTTCCTGCAATGGTGTGCAGCACTTTGGGTGTAGATGATTTCATGCGGGTGCCCGACCCGGCCGCAAAGACGACAACAGCGCGTTTTTTCATAGAACCGTCAAATGAGAAAGAATGATTATTTGTAGCCATTTTGACAAATCAAATCCAGCTTCACCAGTGACGAAAGATTACAGATGAGAAAAAGGGGTTTAAATTTTAAAAGATGCAGTGAGTTGATCAAGCTGCTGTCCCTGTTCAGCAAGGAATTCTATGGCTACCGCATTTTGTTGAACAAGGGTTGCATTTTGATGTGTCGACACTTTAACTTCTTCGACGGCTTTGTTAACTTCGTCAAGATTTCTGAGTTGAATCTGAGAGCCGCTTGAAATCTCTGTGATAATGCTGCTGACAGAGGCGGTGAGGTCTTTAATCGCTTCAAGGCTGTGTCCCGCATGTTTGACAAGTTTTGATCCAAGATGGGCATAAGATTTATTTTCTTCGATAAATTCTTTGATTTGAGAAGATGCTCCCGAAGATCGATTGGCAAGGGATCTTACTTCATGGGCGACGACAGCAAACCCCTTTCCGGCATCACCAGCACGAGCAGCTTCCACGGAAGCATTTAGCGCAAGAAGGTTTGTTTGAAAGGCGATTTCGTCAATGAGGGCGATAATTTCCGTCATTTTGAGGGAGGATGTTTCAATTTTCTCCATAGCGTCGACCACGTCACGAATCACATTTACACCATCTTCGGCAGCGCGCCTTGCATTTTCCGATGTTGTGGATGATTCTTCAACAATAGACAGATTTTTTTTGGTGACTTGGTTGAGAGTCTGAATGGATTTAGCAGCACTGTTTAATAGGACAGTTTGTTTTTCATTACGATTTTCTAAATCCTTTCCCCCTTCAGCAATGCCAACACACGCATGGTTTAATGATTGAGAAGACTCTTGGATTTTTTTAATCATGTCTGTGAGTTGCACAATCGTATGATTAATAGAATTCTTCATGTCATCGAACATGCCGTTGTACTCTCCACGTACAGTATTTCGAAGATTTCCATCAGAGAGAGAGGTAAGAACGGATAAAACCTCACTCAATCCGCGCTCTGCAACGGTACCGATTTGGTTAATACCTTTGATAAGGTTCAAAATGAATCCCTCTTTTCCTTCCTCATCAATGCGTTGCTTAAAATTTCCAGCGATCGTTGATTGAACAACCGTATTCACTTCACCATCAATTGTTCGTTCTAAGGTTTTTTGAGCTTCCAGTTTTTCTTGCTCGCTACGTAATCTTTGTTGTTCTTGCTCTAAGGCAAGACGTTCGATTTCGGAAGTGCGCTCTTTGAGAGTGTTTTCAAGTCTTTGATTGTTTTCGCGGACAACTTTTTGGCTGCGCAGCATCATAAAAAGGGCGATGGAGGCAATGAGACCAAAAAGAAGTGCACTCAGGTGACCATAGAGCTTAAAATCTTCGATAGATTTGACATGAGAACTTTCTAAAAACTCACTATTGGGGCTACCTGTCCAGAAAATCCATTGGCTTTTTGGGTCATTGGATTTTAGCTTTATAGCTTGTGAAAAAATCAGGTTGGGATCTGGTTGTCCTTTTTGCACCCACTCCAGGGAGTTTTCCGCCTGACCAGGCGTGCTTGAAAGATTTGTGTACCCGTATTCCTGATTAAGAAGTGCTGATCCTTTTTCGGGGAGAAGTTTCTTGATCACGTTGGTTCGAATAATCGCACACACGCAACCCGCAAACTGTCCATTAATCCTGTAGAAGGGGACGGAAAATACAAGACCTTTTCGATCTTTATCATTCAATGTGTTTTTATACTCTGCGTTGTCACAGGTAATCACTTCCGGCCCAGCGATCATGGGGACATTCATCGCTTTGAATGAATCTGCTGTTGGATAATGCTGCTCTAACCAAGCAATTTGTTGTTTCAAAAG
>JBDHTO010000121.1:0-3312 GCA_039808665.1 Alphaproteobacteria bacterium | reverse complement strand
ATCAAAGTACTTTATCTTTATGGTGTGGATGATCTTGATTTTTCAAGGCTTAAAAAAGCACACATCATTTATCAGGGGCATCATGGTGATGATGGGGCCCACAACGCCCATGTTATTTTGTCAGGTGCTGCATATTCTGAAAAAACGGCACTCTATGTGAATATCGAGGGGCGTGTTCAACAAGCTGTTCAAGCCGTTGCACCACCAGGGGAAGCACGCGAAGATTGGAAAATTATCCGTGCACTTTCTGATATTTTACAAAAACCACTTCCCTTTGACAATCGCGTTGACTTGCTTGCCATGCTGATGTGTGATTTTCCTGTATTTAAGATGAAGGGAGAGGGAACAAGTGCGCCTTATGCTCCCAAAGTGGATGCACGGTTGGCAAAAGCAAAGCTGAGTAATCGTTTGCTCATGAATCCTTTGAATGATGTTTATTTGACCAATGTGGTGACAAAACACTCAAAAATTTTGGCAGAGTGCTCTAGGTTACGACAAGAAGGTCAAAAATCCCCTTCAAAAAAGGTGAGGGGAGGGAAGCATGATTGAGCATATGATACAGCTTTTTTGGGTGTATGGGCTTCCTACTCTTGAGATTCTTCTTAAAATCCTTTTGATTGTTGTCCCGCTTTTATTAGGGGTGGCTTATCTTACTTATGCCGAGCGTAAAGTCATGGCTTATATGCAGCTTCGTGTTGGGCCCGGTGTATGTGGTCCCTTTGGATTGCTGCAGCCCATTGCAGATGCTGTAAAATTGATGCACAAGGAAACAATTATTCCCTCTGCTGCTAATCCGATCCTTTTTATGTTGGCGCCCATTCTTACCTTCGCTTTATCTCTTTCTGCGTGGGCGGTGATTCCCTTTTCTGAAACTTTTGTGATTTCCAATATCAACGTGGGTGTTTTGTACCTTTTTGCCATATCCTCTCTTGGGGTGTATGGCATTATCATTGCGGGATGGGCGAGTAACTCAAAATATGCTCTTTTGGGGGCGTTGCGTTCTGCGGCGCAGATGGTTTCCTATGAAGTTTCCATTGGTTTTATTCTCATTACAGTCATTCTTTTAGCGGGATCTTTGAACCTCAAGGACATTGTTCTCGCTCAAAAAAACATGTGGTTTGTTGTGCCGCTTTTTCCCATGTTTATCCTTTTCTTTATCTCCGCCCTTGCAGAGACGAATCGCACTCCCTTTGACCTTCCCGAAGCTGAAGCCGAGCTTGTGGCCGGATTCCATGTGGAGTATTCGTCCCTTGCCTTTGCACTCTTTTTCCTTGGGGAGTACGCTAACATGATTTTGATGAGTGCGATGGGCGCGATTCTCTTCTTGGGAGGATGGCTTCCCCTTGTGGATTATGCCGTATTTTCTCCGGTTCCAGGCGTTATTTGGCTCATTCTCAAGATATGCTTTATCCTCTTTCTTTTTCTTTGGGCAAGGGCAACTCTTCCAAGATTTAGGTACGATCAATTGATGCGTATTGGTTGGAAAGTCTTTTTGCCTCTCACCCTTGTTTATCTCGTCTTTGTGGCAACGATGGTTCAGTTTTTTGGCTGGGGGCGCGCATGATGAGGCGATTTAAGCGACTATTTCTCCTTGAAATTATCAAAGGATTTGCTCTGACTCTTAGGTATCTCTTTAAGAAAAAAGTGACTCTTCTTTACCCCCATGAAAAAGGACCTTTAAGTCCAAGATTTAGGGGTGAGCATGCCCTAAGGCGTTATGATAATGGAGAGGAGAGATGCATTTCCTGTAAGCTTTGCGAGGCTATTTGTCCAGCTCAAGCGATTACCATTGAAGGTGCACCACGAGAAGACGATAGCAGCCGTAGAACTCTTCGTTATGATATTGATATGACAAAGTGTATTTATTGCGGCCTTTGCCAAGAGGCCTGTCCTGTGGATGCCATTGTTGAGGGACCTAATTTTGAATATGCAGCTTTGACAAGGGAAGAGCTTTTTTACGGAAAAGATAAGCTTCTTGATAACGGTGATCGTTGGGAACCACAGATTCAACGCAATATCCAAGAAGATGAGAGGTATCGCTAATGGATATGACTCCGCAACTGATTCTTTTTTATATGATGGCGGGAACGATGGTGTTTTCGTCCCTTTTAGTTATTTTTGCAAAAAACCCCGTACACTCTGTGCTTTTCCTGATTCTTGCTTTTTTAAACGGCGCAGGTCTTTTTGTCCTTCAGGGGGCAGAATTTGTTGCCATGATCCTTGCTATTGTTTATGTGGGGGCTGTGGCGATTCTCTTTCTTTTCGTTGTGATGATGTTTGATGTGGATTACAGGTCTATGAAGGCGAACAAAGGCACCTATGTCCTGTGTGGTTTGGGCGTTGTCGGACTCTTGCTCGTGGAGCTTGTTTCCGGTGTCTATCTTTGGAAATTTTCTGAACGTGTACAAGATATTGTACCGGACCGTGCGCAGTCGACACTCACTAATACAGAAATTATTGGAAAGGTGCTTTATACCGATTACTTTCTCGCTTTTCAGTTGTCTGGTGTTGTTCTGCTTGTGGCGATGATTGCGGCCATTGTTTTAACACTTAAAAACAAATCCACTATGAAACATCAAGATGTGGATAAGCAGCTTTCTCGCTCCCCCGCGAATACGCTTCGCTTAGAGAAGGTACGATTTAGAAAAGGGATTAAACTGTCATGATTCACGGTGTTTCTCAGATACATTATTTGATTCTTTCGGGGATTATTTTTTCCATAGGACTTCTTGGGATCGCTTTAAATAGAAGAAGTCTTATTCTCATCTTGATGTCTATTGAGCTGATTCTTCTTTCTGTGAATATTAACTTTGTGACATTTTCGTCGGCTTTGGGTGATATCACAGGTCAAGTTTTTACACTGTTTATCTTAACGATTGCTGCTGCGGAAGCGGCGATTGGTTTGTCAATTCTTGTCATTTACTACAGGTCCAAACGCAACCTGCATGTGGATGAGCTGTCAGAGTTAAAAGGATAGGACATGGTTGAAACAATTGCACTTTTCGCACCTCTTGCTGGTTTTATTCTTGCCGCACTTTTGAACAAAAAAGTTAGTGATCATCTTGTACAAATCATCTCCTGCGCGATGATGGTTTTGGCTGCTGTTACGAGTGTTATGTTGTTTGTTGAAATAGGTCTACAAGACAAGGTCATGTTAACTGAGTTTTGGAAGTGGTTTGATGTTCTTGGTTTTAAAATAAATTTTGGCGTTCTTTTGGATCGAACATCTGTGACGATGATGGCGGTTGTGAATGTGATTTCTTGTTTGATTCATATTTACTCTGTGGGGTATATGCATCATGACAACTCAAT
>JBDHTO010000120.1:0-3430 GCA_039808665.1 Alphaproteobacteria bacterium | reverse complement strand
TATAGAGACAAAAGATGACCCAAGATCTCTCCCAGCTCAGCTTTTTCAAAGAAAATACCAAAAAAGAGAGCACCGCCACACCAACCGCAAAAAAATCATCCTTCACACCGCCCACTCTTGAAAATGGCTTATCCAAAGGGCTTATCTCAGATCATGCCATGCTCTGGCTCAGAATGCTTAGCAAACAATCTCAGGCAAATCCCCTTAAGTATTTCACACACCAAATTTCAGAAATACAATTTAAAAGAACAGAATATGACCAATCCACAGCTGTTCGCCATTCTATCCTTCATTCTTGCACTAAAATATAAATACAGCGAATACTAAAACGTTTATTGTGCTCTTGCCGCAACAACCCACCAGTTTATCGTATAGGTTATCCTTTGCCGTTGATTTTAGGTAAAAATTTAGTCCATTGTTGTCTTGAATTTACACTATCAACTATAAGGAAAAAAGCCATGAACAAGTTGACTTTACTGTTGTCCGCGGCAATTATATTGTCGTCCCCTTTTACTTTTGTGGGAAGCGCATGGGCTGAAAAAGCTGCAGCTGCTGACAACGCAAAGCGAGGTAAAGTCGACGAGCCAAAGCCTTCTGCTAAAAAAGAAGATCCTAAGAAAAAGGAAGAGGAGAAGAAATCAGAAGGCGAAGAAGAGGGATCTGAAAACGTTTCCCCAGCAAAGCCTATTCCACCTACCTTGAAAATCAATGGTTTTACCCTTTTCAACACATACATTATCAAGCAATCTGATCGCTCCAACGGTAAAGGTGGTGCACCACTTCACTTTGCAACAGATGTATCCGATCTTTACTTCACGGTTGCAGGTCGCGCACAAAGCGTTGACTACATGTACCGCATTAACATTCAGTCCTATCCTGGAAGTAGCCCAACAATCGATAAAAACTATATCGAAATCAAAACGGATAACTACGGCCTCCGCATGGGTAGCACAGTTGGTCCAGAAGACTTCGCAATCTATGATGCAGGTCGGGTTATTGGTGGCGCTGGTGGTTTCGATACAGGATCCTACGCTAACGTTTATAACTTGTCCGCAGGTGTGATTAAACAAAATGACACATTGATGGATACAGGAAACGCTGCAAAGATCGTCTTTATGGGACCTGACTACAGAGGATTCCAATTCTTTGTCGCATACACCCCGAACACAGCCAAGGGTGGTGACGCTTCAAAAGATAACCACTTCCCTGATAACTCAAGCATCCCTGGAAACGGTGGAAAAGGTATTTATCCTGAAAAATCCATGCAACCTTATGGCATGAATAACTGGGCTTTTGCGGTCAATTACAAGATGGCCTCCGGTCCATTCAACATGACCCTCTCTGCGGCTGGTGTAACCGAAAGCTCCTACATGACCCTTTCTGGAACAACGCTTCAAAGAAATAAGCTAAGGAATTCTTTTGCTTACCAACTCGGCGGCCTTTTTGGTTACAATAAATGGCAGCTTGGTCTTGGTTACCTCAACAGCGGTAGAGCACGCCTTCCAACCAATGCGAATATGAAGCTCAATGCTGCGGGAACCCTGACAACAGGAAACATGCACCAAGGAAACTCTGGTCAAGCATGGAACGCTGGTTTGGGTTACACAATTGGCGCTTACAAGTTTGCTGGAGCTTATCAGCACTTCTGGAGAAAGACAGACGGTTCAAATAAAGCAACAAACAACGTTTGGACAGGTACTATTGACTTCAACATCTTCCAAGGTTGGAAAGTGTACTTTGAGCTTGATGTCATCCGCTCTAAGACAAATCAACCCATGGTTGACTTTGTTACAGCAGCAAGCCGAATCAAAGGCGGAAACCTTACAACGGGTGTTGGCAACAACAGCGGTACTATGGGTATTTTCGGAACGAAGATCAGCTTCTAGTCCAAGAAACTCTCATTCAAAAAGCGGCAACACTTGTTTGCCGCTTTTATTTTGTTTATAAACATGAGTATGCGTTCCCATTCTTTCTGATAATTATATGAAGTCTTTTTACTCCCTTTCTGTTGTGCTCCTCTTCTTGTCTGCATGCTCAGGCACAAAGCCTCTTGAAGAGCTTCCCAAAGGAAGAGATGAGACAAGAAAAGAAGACTTTGGCAAGGTTTTTGGCCCAGAATTTTTAGTCTTTGGAAAATCAAACGACAACAAATTTGATATGGCTGGTGGCGGCGGTGGGATGCGCGTGAACCCCTACCTTTGGAAGGCAACTATTGACACTCTTTCCTTTATGCCTCTTGCCTCAGCAGACGCCTCAGGCGGTGTTGTGATCACCGATTGGTATACATCCGCAGCCAATGCCTCGGAAAGACTTAAAGTGACTGTGTATATTCAGGATCGAGTTCTTCGCGCGGATGCCGTTAAAGTGACTGTTCACAAAGAAGTGAATAAAGGGGGAAGCTGGCTTCCTGGTACAACAGACGCCAACACTGCAAGACAGCTGGAAGATATTATCCTCACAAAAGCACGTGATTTGAAAATTCAAAATATGGCCAAATAAATCCATGACATATCCCTTCAAGAGCCTTGAGAAAAAATGGCAAAAGCGCTTTGCTGACTCCTCATCCTTTGATTTCAAGGGGGACTCCACAAAACCCAAGAAGTATGTTCTTGAGATGTTTCCCTACCCCTCTGGAAAGCTCCACATGGGACATGTCAGAAATTACGCGATTGGCGATGTGATCGCACGTTTTTACCGGAATAAGGGATATAACGTTCTTCACCCTATGGGTTGGGATGCTTTTGGCCTTCCCGCAGAAAATGCAGCCATTGAAAATAACGCTTCACCCAAAACATGGACACTTGAAAATATTGCATCCATGACAGATCAGTTCAAAGCTCTTGGTTTTTCTTTTGCATGGAATTATGAACTTGCGAGCTGTGCTCCAGAATATTTTGGGCATGAACAAAAGCTTTTCTTGGAATTTTACAAAAAGGGTCTTGCCTATCAGGCCGAATCTTGGGTGAATTGGGATCCCGTTGAACACACCGTTCTTGCCAATGAACAAGTTGTGAATGGCCGAGGATGGCGATCAGATGCCCTTGTCGAAAAACGAAGACTGCGTCAGTGGTCCCTCAAAATCACAGATTACGCAGATCAACTTTTGAATGATCTTCAAAAGTTAGATAAGTGGCCTGAAAAAGTTGTCAAAATGCAGGAAAACTGGATTGGAAAATCCACCGGTGCTCTCATCAAATTTCAAATTAAAGGCACACCTGAGTACGTTGAAGTTTTTACAACACGCCCGGATACCCTTTACGGCGCATCTTTTGTCGCCTTGGCTGCAACCCACCCCCTTACAGAAAATCTTGCACAAAACGATACAGCTCTTGCTGCTTTTGTCAAAGAATGTCAGCAAACTTCAACCGCAGAAGCCGACATCGCCACAGCAGAAAAAAAAGGCTATATCACCAATATTAAGGTTATTAAC
>JBDHTO010000119.1:0-3463 GCA_039808665.1 Alphaproteobacteria bacterium | reverse complement strand
ATGGCGGAGGAGGTGGGATTCGAACCCACGGTACGCTTTCACGCACAACGGTTTTCGAGACCGCCCCAATCGGCCACTCTGGCACTCCTCCATGGCCATGAAGGTAGCACAACAGTGCAATAATATCTATATCTTCCCTACTTTTGTAATCCCAGGTAAATATCAACGATGGTATTTTGTGGGTCTTTGGCGCGTTCGTCATAAATTTCAAAATCTACGGCGTACCTGCGCTTTCCTCCGAGATTATCCTCTCCCATCATCCAAATCTTTTGCCAAGCGCCAATAATGACAAGGGGCATAGGGCCACTTTCTGTGGTGAATTTTGTGTAATGTCCCCCGGGAATGAAAAGATTAGACAGTCCTTTTTCCTGATTGGTGAAGGTCTCAACCTCCTCACCAATAAAGAATGTATACCCTGCACGATATTCGTCTTCATACTCGTGATAGCAACAGTGAACAATGCCTGGATTTTTTCTTCCTCTTATCTTTGAGGGGATATCCTCCATCATATAGCGACCTACCGTGGGGGTGATCTTCGCCGTGACGGGATTGAGTTCATTTTGAAGGCTGGTACGTACAGAAATGCCCACAAGTTTACGGTCATTTAGTATAAGAGAAGATTTTTCCATGGGTAAGCTCTTAGCAAGTTAAGAATCTTGTGTGATTCTAAGCGAGCTTCACGCCAACCTCAAGATGAAACCCGCGAAGGAATTCAGATAGCTCTAGTGGTTTTCCCCCAGGGCGCTGGATTTTAAGGATATGCAAAACACTTCCTTTACCGCAGGCAATCTTACCCTCTCCCATCCAGGTTCCGGGAGCATGATCAGTTTTTTCTTCGATCACTTCTGCCTCTATGATTTTAAGGGGGGTGTCTTGATACTGGGTATGTGTTCCTGGCCAAGGATTCAGGGTTTTGATACGTCTCAGTAATGTTTGGGCGTGGAGGGAAAAATCAAGAATGCTTTCTTCTTTTTTTAATTTATGTGCATAGGTAGCCAGGTGATTATCCTGCTTTTGAGGGGTGATTCTTCCCGCCAGATAATCTGGTAGTGTTTCAATTAAAAGTTTTGCACCTATCTGTGCAAGATCGTCATGAGCTTTTGAAAATGTGCTATCGGACGAAAGAGAATACTCCTCCTTTGCAAGCATATCCCCAGTGTCCAGTCCCACATCCATTTGCATCAGTGTGATTCCTGTGATGGGATCCCCGTCGAGCATGGCCCGATGAATAGGGGCGGCACCTCGCCATTTGGGAAGGAGAGATCCGTGGATATTGATACAGCCAAGTCGTGGCGTGTCCAGGATAACTTGCGGCAAAATAAGTCCGTAAGCGGCAACAATTGCTAGATCAGCCTGGTGTGATCGAAATTCCTCTTGGGCTTCGTGTGTTTTGAGGGATGTTGGTGTGTATACGGGGATATTAAAGGATTCAGCGCATACGTGAATCGGGCTTTTGGTGACCTGATGACCACGGTTTTTAGGTCGTGGAGGCTGAGAGTAAGTGGCGACAACTTGATATCCCTCATGCACAAGTGCTTCGAGGGCGGGTACTGCAAATGCGGGTGTTCCCATATAGATGAGACGCGTCACAAAAAAATCCTATTTCCGTTTGCGCAATTTGTTGATGATAATCTGTCGTTTAAGTGGGGACAAGCGATCAATAAAAAGTTTCCCATTGAGGTGATCAATCTCGTGTTGGACACAAAAAGCAAGCAAATCTTCTGCTTCCTCTTCCCTTAAAACATTGTCACGATCAAGGTATCTGTATCGAATTTTTTTAGCACGCGCAACATTTCCCCTGTACTCTGGGACAGAAAGACAGCCATCGTTGAGTTCATAAAGCTCTTTACTGGCTTCGATGATCTCTGGGTTGGCCAAGTACATAGTTTTAAAATCAGGATCATTGTAAGCAAAGTCCATAATGATAACCCGCTTATGCACATTTACTTGGGGGGCGGCGAGCCCGCATCCATCATTAGCTATCATCGTTTCATACATGTCATCCATGAGTGCGCGAATTTCATCGTCCACCTTTTCAATAGGTTTTGAAGGGATCTTCAAACGTGGATCTGGATACTCAAGAACAGGTAATATGGCCATTGCGATAAAAAAGTTGTGATTTACAAGGTTAATCTAAGTATCTGAAGTTTAAATTTCAATGTATTTATGAGATAAAAGCCCCGTGTTGTGGGGCTTTGAGAAAAAATATAAAAAAGCTTTCCTAAGAAGCGAGTTGAGCGCTGCTCCCTCTCGGGCTATCTTCACGCTTCTTCACATCAGCAGTTGTGACGGGTTCTTCAAAACTGTTGGGATCACGAAGGACATAGCCGCGGCCCCAAACGGTTTGAATATAATCCTCTGTGCCAAGAGCTTCTGCGAGTTTGCGACGAAGTTTGCAAATAAAAACATCAATAATCTTGAGCTCAGGTTCGTCCATGCCACCATAAAGGTGATTCAGGAACATTTCCTTTGTGAGGGTGCTTCCTTTGCGCAGGGAGAGTAGCTCTAGGATAGCGTATTCTTTCCCTGTGAGATGTAGTGTGGTTCCATCAACATTGGCGGTCCGACTTTGAAGGTTGACAAAAAGCCTTCCGGTGCGAATCACTGATTCCGAGTGACCGCGAGAGCGTCTTACAATAGCGTGAACACGTGCCAAAAGTTCGGTTCTATTAAAAGGTTTTGTGAGGTAATCATCAGCGCCAAAACCAAGGCCTTTGACCTTGTCTTCAATCTCAGAAAGCCCTGAAAGGATCAGGATAGGGGTTTTAACATTCGCAGATCTTAGCCTCTTAAGAACGTCATAACCATTCATATCAGGGAGAACCAAATCAAGGAGGATCATGTCGTATTCGTAGAGTTTACCGATTTCCAAACCGTCCTCTCCGAGGTCTGTGATATCCACAACAAAACCTTCAGATTTGAGTGTGGCCTCCAGCATTTTTGCTGTGGCGGAATCGTCTTCGATAAGTAGAACGCGCATGGTCTATTTCCAAATTCTGTTAATCTTCCTTAATATTATGCTAACTAAAAAATTAACGATTTCCAAAATATTTATTTACTTTTTTTCACAACCACATTAACCAATTATTTACTTAATTCCTGAATCGTCCCACAATACGGTAAGATAGCCATAAGTTGTGTGTGAAGCGTGGCAAATTCTCAGCCCAAGGAATTTCTCGGACATATCAAATCCGCACTTGATGCCATTCCCCCTTATCGATTATTTGGAAAAGTTACAGCCATTCAAGGATTGACCATAACGGCAAGTTTGAGTTCTCTCAATGTGGCGATGGGATGCTTGTGTCGTATTCATAAGAATGGCGTGAGTTATTTTGGGGAAGTTGTCGCCATGACAAAAAATGCGACAACAATTGTCCTTTCTTCTCCTATCAATGGTTTAGGGGTGGGCGATGATGTGGAATATGTATTAAAGCCTCTCACTATAGCGCCAGATCTTGATTGG
>JBDHTO010000118.1:0-3467 GCA_039808665.1 Alphaproteobacteria bacterium | reverse complement strand
CACGCATTTCAGACACTGCATGGACAACTGTATCAATTCCCTTAATCGGTGTTTGACGTGAGGGAACAAAAAGAACGGGAAGATCGTTTTTAAACAAAGGCTTGGGATCAAATCGATCAAACTTAGCATCCTTTGAAAAATAATCGATGTCGATCCCTTCATAGATGAGATTTCTCTGTACCCAAGGATGACGCTTTTCAACAAGATCGTCTATAAATTTTGAAATGGTAATGACACGATGCCCCCGCGCCATAACGGCATTATAAAAGGATTTGACCTTATTCCCCGATTTGTATGCGGCATGATAGGTCGTGACAAAGGGTGTTTTCGTCATCAAGCATGCAAACCAAGCACTCCATGCCGGGCCACGAGATCGTGCATGAACCACATCAATCTCAAATTCCTTAATAACCTTATAAAGGGCAAAAATATTTGCCATCATTTTCAAGGGATTTTTTGTATGCAGGGGAAGCTTAATATGAGAAATCCCACCACAGAGAATGCTTTCAAGAACACCGCCATGGGACGCAATATAGGTCTTTATACCATAAGTTTTGGTAATGGCCATCGCAACATCGATTGTTGCACGTTCTACCCCCCCCTGATTAAGGGATGGAAGAACTTGAAGAATTCTTGGGCAAGTCATCATCATGCTGCAGATTTTTTATTACTTTCCCCAAGATAGAGGGAAATGATCTTTTTCATCAAGGTCGATAAAGGAAAGTTCTCCAATTCACGAATATCAAAAAAACGCCCTTCTTGACCCGCATCAGCATAAGATAGATACACACCCACTTTGAGCTTAAAGTGTGTAAAGGTGTGATTCACCTCCCCCACATACCCCACATAGCCAAAAGAGTGGCTTTCAACGGGCTCATTTTGTATATCGAGCGGCACCCCCCAAAGACCAGGGAAAAGACCCTCTTTACCATTTTGAATCAGTAAAATCTGACTTCCCTTAACATAAACAAAGGCGCGTCCATATTTTTGAGGTTGTTGCGGTTTTTTCTTTTTTTGAGGAATTTGATCTTGGAGAGATTTTGAAAAAGCGCTGCAATGATCCTGAATAGGGCAAAGATCACACATGGGTGATTTAGGTCGACAAACCTCCCTTCCCAGATCCATCAAACTTTGTGCAAAAAAACCGGGGGAGTATTCTTCTAAAGCTTTTTCAAACTGTAAAAGATCCGGCGAAAGATTTTTCTCAAGTTTCTCATAAACATCAAGCAGTCCAAAAAGACGAGACAGAACGCGAATCACATTCCCATCCACGGGAACATGGGGTTTTCCAAGGGCAATGGAAAGTATGGCGCGGGATGTATAATGTCCGATACCAGGCACCTTTAAAAGCCCCCCTAAACTGGTGGGAATTTCTTGACCTTCTTTCCACATAAACTGCGCACCTTTGTGCAAAAGATGTGCACGTCTATAATACCCGAGTCCCTGCCACAGAGTTAAAACTTCATGAATATCCGCTTTTGCCAAGCTTTCAAGATTAGGAAAGCGTTGAACAAACGCTTCGAAATAAGGTTTCACTGTTTCAACCGTTGTTTGCTGCAGCATCACCTCACTTAACCAGATTTTGTAAGGGTCCCTATCTCGGCGCCAGGGAAAAACAACATGATGATCTTCGAACCATTTAACCATTTGTTTAATTATAGTGGTGTAAGATATATTTAGGTGGTTTTGAGGATCGTGTGTCATGAAAAAAATTGAGACTCTTGTCAAACCCCTGACTCAGCAAGCGCTTGTCGGTGATGGTTATTATATTGCAACGCTCATGCTGGATTGGCGCAAAATTGTTGGTGAGCAATTAAGCATCATCGCTCGTCCTGAGAAGATCATTTTTCCCAAAAAAAAGCAATTACTCTCAGCAGCCCTTGAGGGAAATTTGCACTTACGACTCAGCCACAGCGCGTTTGCTATTGAGCTTTCCTTCCAAGAAGAGTTGATTACAGAAAAGGTCAACGTGTATTTCGGAAAGGAAGTCATCGACAGAGTTACACTTAAACACGGTGGAAAACCCCTCGAAACACTGGATTCTTTTTATCCCACCACAGTTGTGACTCCGCCTCAAATTTCATCGGATATCCTTAAAGCCGTCAATCAAATTGATAATATTGAGCTTCAACAAGCACTTCTATCCCTTGCAAAACACATCAAATTTTAGCAAAGTGTACTCTTATGGTTTTAGATCAAAGAACACTCAAAGAAATTTTTGTTAAGGGCGCAAAGCCCAAAACTTCCCGTGGCATCGGTATTGAGCGTGAGCATTTCCTCTATGACAAAAAAACCCTAAAACGTCTCACACACCCTCAAATCTCACAAATTTTTAAAGAGTTTGAAATATTGGGATGGGAGTTAGTTTACGAAAAAGAAAACATTATCGGCGCAAAAAAGGAGGGATCCTCCCTCAGCATTGAGCCGGGTGGTCAATTTGAAATCTCTGCAAAAGTTCATCAAAATCTTCACACCGCGTGGGATGAGATTGAGCTTTTTGAAAAAGACCTTTCAAGTATTTTGAATAAACTCGATTTTTTTAAAATGGATATTGGATTTGAACCCCTGTGGCGCCAAGACGATCTCACCTGGATGCCAAAGGGGCGTTACAATATTATGCGTGCCTATATGGTGACACGTGGTCATCACGGACATGATATGATGCGCCGCACATGCACTCTTCAAGTCAATCTGGATTATACAAGCGAAGAGAATATGGTTCAGATGATGCGTGTCGCCCAGGCCATTCACCCCATCATCTCTGGTCTTTTTTCAAATTCACCGTTTTATGAGGGAAGGCTTTCTGGATACAAGGGATTTCGCAATTTTGTCTGGCTTGATACGGATCCTGACCGCTGCGGGCTTCTCTCTTTTGTTCATAAAGATGGCATGGGCTTTGAGCGTTATTTAAACTACCTCCTTGATATCCCCATGTACTTTATTTACAGAAATGGTTCGTACATCAATGCCGCAGGAAAGAGTTTTCGTGAATTCATGGATGGCCATTTGGATATATACGAAGGAAGCGCAACCATGGATGATTTTTATGATCAGATGACCATCGCTTTTCCAGAAGTACGCCTTAAAACCTTTGTTGAAATACGGGGCATCGATGCAGGACCCGATGCCTTTGCGAGCAGTGCCCTTTATACAGGTCTTTTTTACGATGATGCCGCTTTTGAAAAAATTATTCACCTGACCAAGGATTGGACTTTTGAGCAGATTGAAAAGCTGTACTACACCGTTCCAAGAGAGGGTCTCTCTGAGAATACCATTCAAGATATGTCACTGTGGCACGCCGCAGAGGAAATCTTAAATATCGCGCGAGAAGGACTCCAACAGAGAGGTCTTGGTGAAGAGATTTACCTCAAGCCCATAGAGCAAACCATCACAAACCGTTATGCTCCGGCGGATATTTTGATTGAAAAATTTAAAAAGGATAAAAACTCCGTGGATTTTCTTTTTCC
>JBDHTO010000117.1:0-3480 GCA_039808665.1 Alphaproteobacteria bacterium | reverse complement strand
CCAAAAAGAGTGGTAATTTCTTCAAGGGTTGCCCCTGTATCTTCGACGGTGTCATGGAGGAGACCTGTGGCAATAGAAGCTGCATCCAGATGCAGATCCGCTAAAATTCCCGCAACCTCAACAGGATGGGAAAAATAAGGATCACCCGATGCCCGCATCTGAGGACCATGCATTTTCATGGCATACACATAGGCGCGATTAATCAGGTCCTCATCCAAATCGGGGTGATAGACTTTGAGCTTTTGAATGAGCTCAAATTGTTTAATCATCAGGACATCAAAAAGGCTTTGCCTAAGGTATTATCCGAAAAGTGTCACGATATTTCAAGTATATCCTCCAGGGATCTCATCACAAAATTATAGGATTTTTGTTGTTATTTATCCCTTTACTCTTGCAGTGACCATGAAAAACATCAAATCCGTCCTTGAGAATTTTTGACCTTTCCTGGTACAAATAATCAACTTCCCCATCTTTTTAAATGCGTGTGAACACCTCATTTATTCATCTCAGGCTCCATTCTGCCTACTCCCTCCTTGAGGGGGCGATGAAGGTCAAGCGTATTCCCAAGTTGTGTCAAAAATACGATATGCCGGCAGTGGGTCTGACCGATACCCATAACATGTTTGGTGCTCTTGAGTTTGCAACCGCGTGTGCAGATAATGGTATACAACCTATTGTTGGATGCCAAGTTCGCCTCTATGAGCCAGGAGAGTTTGGGAAAGAAGGGTTGTTTTTTGACCTTTCCCTCCTTTGCCAAAATGAAGAAGGCTATCAAAATCTCATGGCTTTGCTTAGCCAAAGTTTTATTCACGCCACAAACAATCTGCCCCCTCACCTCACCCTGTCACAGATAAAAGAACAGTCTCGTGGGCTCCTTTGCCTGAGCGGAGGCGAAGGATCAAATATTCACCATGCTCTTTCTCTGGGTAAGGAAGAGGTGATGACCAAGCACATCCAAGAGTATCAAGACATTTTCAAGGATCGGTTTTATCTTGAGCTCAACCGATTCATTCCCACAACGCACTCTCTTGAAAAAGATAAAAGTCTGGTGGATACGGCGGATCGTTTGGGCATCCCCCTCGTTGCCACCAATAACGTATTTTTTGAAGAAAAAAGCATGTTCAAGGCCCATGACGCCCTTTTATGCATTGCCGAAGGTCGTTATGTGAATGAGGAAGATCGCCGCAAAGTCACGCCTGAGCATTATTTTAAGTCAACCCAAGATATGGAAGCCATGTTTCCAGACTTGCCGGAAGCACTTTCCAACGCAACATTGATTGCAAAACGCTGTCACTTCATGCCAAGGGGAAGAAAACCCATCCTCCCAAGCTTTGATTGCCACGGGAAAAGTGAAGATGACGAAATTCGCACACAAGCTTTTGAAGGGCTCAAAGATCGCCTGGGAGAAGAGATCCCCCCTCATTACATCGAACGCTTGGAGTATGAATTATCCATCATCAAAACCATGGGATTTTCTGGATACTTCCTGATCGTTGCGGACTTTATTAAATACGCAAAATCTAAAAGCATTCCTGTCGGACCTGGACGAGGTTCAGGGGCAGGCTCTCTTGTAGCATGGTCACTAACCATCACGGACATGGATCCCATTCGTTTTGGCCTTATTTTTGAGCGTTTTCTCAACCCAGAACGCGTCTCCATGCCGGATTTTGATGTGGATTTCTGTCAGGATCGTCGTGATGAAGTCATTGACTATGTCAAAGAAAAATACGGCGCCGACCGCGTTGCACATATCATTACCTTTGGAAAACTCCAAGCGCGTGCGGTGCTCCGAGATGTCGGACGTGTCCTTCAAATGCCTTATGGGCAAGTGGATAAAATCACAAAGCTTATCCCCAATAACCCCGCAAATCCCATCACACTTGAAGAAGCTCTTGTGATGGAACCCGCCCTCAAAGAGGCACAACAAAGCGATGATACTGTCAAGGAACTGATTGAGCTTGGTTCCAAGCTTGAAGGGCTTTATCGCCACGCCTCAAAACACGCCGCGGGTATTGTGATTGCGGACCGCCCTACCCAAGAGCTTGTCCCCCTTTATGTTGATGAACCGGGGGCCCTGCCCGCAACACAGTTCAGCATGAAATATGCAGAGATGGCGGGGCTTGTGAAATTTGACTTTTTGGGACTGAAGACACTAACCGTTATTGAAAAATGCTGTGAATTTGTACGTCACAAGGGTGTATCCATTCAGATTCAAGATATTCCCCTTGACGACTCTAAAACTTTTGATCTGCTCCAACGGATCGATACGATAGGCGTGTTCCAGCTTGAAAGCGGCGGTATGCGAGAGGTGTTGAGAAAGCTCAAACCGGATCGATTTGAGGATATCGTAGCCCTTGTTGCTCTTTTTCGTCCTGGCCCTATGGACGATATTCCAAGGTATTTGGCCTGTAAACACGGTGAAGAGGAAGTGACATACCTTCACCCAGATCTTGAGCCCATCTTGAAGGATTCCTATGGTGTCATGGTCTATCAAGAACAGGTGATGCATATTGCGCAAAAAATCGGGGGATACTCACTGGGTGCTGCGGATTTGCTAAGACGTGCAATGGGTAAGAAGATTAAGGAAGAAATGGATGCCCAAAGAGAGCGCTTTGTCAGTGGCGCCATTGAATACGGTGTCAAGGAATCGATTGCACACCAAATCTTTGATCAAATGGCCAAATTTGCAGGCTATGGATTTAACAAATCCCACTCGGCTCCCTATGCCCTTCTCGCTTATCAAACAGCTTACCTAAAAGCGAATCACCCCGCGGAATTTTTCGCAGCGTCCATGACCTATGATATGCACAACACGGACAAACTGAATATGTTCCGTTCGGATATGACACGTAGTCATATTCAACTTCTCCCCCCTGATATTAACAACTCTTACCCTCATTTTGCCGTAGAAGGTGGTGCTGTACGCTATGGCCTTGCGGCCCTCAAAAATGTGGGAGAAGCAGCCATGCAATCTCTTGTCCATGAGCGGGAAAAAAATGGCCTCTTTAAAAGTATGGTGGACTTTGTTGAGCGATTTGACCATCAAACCCTTAACAAACGACAACTTGAACATCTGATTGGTGCGGGATGTTTTGACTCCCTTGACCCAGATCGCGCAAAGCTTATGTGGAATTTAGAGCAGATTCTTCGCTTTGCCTCAGAAAGGAATCAAGAAAGAGATAATCGTCAAGTCTCTCTTTTTGGGGGAGCTACAGAAAAAACTCAATTTGTTTTCGAAAAAGCAGAACCCTGGGGACCCCTTGAAAAGCTTGCCCATGAGTTTTCTGCGCTCTCCTTTTATCTTTCGGCACACCCTTTGGATATTTACAGTAATCTAGAGAAAATCGGCGCGACACCTTCTTCTCGGCTGGAATCGACCCCGGACAATACGTTTTTACGCCTTATAGGCGTCATTATCACAAAAGTAGAAAAAACAAGCAAAACAGGGCAAAAATACGCCTTTGCTCAGATTTCGGATCA
>JBDHTO010000116.1:0-3578 GCA_039808665.1 Alphaproteobacteria bacterium | reverse complement strand
T
Organism: Alphaproteobacteria bacterium; assembly: GCA_039808665.1. GTDB lineage: Bacteria > Pseudomonadota > Alphaproteobacteria > Paracaedibacterales > JAKBAR01 > JBDHTO01. Next base: position 3,577 of record JBDHTO010000116.1, on the reverse strand, counting down.
GCGCTCGTTGAAAAAACGTCAATTTGTGCAAGGAATTTTGCCATGGAAAAAAGCGTTTCTTGATAAAAAGAGATTTTCTCAAGAAGCTCAGCAAACAGAGTTGTTTCCCATTTTACCATATTGCTTTCTGCGTTTTGGAGCTTGGTTGCCAAATCATTCAGCTCATCTGTCGTATAACGGATGTTGTTGGCGAGGGATTGTTTATGAAAAAAGGATGCAGGGACTTTATCTTTTTTCGATGCTGGAATTTCAATGAAATATCCCGCAAGGTTATTGACTTTCACCTTTAGTGTGGGGAGGTCGAGCTCTTTTTGATAACGCTCTTGGAGCTCTTCGAGATGTCTTTCTCCTGCTTTTGCAAACTGACGAAGTTCATCCAGTTTTTCATGATACCCCTCACGAATAAACCCGCCATCCCTGTGATGAAGGGGTAGCTGGTCCAAAAGTGCCCTTTCAAGGAGATCCAGTAAATCTTTGGGAGTGTTGTTGAAGCGAAGGGGGGAATCTTCTGTGAGCAAGGATTCAATCTGCAACGACTCGTTTAAAGCATCTCTCACAACGCCCATATCCATAGGACCACCACGTCCCACAAGAAGGCGACTGAGGGAACGCGTGAGATCCAGATTATTTTGCTGCGCGGCTATCACACTTTTTCGAATCTCTGGGTGGTTGCAAAAGTACTCTATCCTGCCTAGACGCTTTTGGAGTACATCCATATTTTGTGTGGGATGGGAAAGATAGGTGTGAAGCAATCTTGCCCCACCGTTTGTTTGTGTATGATTGATCGCGAAAAAAAGGCTACCCTCACGCTTTCCTTGGAGTGTGCGTTCAATCTCAAGATTAATTCTTGTTTGGTGATCTAGAACAAGGGCTTGATTGTTTTGGAGTTTCTTGGGGAAGGGAAGGTTTTTAAGGGTGTCACGGTAAGCAATTTCCACATAATCCAAAACTGCACCAATGGCCTGAATGTCCTCTTTGTTGAGTGTGCCAAGACCCTGTGTTGTTTTGAGATGATAAATGCGGTTAATACGTGTGTTTGCGCTTTCTTCGTTAAATTTGGATTTGGGAAGGGGCTGAATAAGGCGTCGGTAAGAGGAAAGCTTTTCAAAACAAGCTTGATAAAAATCGTCTTGAATCAGGATTTCCTTGGCTTGAACCCTTCCAAGGGCGGAAAGAAGTTCATTTTCTTCGATCGTCTCTACGTTGAAAATGTGACTTGAAAGGTCGAGGTAGGCGAGTGTGATCCGTCCTTTATGGGCGACAATCGCAAGGAGAAAATGTTTTTCAGCCCCTCCTTCAAGAAAAGAAGACTCCACAACGGTTGCCGGTGTCATGAGTCTTACGACATCACGACTGAGGGGGCCTTTCCCTCCATTCTTGAGGCGATCTTCGGGGGTTTCTGTTTGCTCGCATAGGGCGATTTTGTATCCTTGATCAATCAGCTTTTTGACATAATGTTCATAGGCATGGAAGGGAACGCCACACATGGGGATCGGTTGATCAAGATGTTTTCCCCGGTGGGTCAGTGTGATTTGAAGAATTTTTGCGACCAAAAGAGCATCTTCAAAAAAAAGCTCATAAAAATCACCAAGTCGAAAAAAAAGAAGGGCTTCGGGGTGCTTTTTCTTGGCCGCAAAATACTGCTGAAACATGGGGGTATTCGCGTTTGCAGCGTATTGCTCAGGGGTGAGTTCTTCTGTTTTTTTAAGGCTTGTCATATTTGATTTTTGTTCTTGTGGGCATGCTTTTAAAAACTTGCCCCAAACATAACACACTCAAAGTCATTCGTATCTTTTTTTGTGGTCGTTCTGCTATAGTGCAGGGGAACAGGAGGCATCGTTGGAATCATTTATTCAGTTTGTTCAAGATTGGGGATATCTCGCCGTCTTGCTTGGTTCTATGGTGGAGGGGGAATCCGTTATTCTCACCGCCTCTTTTATGGCATATCAGGGAATTCTTTCTCTTCCCAAAATTATGATTATTGCATTTTTGGGGACACTCTTTGCGGATCAGGCGCTTTTTTATGTGGGGCGTTATTACGGAAAGCGTTTTTTTAAAAAATTCCCGCAACTTCAGGAACGTTCAAAACGTGCTTTTGACCTTTTGCACCGTTGGGATATCTGGTTTATCCTGAGTTTTCGATTTATTTACGGTATTCGCACCATCAGCCCACTTGTCATTGGTGCAGCACGTGTGGAGCCGAAAAGGTTTATTCCCCTCAATTTACTTGCGGCGTTAATTTGGACTATCATTAGCTGTATTGGTGGATACATGCTTGGGGGTACCTTTGAACTTATTGTTGAAAACTTTGACGTCCTTAAAAAATACTTTATTCTCGTCCCTCTTGGGATTGCTTTTATTGGGTTGGGGATCTACGCCCTCTTTTTCAGAAAACGAGGTATCCATGAAGAAAACAAAGATTTATCTGGCCGCTGATCATGCGGGATTTGAAGCAAAGGATATGCTTGTCGCCTATCTTAAAGAAAAAGAGTACGAGGTTGTTGACCTTGGTACCCATGCAAAGGATAGCGTGGATTATCCTGATTATGCACAAAAACTTGCAAAAGCGATGAAGGATGACCCGGAAAGCCGCGGTATTTTGGTCTGTGGATCAGGGGTTGGGATGAGTATCGCTGCTAACCGATTCCCTCATATTCGTGCGGCCCTTGTCTCCGAGCCCGTTTCTGCAACCCTTACACGCAAACACAATAACGCGAATGTTTTGTGTTTAGGGTCAAGGATGATTGGTTCTGAGATGCAGAAATCCTGTGTGGATGCCTTTTTGAATACACCTTTTGAAGGTGGTCGTCACGAGGCACGGGTTCAAAAAATGAATGCTTCTTCAACCGAACAAGGCGCATAAGGAAACGGTGCAGGAAGAAACTGTTCTTTTAAGTGTCAATGACGTCTCTTTGAAGAGCGAGACAAAGACTATTCTTGATCGGGTTTCGTTTTCCCTTCGAAGGGGTCGTATCACAACACTTATTGGACCAAATGGTGCGGGAAAGACAACGCTTCTTAAGGTGATTTTGGGGCTGCGTAACCCGACATCTGGCGCTGTGATGGGCCGGGATAAGCTTCGTTTGGGATATGTTCCCCAAAAGATTCATGTTAATCCCCTTTTGCCTCTGACCGTTTCGGGTTTTTTGGATATTAGCGGTTGCGATAAGAAAGCTTTTGCTTATGCGGAAAAACTGAATGTGACTCACCTTTTTAAAAGGCAGCTTTATGACCTTTCCGGTGGAGAGTTGCAAAAGATTTTGCTGATTCAGTCCATTGCCCATGGGCCAGATCTTCTTATCCTAGATGAACCCACCCAAGGCCTTGATATCACTTCTCAAAAAGATATCCATGATTTTATTATCGAGCTTGCAAGAAAAGAAAATATAGGCATTTTGCATGTATCCCACGATCTTCATCTTGTGATGGCAAAAAGTGATGAGGTTTTATGTCTGAATCATCACCTTTGCTGTGTGGGGCACCCAGAGGATATTAAACATCATCCGGAGTACCTTAGTCTGTTTGAGGGGGGGATTCCTCCAACACTTGCTCCCTATCACCACCATCATGATCATCG
>JBDHTO010000115.1:0-3638 GCA_039808665.1 Alphaproteobacteria bacterium | reverse complement strand
GATTTTAACTAAAATTTAACTCACATAAAATTATGGTGAAACTATTCACTATGTTCCTCATTAAACGAGAGTTTTTTTATGAAAAAAATTTTAGCACTTTCCCTCATTGCCCTTTGCGCAACAGCTCACATATCCAACGCAGAAGTGACCGTTTTTAACAAAAATGGCGCGGAAATCAAAGCAGGCGTGGTCCTTGGCATGGGCGGTATGTTTGCAAACAATGCACAATATGGCGCTGGTTCTGCGGACACTAGAAATGAGAGTATTCGCCGAAAATCCCCAAAATGGATAGAGAAATACATTAAACCTTCAGTCACAGGTACATTTGATGTGGGTAACGGAAGCACAGGATATGCAGGCCTCAGTGTTATTGGCGCAAAAAACTTTGGAAAAGGTGAACCCAACATCATATCAACAACAAGCCACGAGCCAGGACGCTTCGGTCTAGAAGATGCCTATGTAGGTTGGAAATCTGGAAAACTTTTTAAAAGCGCAGATGATCTTGTTGATTTTTCCTTAGGAAATCAGTCTTTTACCATCGGCGATGGCTTTATTATCTGTGATGGAACGACAGATGGAAGTGGTCGTGGAGCTTATTATATCGGACCACGCACAGCATTTCGCGAAACGGCTATCTTGAAAATTAACTCATCCCCCGTTCGCTTAAAATTCTTTCACCTACAAAACAACTCAAATCAACAAATCATGCGTGGCGGCGATCAACCACGTACATGGCTCCATGGTGTGGATGCTGAGTGGTTTAAACCAAACCAAAAAGAAAAAGACAAAGACCTCTGGACATTTGGTGCCTCTGTCATTCATGTGTATAAAGCTGATCAAACTGTTATTAACCCCGCAACAGCATCAAATCGTGATGGCCTTATGATGTATAACGCACGTATGGGCGGACACTTTATCCCATGGAACCATGATATTCGCTTTATGTCAGGTGTCGTACACCAAGAAAACCCAAATTGGTCACGCGAAACTGTTGCAAATGCTTATTACATCGAGCCCGCTTATATGTTTAGCAAGCTTTGGGGTAAACCTCTTCTTGCTTACCGTTATAGCTACTATAGCGGAGACAACAACCCTGGCTCCCAAGTTAAGCGTTCTTATGACGGTATGCTCTTTGGAACAAATTTGTATGATGGATATGGAACATACCAAGCCGGTGACGTTTTTGGTCAGTATGTTTCTGGAAACTCTAACCTGCGCATCCATCAAATTAACGCAAAATTTACCCCGAGAGAAAACATCAACTTCGGTGTCCTGTACCTCAATATTGATTTCGATAAACCACGTCAGGCTGGCGCACGCAATCGACATGCTGTAAATGAATTCAATATCTACGGTGGCTGGTCACCCTATAAATGGCTTGAACTTTCGACATTACTGGGTATGTCTATCCCTCAACAGGGCATGAAAGAATCTATTCGCACTGCTGTACCGAATATTAATCCCAATCTTGTGGGCAAAACATTTTACTTTGGTCAGCTTTCTGCAAAGGTTACTTTCTAATAAAGAAATCACAACCTAAAAAAGCCCCCCTATATGGGGGCTTTTTTTCTAAAGATAATTCTCTATTTTGAGGCTTTTGAAACCGCTGCTTTTAGAGCTTTGAGTTCCTTAAGGATTTCCTCATGCTTATCATCATCACTCACCGTCTGATTCTCTAAATCAGACTCTGCATTTTGAAGGGCACCAACGATCACACCCACAAAAAGGTTTAAGACAACAAAAACCATCACAACAAAGTAAGTATAAAAGAAATAACCTGCATAGGGTTGAACCGGAAGAACTTTCAAAAATAATGCGTGCCAATCATCCATCGTCAAAAATTGAAAAAGGGTATCCGCACTCTTTGCAAGGTCAGCAAACTCTGGCACTCCCTTGGATCCCATAAAGGCAACACCCACGATCGAAAACATATAAAAGACAGCAATACTGATGAAAACAACACTGACGAGTCCAGGGAGTGCTTTCATTAAACCACCAAAAACGTGCTTGAGTTTTTTGGAAATTTCCACAAAGTAAAAAAGCCTGAGAACACGAAGGGCTCTGACCATTTCTCTGTGCGCGGGATTGGGAAAAGGAATAAAGGCACTAAAAATCACCAGAAAGTCAAAAATATTCCAACTTGACCTGAAAAAGTGAACACCATTCGCAAAAATGCGCAATACAATTTCAACAACAAAGGTATAGAGAATAATCGTATCAATATGATGAAGTTTCTGATAAAGCTCAGAATCTTTTGGTTCAAAAGTCATCCATCCCAAAACAATGGCATTCGCAAGAACAAGAAGTCCAATCAACATGTGAATAAATTTACTATTCATAAATTTTGCAAGGGGATTTTGTAGTAAGGCTTGTGGCATCAAAACGATCCTTAATAAAGTTAATCCCTTTCATTCTGAAAAAAAAGTGAGCGAAGGTAAAGACCCCGTATCAAATTTTTGCTATCTGTTATAAAAGATATAATGAGGTCTCTGTGAGAAAAAAATGATCGCATGCGGCATGATGAGCGGCACATCTCTTGATGGTGTGGATGTCGCAATTATTGAAACCGATGGTCATAGCATCAAAAACTTTGTTGAAAACCGTTATATTTCTTATCCCGAATCTTTTCGGCAAAAATTGCGCGCCCTTCTTGGGAAAAAGGATATCAACGAAGAGATTGTCGCTGTCACAAAAGAATTAATGGATTTTCACGCAGAAGTTTTTCTTGGCATGAAAAATCACGCCTGCGTGGATGTTGTTGGGATCCATGGTCAAACTCTTTTTCATCAACCCAAATCCCCATTGAGTCCTGCAAAAACTTGGCAAATTGTCGATCCAGAATATCTCCAGTCACGCATTCACAAAACAATTGTTTATGATTTTCGCTCTGAGGATATTCGCCAAGGGGGAGAAGGTGCTCCCCTTGTGCCCATCTACCACCACGCCCTTTTCAAACATCACCCCCATCCTATAGCTATTATCAATATCGGAGGGGTTGCCAACATGACATGGATCGAGGGAAATGTGCCGCAGATGACAGCTGGAGATACAGGTCCAGGAAATGCATTGATGAATGATTTTTTAGAAAGACGCACAGGAAAAATTTTCGATGATCAAGGAAAAATAGCAAGCACAGGGAGCATAAAGGAAAGTTTACTGCATGCCTGGCTCGATCATCCCTATTTTCACAAATCTTTCCCGAAATCCTTAGACCGAAATACATTTTCAAGCATTCTCAGGGACCTTGAGAGCATTTCCACAGAGGATGGAATGCGTACCCTTCTTGAGTTTACAGTCCAAACCATAAGCAATAGTTTCCCAATGATACCGAAAAACATCTATGTTTGCGGGGGTGGTCGGCACAATCAATATCTCATGCAACGCCTCCAAGAATTATCTCCCTGCCCCGTTTCTAGAATTGAGGATGCTGGATTTCACGGTGACTTCATTGAGGCAGAGGCTTTTGCTTTTCTTGCCGTGCGCGTGCTTAAAAACCTGGATACTTCCTTTCCAAAAACAACAGGCGTTAAACATCCAACTTGTGGCGGCGCTGTATTAAAGGTAGATTAGAAAAAAACTCCTTTGTTCTTTTCTTATGTCAAAACGTATCGGTGTTCTCACAAGTGGCGGCGACTGTC
>JBDHTO010000114.1:0-3658 GCA_039808665.1 Alphaproteobacteria bacterium | reverse complement strand
CGGAAGCATCCGGCTCTGGACTTGTTTGAGAAAATTCGGCGGCATCATTGACGATGTCTTTGACTTCTTTTTCAAGAGTTTTAAACTCTTCTTCTTTGACAAGGCCGTGTTGCAGAAGATACGTCTTGAGATTCTCTATGGGGTCATGCTGTTCCCGCATTGTCTCGACTTCTTCTTTGGATCTGTATTTTCCAGGATCAGACATGGAGTGACCGCGATAACGGTAAGTTTTGATGTGAAGGAGAACAGGTCCCTTGCCAGAACGTGCGTGATCCAGTGCCCATTGTCCTGCTTTATAGACATCAAAAAAACTCATGCCGTCAACAACACGCCCAGGAATGCCCCAGGGCTCTCCACGTTTTGAGAATTCAGTGCTTGCCGCGGCGCGTGCTGTGGATGTGCCCATCCCATATTGGTTATCTTCGATGATATAGACAACGGGAAGTTTCCAAAGGGCCGCCATGTTCATAGATTCATAGACTTGACCTTGGTTTGAGGCACCATCACCCATATAGGCAAGACAAACACCCTTGTCATTATTATATTTATGAGCAAAACCAAGACCCGTCCCAAGAGCAATCTGTGCGCCCACAATGCCATGACCACCAAAGAAATTTTTTTCCTGGCTGAACATGTGCATGGATCCGCCTTTACCCTTAGAGTATCCACCGATACGTCCCGTAAGTTCCGCCATCACGCCACGGGATTCCATGCCACATGCAAGCATATGACCATGGTCACGGTAAGCTGTAATGACTGTATCTTGGGGGAGGGTGCATTGCTGAAGACCGACGACAACGGCTTCCTGTCCGATATAAAGGTGGCAAAATCCACCGATAAGACCCATACCATAAAGTTGACCTGACTTTTCCTCAAAACGACGGATGAGGAGCATGTCAAAATAAACTTTTTTCAGCTCTTCCTTTGATAAAGGATGAGAATCAGATTTTGAAAGCGATGGCTTCATTGGCTCATTTTTATAGAAACATCTACCTTCTTTGGTAGCTTGAATCGCTTCGAAGTGCAAGAAAAAGATCTGTTTTTGAGGAAAACCGCGGTGCGGAAAGGGTAATTAAAATATGGCATCCCCTACGGGATTCGAACCCGTGTCTACACCGTGAAAGGGTGTTGTCCTAGGCCTCTAGACGAAGGGGACCTCTTTAAGACACTTGATATGTACGTGATGCCTTTGTTTTTGTCAAGCAAAATACTCTACATAAAACACATAAAAAAATATTTTTACCACGCAGCCATCACCGCGCCCTTGAATGTGTCTGCGATAAAATTTTTGACAGAGTCGGATTGATAGATCTCAATAAATTGTTGAATTTGAGGGTTATTCTTATCCTTTATCCGTGCAGCGATGACATTGACATAAGGGGAGTTCTTCGCATCCTCTGTGAAGAGAGCTTTTTTCGGATCCATACCCGCAACAATGATCCAGTCAGCATTAATCACAGCAAGGTCGGCATCTTCCTTTAAAAGTCTTGGCAAAAGGGGGGCATCAACCTCAACAAGTTTTAAATTTTTCTTATTGGACTGAATATCGAAAAGTGTCGGATTACTATGATTCTTAAGGCTCAAGAGCCCTGCCTTTTCAAGGAGGATAAGAGACCTCGCGCCATTTGTGGGGTCAACCGGAATGAGAATTTTTGCTTCATTGGGAATTTCGGAGATATTTTTGATACTCTCTTTTCCATAAAGGCCAAGGGGAAGCAAGATGGCCTTGGCCATGGATTCAATTTTATAGCCCCTGGATTGAATCTGCTCGTCCAAGAACGGCTGATGTTGATAGATATTCAGGTCAATTTCCCCGGCATCAAGGGCGACGTTCGGTTGAATAAAATCATCAAAATACACGATTTCCACGGGAAGATTTTTCATGCGTGCCTGTTCCATCACAAACTCTGCGATTTTTGCGTGAGGTCCATTTGTGACGCCCACGCGAAGGGCGTGATGCTCATCCTTTTTTGAGCAGGCAAGAAAACAGAGGAGGAGGGGGAGAAAAAGAAAAAGACGTAAAAAGTGCATAAATTAGGGGTCTTATCAGTGTTGTTGGGACCATGCTAGGTTTTTTTTGCTGAGAAATCAATGGAGAGGAATTTAACGAATTTTCAATTTTTTATCCTCTAAACTATACTTCATGTGTATGGATGAACTGCATTCAAGGAGTTTTTTTGATGAAGTTTGTGTGGTTGTTTTTCATCTACTCTATATTATATGTGAAAACCGCTTTGGGGGGGGAGCCCCTAAGTTTTGCGCCTATTGTCAAAAAAGCAGCACCCGCTGTTGTGAATATTCAGGTTGTTCGTGTGGCGACCTATGTTAACCCTTTTGAGGGAGATCCTTTTTTTCAATTCTTCTTTGGGGGGGATTTTGATATTCCCCATCAGGTTCAAGAAACCTCTGCGGGATCGGGAAATGTGATTTCTGAGGATGGTTATATTCTCACCTGTGCTCATGTGGTGGCCGGGGGAAAAATAATCCTTGTTAAACTTGTGGATGGTCGTGTTTTCAAGGCCCATGTGATGTATGAAAATAAAATTGGGGATATTGCCATTTTAAAAATGGATGCGCCCAAAGGGACAGACTTCCCTTATCTTGTGATCGGAGACTCTGAGGGGATGGAGGTGGGCGATCGTGTTCTGGCCATCGGGTATCCCTTTGGGATTAATCAAACAGTGACAAGTGGTATCATTTCATCCAAGGGGCAACGGTTTCGTGATCAAAGTGTCCTTCAAACCGATGCGGCGGTGAACCCCGGTAATTCCGGTGGAGCGCTGATTAATACCAAGGGGGAATTGATTGGTTTGCCCAATGCTATCTTATCAAAATCAGGGGCATTTCACGGGATCGGATTTGCAATTCCCTCGTCCTTTTTTAAGGAGCTGATTCAAAATATTTCTTCTGTGGCAAATCATCACACCCTTGAAAACTGAGGCGTTAAAAGAAAAGATAATATTTTATCAAAAAAAAATTACAAAAAGACTTGAAATCACGAGGTAAGTTCACTACATCATATGTAGCGCTACAATTAAGTGTATGTTAACCATATCGTGATAGCGTATAAACGGTTGTGATTTTTAATTAATGATGAAAGGTCGATTGATTATGAAAAAAGATATTTTCAAATTGCTCGCGGTGTCCCTCTTGGCGACAACAGCGGGTTTTGCTGCGGATGAGACTCCGAAAGCTGATGGTGAAGGTGCTCCGAAGACAGTTACTCCTGAAGCTGCTCATGTGGAACCGCTTGCTGAACCTGCTAAGATTGAGCCTGCTCCCGCTCCTGAGCCAGAAGTAAAGGTAAAGAAGAAGGCCAAGTCCTCTTCCTCTTCCTCTTCCTCTTCCTCTGAAGATGTGCCTGAGCCTGTTAAGCCTAAGGCTTCTGGTGAAGAAGTTCCTGCTCTTGGAGAAGCTGCTAAAGCTGCAGATGATGCACATGAGCATGTAGCTCCAGATGAAAAAAAGGCAAAAAAGAAGGCTCCTAAACCTGAGGCTGAATCTCCTGCGAAGGCAAAACCAAGCGCACTTTCCGGTCTTCTTGCTTCAAAGAAAGCTCCTGAGGCTCCTTCTGAAGCTCCTGCGAAGGTAAAAACAAGCGCACTTTCCGGTCTTCTTGCTTCAAAGAAAGCTCCTGAGGCTCCTTCTGAAGCTCCTG
>JBDHTO010000113.1:0-3726 GCA_039808665.1 Alphaproteobacteria bacterium | reverse complement strand
AATTGATCTGAGGCATCCTTCGTACTGTTCGTGTGAATCGTACTTTTTGTTTTCTCATCAGGAAGCGGATAGGGTGGCTTATTGTTCCCGTTATAGACACAACCTACAACAAGGGGGCGATCTGGATCCCCTTCCAAAAAACTAACGACCACTTCCATACCAATACGAGGAATAAAAACAAATCCCCAACCAGAGCCCGCCCAAACCTGAGCGACACGAATCCAACAAGAACTTTTATCATCATTGGCACCATATTGATCCCAATAAAACTGAACTTTGATACGACCATGTTCATCGGTGTGAATTTCTTCTCCCCCGGGCCCCGTCACAATAGCTACCTGATTGCTATAAATACGTGGCTTGGGTATAGGATCCGGTCGATATTCAATGCCATCTGGAATACAAATAAATCGATTTCGATAGACAAGCTTACCCTCTTGGTGCACATCAATAAAATGCTCGACTTCGTACAGGTTATAATTTCCATTCCCGTCATCACGAGGATGCCCAGAAATCATAAAGCTTCCCCCCGCACGCATGGCAGGTGCCGTACTTTTTCCACGAAGAAGTTGCTTTGCCCACTCAAGCTGCTCGATCTGAATCGTATTGAGATCTTCACCCGTAGAAAGATTGAAAAACCGACCGGGATAGCGGTAAACCTCACCCCCTGCACCATCACCTGTGGTTTTGGGGTAAAGCTTATTATCAGGAACCACAAAGTCATAGTCCGCAAGGGCCGAGGCTTTGGAAACAACGCGCTCCTCTAAATAAAGCTCCTGAATCGTATTTCCCCAAGGATCTTCACCCGTATGTGCTGGCATAAACTTAAGCTCAATGGGCGCATCAATAGGTTTGATCTTCGAAACACTCCCTGAAAGCTCAAGGTTGTCACCCGCATCACTCATGGTGAAGTAATAAAAAATACCTTCCTCCGCCATAAGGCGTGCACAGTAACCATAAGCACTTTCACCATATCGCACACAATATTTACGTGGTTTCGTTCCCTTGGGTGCGGATTTGTTTGTAAACATAGACACGCCATTTTCACCAAGAACTTCTTCAATAATGTCTGAGGCAGATTTGTTTTGATAAATCTTATAATCCTGATTAAATTTCGCCATCCAAAAGGTCGGGTAAATTTTGAATGTATAGTGGGTAAAGCCTGTTTCATCGTCTGTCATTCCTTGCTTTACTTCCCCCACAACGCCGGCAAAATAGCGTTCCCCACTATCCATATAGGTGAGTTTGACTGACGCAGGTTTTCCCACAACTTTCTTAAAGGTAATGCTGCTTTCCTTGGAATGAGCTTCAACCGTCATCTCAAAAAGTGTGCTCAGACGCTCCACCATATGAATACGATCCACAATAAGCTTATCGGGAGAACCCAACGCCGTTGTGAAGATCAAATCATAATTCGTTACTTTTTCAATGATAGGAGAAGCCACAAAAAAGCCTCATTAAGATCAGCTTCCCCCTATTTTAACCATTCCGCTTTTTAAAACAATGCTTGCTTTTCAACATAAGATTAGGTACTTAGTAGATGTGTTTGGGGTATAGCCAAGCGGTAAGGCATCGGTTTTTGGTACCGACATTCCTAGGTTCGAATCCTAGTACCCCAGCCATTTACATCGTTACGTAGATGACTCTTCCCAAGCACGCATCGCCATCACAAGTTCCAAGGATGCATTATCAAGCACGCCGTCACGCGTAAGCATCTCTTCTGCTTTTTCTAGATCACCTTCTTCTATATAGTGAACAGTTTGACCCGCAACCTTGTGCATAGAGGCATGAAGGGTTTTGACTTTATGATAGTGGTCGTCATGGTGATAGTTCTCTAAACCTTCACTATAAAGCCATTGACCAAGTTCACAGAGATTGTCTTGACTCGCATCCTGCGAACTAATTTCAGATCTTCCCTTCTCGATGCCTAAACGTAGTTTGGCTTTCCACAACCCGTGAGCGGCAATACCCTTAATAATGGCTTGTTTAAGTGACATGCGCACCTTGAGTTTATCGAAAATACCAACTCATATTCTGCCCAATATTCTTTTAAAAAATGTTTAACTTTGTTAAATTTTCTCTTATGTACCGATACGCTCTTCTTATTCAATATGACGGATCACAGTTTTTTGGATTCCAGTTCCAAAAAAATGAAAAAAGCGTCCAAGGCTTTTTAGAGGAAACAATTGGAATCTTTACACGGCACCCCACCCGCATTCATGCCGCAGGACGCACGGACACAGGCGTTCACGCCATAGGTCAAGTTGTACATTTTGACACGCCCCATGACCTTAACACACATGCTTTGGCGGGATGTATTAATGCTTATGGACGTGAACAGGGTGTAAGCGTCATCGACATTCAAAAGGTTGATCACGACTTTCATGCACGATTTTCAGCAAAGGCACGTGAATATATCTATCTTATCCGTAACCACACCTACCCCAGTACTCTCATGGCCACGAAAAGTTATCATGTTTATGCCCCTCTTGATTTGTCATTGATGGAAGAAGGGGCCTCAAAACTTATCGGGACACATGATTTTGAAAGTTTTCGCTCCACAAAGTGTCAGGCGAAAAACGCCATCCGGTCCATTGATTTTATTCGATTTGAAAAATATGGGGACTACATCAAGATTCACTTGCGTGCTCGGTCTTTTCTTCACAACCAAGTTCGCATCACGGTCGGTTGCTTGACAAGCATTGGAAAGTTCGAACATCCCCCCACCTGGATCGATGACCTTTTGGAGGCGAAAAACCGCACTATTTCCGGAATCACAGCACCCGCTCACGGTTTATACTTTTACCATGTAGATTACGGCATGAACCTTTTTCAGGCCAAGGGGTCGACAATTCTGATGGGGTAGCTTGTAAAACTACCCCCTGTTGATTCAGTTATTGAACGACATACTGATTGTGCGCTGGGCAGTTTTGGGTCAATGCCAATTGAACATCATTAAAGATTTCATCAAAAAGCGCACCTGTTGGATCGACTGCATTAATGTCATCCCCACGCTCAGAGATAAAATTATGAAGTACTACACCACATCGCTGCTTCGCATCCGCTAAATCATCACGGATACTCTGCTCTGTAACAGCTGGCTGATGTTGAACCATCATATTATTATAATGATCATCAGGTTCTGCATCCTGATCCATGGAAAACCCTACAGCCGGCATAACACATAAAGCCGCTACCAACATTTTTTTAATATCCATCATAAGCTCTCTCCTTCTAAAAATATAAAATTCATCGTGACACACAACATATAGGTCAAAGATATAAATAAAAAGTAAAAAAATGATGTTGAAAAGATAATTCAAAATCCACACATAAAACCTATAGGCCCGAATCGATCTCTTTAATGCATTTTTTTGATTCCTTCAGAAAATACCCCGCGACGTATTTTCTTCTTCTGATACAACTCTTAACCTTTACCTTTCAGATTGAATGTGCCTTTACCCCCTGGACAGCGGCTTTACGCTCAGATATCCAAACGCTTATTGCCATGGGTGGTGTGAGCAGTTCTATTTTACGGGACTTTGGTCTCATCCGCTTGCTTACCTCAGGCTTTTTACATACGGATATCTTTCACCTTTTTACAAATATGGTCGCTTTACTCATCACAGGAAGGATGTTGGAAAAAACCCTTGGAAAACATAGCCTCCTCCCCCTTTTTATGATGAGCGTATGTTTGGGAAGCATTTTTGCCATTCATATGAATCG
>JBDHTO010000112.1:0-3741 GCA_039808665.1 Alphaproteobacteria bacterium | reverse complement strand
TCAAGATGAATAGAGAATGCTTTTTTTTGAAGATCTCTCGGGCTGTTATCATAGTAATAATCAAGACCGGTTTCTCCAAGGGCCACAACTTTCTCATGAGCACAAAGGTTTTCAATATCCTGCATCAGCGTATCGTGATCATGCTCTTCGGCATCGTGAGGATGCACTCCCACACTGCACCAAATGTTTTGATAGGTATCCGCAATTTTTTGAAGATCAAGAGACTGAGAAAGCTTTGTATTCACAGTCAAAAATCCCCTAACTCCCAAATTCCTTGCGCGCTCCAAGCACGCATCTAGATCCCCTTCAAACTCAGGGAAATTCAAGTGACAATGGGAATCAATAAGCATAAAACTATCCTGCGGCAGCATATTGTGAGTGTTTATCTTGCGTTCCATGACGCATATCTAAATACTCCGTAACATGCTTTGAAAGCTCATTCAATTGTTGACTGAAAAAATGATCCGCTCCCTGAATTAATTTATAGTCAACAGAGATTCCTCGCTGAAGATTAAGCTTTCCTGCTAACTTCTCAACGGCACTTGGCGTGACAATCACATCATTCGATCCCTGAATAAGCTGACCGGACACGGGGCAAGGCGCCAAAAAGTTAAAATCATAGCGATCTGCGGGCGGGCTGACGGTGATAAATCCAGAAAGTTCAGGCCTTCTCATCAAAAGCTGCATGGCAATCCACCCACCAAAGGAAAAACCTGAAACCCAAAACTCTGTTGCATGGGGATGCACCGATTGAAGCCAATCTAGAGCAGACGCCGCATCACTTAACTCTCCTTCACCATTGTCATAGCTTCCCTGGGATTTTCCAACGCCGCGAAAGTTGAATCTCAAAACGGTGAACCCACAATCGGAAAATGTTCTGTAAAGGGAGTAGACAACCTTGTTATTCATCGTCCCTCCCTGTTGCGGATGAGGGTGGAGAATAAGAGCCACGGGACCCTTTGGATCACCCGATGATTGATATTTACCCTCTAAACGCCCTGCGGCTCCTGCAAAAATAACTTCAGGCACGAAAGATCTCCCTTTTATACGTTAATGTCTTTTAATTTAGTCGGAATAAAAAAAGCTGAGTTTTGATACTCAGCGGCGTAATTGTTGACTAAATTAGTCAGAATGGATAGAGTAGAGAATAACGAGTGAGAGGGACAGTTATTTGCCCAACAAGATGAACCCATCATGCTCTCCTATTAAGTTGGATAAAGAACAGTAACATGCCTCATTTAAAATTTGCCAGAAGAAAATTGCATAGGTGGTCATGAAAATAAGCACGAAAGCCAGATACGGAGTCATGGCCCTTTGTGACCTCGCTATTGCTCAGAAAAAATCCGAGGGCAAACCTGTATCCCTTCAAGACATTGCGCAAACACAAGAAATCCCCATCGCTTATCTGGAGCAGATTTTTAATACCCTTAAGAAAGCCAAACTTGTAGAAAGCACACGCGGGGCCTTTGGTGGCTATCTTCTCGCACGCCCTGCCAATAATATTCGCATGAGTGACATTATTTATGCCCTTGAAGATGTCGTGAAGACAACACGCTGTGAAAATCATTCGCCCAAGGGTTGCCATTCCACAGGAGCAAGGTGCCTCACCCATGACCTTTGGGAAGAACTTGGGAACACAATCCACCGATTCCTTAGCCGTACCACAATCCAAGATGTTGTCGATGGTCACATTTCACCTCTTCATTCCACACAAGAAAAGAGGGAGCGCATTCATGTACTTTGACTATAATGCAACCTCTCCCCTCAGGCCGTGCGTCAAAAAACTTCTCTCTGAAAGTTTAGATCTTTTTGGCAACCCTTCCTCAGTTCATGCCTATGGTCGCGAAGTACGCAAACACATTGAACACGCACGAGACCAAGTTGGCACTTATTTCAAACGCCCTTCTAAACATGTTATTTTCACAAGTGGGGCGACAGAAGCCAATAATTTGGCTATTCATGCGCATAATGGCCCCGTCATTATCTCAGAGATTGAGCATGATTCCCTCTTTGTTTTTCAAGATCGTCCTCATACCCGTATCCTTCGTGTTAATACGGATGGGATTATTGATCTTTCCCATTTGGAGGAGCTTCTTACACAAACGGGATCAGGAACCCTTGTCTGCATCATGGCTGCACACAATGAAACAGGGGTTATTCAACCTATTCCTAGTATTCTAGATCTTTGTGAAAAATATGAATCTTTCCTTCATCTTGACGCCGTGCAAAGTATTGGAAAGCTCTCCATGGACTATAGCAAGATCTATTCCATCACATGTTCAGGTCATAAAATTGGCGGATTGAGTGGATCGGGTGCCTTGGTAAAATCATCAACACTCACACCAAAAGCTCTTATACGGGGCGGAGGACAGGAAAGAGGATATCGATCTGGCACAGAAAATACCCTCGGCATTATGTCCTTGGGATGCGCTATCGAAGATGTACAAAATGATGACTTTTTAAAAATCTCTCGCCGGATTAATCGGTTCGAAACTGCTGTTAAAGAATTCGCCCAAGGAAACATCACCATTTTTTCTGAAAAAGTGGGACGCATTGGCAATACGTGCAATATCAGCATGCACAATGTTAAAAGCGAGCTTCAGCTGATGAACTTTGATCTTAAGAATATTGCTGTTTCAACGGGATCCGCCTGTTCATCAGGCAAAGTTAAAATCTCAAGATCCTTAAAAGCCATGGGTGTAAGCGATGATTTAGCATCCTCAGCCATCCGCATCAGCATTGGATTCGGCACAACAGATCTAGAAATTGATACACTTATCGAGGCATGGAAAGATATTTATACAAGGATTTCGCCTCACTCAACACCTAAGGAGAATGTATGTCAGGCTGTAGTGTAAAAAACCCAGTAAATCATGGACGATTCGTTTACTTGGATTATCAAGCCACAACGCCTTGTGATCCGCGCGTTTTAGAAACCATGCTCCCTTACTTCACAGAGGATTTTGGCAACCCACATTCTTCTAGTCACGTCTTTGGATGGCGCGCACGCGATGCTGTCGAAAAGGCACGAGAAGACGTTGCAAAAGTCATCCATGCTGACGCCAAAGAAATTGTGTTCACAAGTGGTGCAACGGAATCAAACAACCTTGCCATTCAAGGTATCGCACAATTTTATAAGGATAAAAAAAATCACATTATTACCTGCGTTACAGAGCATAAATGCGTCCTCGATTCCTGCAGACATCTTGAGGCGCAAGGGTTTGAAATAACCTATGTTCCTGTCCAAGATAACGGGATTATTGACCTGGATGTCCTTAAACGGTCGATCAAAGATTCCACAATACTTGTCTCTGTGATGGCCGTTAATAATGAGATTGGTGTCATTCAACCTATTAAGGAAATCGGAAAAATCTGTCGAGAGCGTGGGGTATTTTTCCACACGGATGCCGCCCAAGCCATTGGAAAACTTGAGATTGATGTCAAGGATATGTGCATTGATCTCTTGAGCATCTCTGGTCACAAAATTTATGGACCCAAGGGTATTGGTGCCCTTTATGTCGGACGACATCCCCGCGTCAGGCTTCAAGCGCTCATTCATGGTGGTGGACAAGAACGCGGCATGCGATCAGGGACTCTTCCAACCCCTCTTTGTGTGGGACTTGGAAAAGCTTGTGAGCTTGCAAAACAAGAAATGGCCGAAGAATCAAAACGCATTCAAAAACTGCGTGACACACTTTATACAGGCATCACGTCCCAAATTGATGAGGTCTATGTCAATGG
>JBDHTO010000111.1:0-3776 GCA_039808665.1 Alphaproteobacteria bacterium | reverse complement strand
TCTCCTTGGCCATTCAACACCCTAAAAAAGTGACCGTGAATATGAATCGGATGATGCATCATCGTTTCATTCACCAGGGTAAACCGCACCACTTCTCCCTTATGAACAACGATATCATCCGCGGCATACATGGGCGTATCATTCATGGTCCAAACATACCGCTCCATATTTCCCGTCAGTTTTAGGACGACCGTACGCTTGGGCAAAGCTTCCGGAAATGTTGTTTTGACAAGAGATTTGATAGGGCGATAATCGCCCAAATACGCAACATGAGGTATAGCTACAGGCTCTGACTTGACACTCTGATGCATGTCGTGATGCCCGTGGGTTTCATGCTGAGTATGTTCCCCGTGACTTTCCCCATGCTGCGCGTGCGCGGAAATCTGACGATTTTGATGAGAGGTATGTTCAGAAGAAGCATGATCAGAGGCATTATGCTTAGAGGGTGTATGTTTATGCTCGGATGAGGCATGTTTTTGTGCTACCCCTCCACCCATTACACGCTGCCCTCCCATCTCACCATGATTCATCGACATATCCATACCGCCGTGGCCTTGCATACCGCCGTGGCCTTGACCGCCGTGGTGCATACTCATATCCATTAAAACAAGATTTGGCTTGGGATACAAAGGGGCCGGAACAAGCTCTCCTTCCCCCATATGCGCTACGGCATACCCCGTACCATCTTCAGAAGATGCGCGAAATTCATACGTTTTATCTTCAGGAATCGTCACAATTACATCATAGGTTTCCGCCATAGCGATACGTATACGTTGCGCTGTGAAGGGGGCAATGGGAACGCCATCTGACTCAATGACACGCATTGCACCACCTGAGTACTCCAAAACGAAATAAGATGAAGCACCGGCGTTAATCACCCTCACTTTCACCCGTGTTCCCGGTTTAGAGCGATTAAGCACAGAAGATGGCGCCCCATTGATTAAGAAGGCATCATATCCGATATCCGACATGTCCATGGGGCCCATACGCATCATTGCGTTATTGAATCTTATCTTTAAGGCCTCGGAGCCATTTTTTAGGACTTCTAACCAAGATTGAACGGAATTTTTCTTAAGAGCGTAGTAATCAGGATCTTTCTTAATATTGGCAAGGACTTGTTCTGGATCTTCAGTTGTCCAGTCAGAAAGAACGAGCACATGCTCCTCATCATAATCTTGAGTCTCATGCTCTGGGTAAAAAACAAGACCTCCATAAATACCTTGTTGTTCCTGTAGCGCAGAATGCGCGTGATACCAGTACGTTCCACTGTGTGTCACGGGAAACTCATAAATAAATGTCTCACCCGGTTTGATGGGTAACTGGGACACATAAGGAACACCATCCATAGGCTGAGGAACAAGGACCCCGTGCCAATGGATGGATGTATCCTCATGGAGGTGATTGGTGACTATAACACGGAGTGTGTCGCCCACTTTTGCCTTTAAAACAGGACCAGGCATAGAACCATTAAGAGTCAAAGCACGTCCACTCTTCCCGGATATACTGACTGTTTTTTCAGAAACGTTAAGTTGATATTCAACAAGTTCTGCAAAAGAGGGAACACAAAGGACAAATACGCCCCATAAAAACACAAGAAAAAATCTGAGTTTCCCAACCATTTTTTATTTTCATAAAAGTTTTCACATTAAGTGTAGTTTGAAAAAGAAAGGATGAGAAGGGAGGCAAAAACAGGTTTTTCCATTGACCCTTGAGGCTCCATCTTATTAATGTTGAAAAAAATCTTGTTTGATACAAAACCATGACCGTGATCACACGCTTTGCGCCCTCCCCTACGGGATATCTTCATATTGGCTCTGCGCGCACCGCACTTTTTAATTGGCTTTATGCGCGACATACAAAGGGAAAGTTTCTCCTTCGCATCGAAGATACGGACAGAGCACGCTCCACAGAAGATGCTGTTAGAGCTATTTTTGCGGGTCTTGAATGGCTTGGTCTTGATTTTGACGATGATGTTGTCTTTCAGTTTGCACGCGCAGACCGTCATAGAGAGGTTGTTCAAGAACTTTTGAATAAAGGACATGCCTACTACTGTTACTGCACCCCCGAAGAATTAGAAGCTATGAGAGAGGAAGCCAAAGCAAACGGACTTCCCCAGGGATATAATGGCATGTGGCGTGACCGGGATCCCAGCCTTGCCCCAAAGGATGCCAAACCTGTTGTCCGCCTCAAAGCACCCAGAGAAGGAGAAACAACCGTTCACGACCAAGTTCAAGGGACCGTCAAAGTCAACAATAGTCAACTTGATGACATGGTACTCCTCCGCTCTGATGGAACCCCTACCTATATGCTGTCTGTTGTTGTAGATGATCATGACATGGGGATCACACATGTAATTCGTGGGGATGACCACTTTACCAATACGTTTCGTCAAAAACAGCTTTATGACGCATGTGGATGGGATGCCCCCATCTTTTCACATATTCCTCTCATCCATGGAAGTGATGGCGCGAAACTTTCCAAACGCCATGGCGCCCTTGGTGTTGAGGCGTATCGTGACATGGGTCTTTTACCGGAAGCGATGAGAAATTATCTCCTACGTCTTGGTTGGGGGCATAAGGATGAGGAAATCATTCCAACCGCACGGGCGATTGACCTCTTTGACCTTCCCGGCATTGGAAAATCCCCATCTCGGTTTGATCTTGTCAAATTAACCTCCCTTAACGCCTACTATATACGGGAAAAAGAGAATACTCTCCTCCTTCAAGATCTCATTCCTTTTTCAAAAGAACCCATCGAAGGCCTTTTTAAAGAAAGACTCCTCAAGGGAATGGACGGACTCAAGCAACGCGCAAAAACACTCATTGAGCTCGCAGAAAATGCTATCCTTTATCATCACCAACCCGATCTTGACGAAAAAGCACAGAAACTCCTCACAGAGGATTTTCTTGCCCTTGGAAAGCGTATTGAATCTGCACTCCAGGACGTCAACTTTGACCAGCAGTCACTTGAAACTCTCTTCCGCGCAAAGGCAGAGGAATGGAACATCAAGCTTGGTGATATCGCACAGTTTATTCGTATCGCCCTCAGTGGCAAAACCGTTTCCCCGAGTGTTTTTGAAGTGATGGAAATCCTTGGCAAAGAAGAGACTCTCTCTCGCATAGAAAGACTCATCAAAGCGCGCTAAAGCCTAGAGTGAAAGGCGGCTTTTCACAAATGCCGCCACGCGTGCCACCTCATAAAGAACAGGGGGAGAGACCTTGGGTAAGCTTTCTTCCTCAAGAAACTCCGCATATCCTTGGGTCACGACTTCATTAAAAAAATGTTTGAATTTTTTGTGGGGAATCTTCAAATCTTCGATAAATACTGGAACCCCCGTCCCGCATGCTTCACTCACCATGGAAATGGAATCCGATGTGGCAATAATCGCATCAGCATGCCCAAGAAAGGAAAGATAGGGATTGGGATCCTTCATATCCCATATCACGTAATCACTTCCCTCAAATAATGAGTGAAGATAGGGGATAAGGTCAGATCGTGTCCGCCTCGACGGGGTTATCAAAAAACTTCCTCCACCCATTTTTTCTCGAAGGGAAAAGGCCTTATCCCTCAGGGATTTCAGATGCGCTTTTGAATAGGTAAAATGTTGACTATCCCCCCCCAAAAGAATGGTGATACAAGGTTTGGAAAGGTCCACAGGGATCTTTTCACATGCACTCACAAGGCGTTCTTTATAAATCATGTGCAACCCACCAAGAATAGGTAAAACATTTTCTCCCGAAAGATGATCATGTCGAGGAACGATCACAGCATCAAAA
>JBDHTO010000110.1:0-3784 GCA_039808665.1 Alphaproteobacteria bacterium | reverse complement strand
CTCTCCATACTAAAGAGAATGCTAAAAAGGGCTTCGCGTGTTCGTGTTGAGGTCGGTCGCGTAACACTTTCTGGGGGAAGAAGGAGTTTTTTCCCCTTAAACTGGCCGCCTGTAATACGAAACATAAAAAATTTCCCATCATCCCTTCTTAGGAATATTTATAAGGTGGATAAAAAATGAATTCCAGCATGGAAATGATTTTTTGATGAGGTCAATTTGATTGAAAAGTCCTCTTAAGCTCTTTTAAGATGAGGACACATGACCCTATCACCCATAATTGAATGATGCGCTCTCTACTTTTTCTATGTCTCCTTTTCCTGAATTTTCACGCAACCGCGGATGTTAAAGTTGCTGTTCAAAAACTTAATGGACGCGTCACAAGCGTTATGCAAAGAAAAGGAACACCGGGACTTGCTGTGGGTGTTGTGAGTGGAGGAAAAGTCCTTTTTGCCAAGGGCTATGGGGTTAAAAATCTCGACACAAAGGCACCGATTACCCCAAAAACTGTTTTTCAACTTGGTTCTGTTTCCAAGGCACTTTCAGGAACACTTGTGGGCATTCTTGTTCATATGGGAAAACTCAACCTGAACACAACGTTAAAAAATTACCTCCCCCATTATACTTTTGGTCACGAAGCGATTACCCTTTCCCATGTTGTCACCCATACAACAGGCATCCCAAGAAAAGGATTCAACGCGCTTATCGAATCTGAAAAAAAGACAAGAGATGAGATTCACACACAAATTGCACGTACCCCTCTTTCTGAGGATCCAGGTGTTTATGACTATCACAATGCAGTCTTCAGCCTCATTGATCCCATTATCGAAAGAAATCTCGGTATTGATTTCGAATCCGCTCTCAAAACGTATCTCTTTGACCCCCTAGGCATGACAAGCAGTAGCGCGTCTCACGATGCACTTCTCGCATGTCACGACCGCGCCTTTCCCCATAAAAAAGCAAAAATGGGTCATGTGGCATGCAAAAGCTATCGCACAGGGTATTATGAAGTCAAACCTGCTGGAGGTATAAACTCAAACCTTGAAGACATGTTAAAATTCCTCAATGCACAGCTTGGATATGAACCAAGCACACTGAATAAGACAACGCTCAGCCTCATTCATACGCCACGGACCCATGCAAAAGATATCTTCCTCAGAAATCCCATCAATAAAAAAAGATTTAAAGCTTCATCCTATGGCATTGGATGGCGTGTTTTGGATTATAAGGGTTATAAAATTGTCTTTCATGGTGGATGGTTAAAGGGTTTCATTAACATCATGGCTTTTATCCCAGAGAAGGATGTTGGCATCGTGATCCTTCAAAATGCTGAAACATCGGCCCCATGGGTTATTACCATGAACTTTTTAGATGATGTTTTAGGACATCCAGAAACAAATTGGGATACCCACTCCCCTGCGGCTCCTCCCGCCAACACAGGGAAGAAAGAAAAAGCATCGAAGGCTGCAAAGCCCATAAAACTTCCACCAAAAAAACCGCAACCTCTCAAGAATAAAAAAGTAAAACACACTTGATTAGGGAATTTTTCGTCCTCATCTTTTTAGGATCACAAGGGTTCAGCGCCGAGCCCCCCAGAGATCCTCTTTTCTCTGTACCCCAATTGGGAGCGCTAAGAGCCTCTGTTGGATATTTTTTAGATGCAACCATTGCAAGAGCGGCTACAGGAGTTCAACTCAGGGAAGGCGTGCTTCCTCAAACTCCTAAGTATAAAAAAACACCTTTCAATAAAATCAGGGATCATGGCGCGGGTATTGTTCCACGATTTTTAAAAAACTTCCTGGAAAATCAGTTCACTGCCCGTGTCCTTTCCTCTGAAATAACTTTTGAGCATCCTTTTGTTACAACCGCAGCGCTGGGTGTTTGGCAATGGAGTTCGACACCTTCTGATGTACTCGCCACACGAAAAATCATGAGCATCGAGCAATGGCGAGCAGGAAAAATATCTCATCCACCATCTTATTTGTCCATTGCGCGTGAGCTCGGACTACGCTCCCTGTACCGAGGCGCCATGGTTGGCACAGCATCCTCTGCTTTGTCTTGGCTGGCTTTTATGAACTACACAAAAACCTTTGTCTTACCTAAAATTGAGAACAATCAATACAGTCTTCTCCCTTGGATTTTTACCTCCCTGGGTGCCACAATCGTAGAATTCACAACGTACACCCCCCTTTGGAACATACGCACCATGATGGTTCAATATCCGGAAAAAACCATGTGGGACCTTGTAAAGCAAAGAGCCTATACCCAAGGAATCAAGGGATTTTTTTATGGAGGAAAAATTAGCAGTATCTATGCTCTGATCTTTAGCTTTCTTGATTACACTGCACTACAAATGCAACACAGAAAAAGCTAAGCTTATTTTTTGTAAATCCTATGCTTTCAATGTCTGAGACAAATATTCCTTCACTTTCCAGATAGTCAAAACAACCTTAGTTACACAGCACTTTTTAAAAAAAGATAAAAAGTAGAGAAACTATCCTGTGAAGACGTTTTTCCCGATGTTCACCCTGTATAAAAATGGCTAAACTTAATCGTTTGCTATTCCTATCTCTAGATTTTTTCCATGAAATTTCCAAGTTCTGTGCTTTTTAAAAAACTCTATGAGCACTATAGAATCCCTGAACCTCAGATATTGGAACACCTGCAGAAAGAATTCCGTAGGGAAGATTATCCGAAGAACCTTATTACGGAAAAAGCAAAAAATTGGGTGGAAGCCCTGCGTCACTCTCCATCATGGCATCTTTCTGTCAATCACGTTTTGAGCGTTTTTCCTCTCAACAGTGATGAAGGACGTGCGTTGATGATTCTCGCAGAAGCCCTTTTGCGTATCCCCGACATTGACGTACGTAACAAACTCATTCGCGAGAAAATCACAGAGGCCAAGTGGTACGCACAGGCTAAATCCTCGGATCATCTTTTGCTTCGTTTTATGGGCGTTGGTTTGGATCTTTCTAAGTTTGTTTTGAAAATGGGAGAAGGGACTTTTTTGAAATCCTTCCTCAAATTTTCAAAAAAACTCTCAGAACCTGCTGTACGGCAAAGTATTTTGATGGCCATTCACAAAATGGGGGACCTTTTTGTGAAGGGAGAAACCATTGAAAAGGCGATGCAACGCCCATTACCAGGATACAGTTATTCCTTTGATATGCTAGGTGAAGCCGCTGTATCTTTTGAGGATGCAAAACGCTATTTTGATGACTACGCCAACACCATTCATGCTGTCGGCAAAGCAAAGCATGCGGGCGTTTCTGTTAAGCTCTCAGCCCTTTACCCCCGTTATGAGATTTTTCAGCGCGATAAGGCAATTCCAGCGCTTTCACAGTCCCTTCTCGAGCTTGCATTAATGGCCAAAGAATATGACATTCGCCTTGTCGTTGATGCGGAGGAATCAGAACGCCTTTTGCCGTCTCTTGAGATCTTTGAAAAAGTGTTTTTAGCCCCAGAACTTAAGAATTATCACGGCCTTGGTATGGCTGTTCAAGCATATCAAAAACGTGCAAGTGCCACCCTCGATTTTCTAAGCAACCTTTGCGAGCGTGCAGAAAAATCTATGCCCCTTCGTCTTGTCAAGGGAGCTTACTGGGACCGTGAAATCAAAGTGGCTCAGGAAATGGGCCTTGAGGACTTCCCCGTTTTCACACAAAAATCCCACACAGATGTAAATTACCTTGTCTGCGCTCAAAAAATTTTTGATAACCCCCGCTTTTTACCACAGTTCGCAAGCCATAACGTCCACACGCTTTCAGCGATTTTGCACATGTTTTCC
>JBDHTO010000109.1:0-3795 GCA_039808665.1 Alphaproteobacteria bacterium | reverse complement strand
TGGGTCAAACTCTCTGAGGGTCATAATGCGAATAAAGACTCTCAGACAGCCAGCAATCAAGGACAAAGCCATACAGACAAGTCAGGAGCTGGTCACCATTCTGAGACTGGAGCAAAAGACACCTCAGGGCATCATTCAACAAACACTGGAAGCGGCAGTCAACATCACACCCATTTTGAGGGAACAGATAAATACATGGGGTAAATTTTTAGGATGAGAGAATTTTTCCAATCATCCTGGCGGTATAGTCCACAAGAGGAATTACTTTCCCGTAATGCATGCGCGTTGGTCCAAGCACACCAATGGCACCGATAATCTTTTGCTGACTGTTTTTATAGGGAGCCACCACGACAGAGCATCCAGAAAGTTTGAAAAGCTCATTTTCTGCACCCACAAAAATCTGAACGCCCTCAGCATTAATGGCTGCATCCAGAAGTGTTGCAAAGTTTTCCTTGGCTTCAAGAATATTAAAAAGATCGCGTATACGATCAATCTCATCAAGAACTTTCACATTTTGTAAAAGGTTAGCTTGCCCTTTCACAATCAAAGATCGCGCCGTTTTTTCATCCCCCGCCCAAACAGCAAACCCTTCCTTAATCGCACTTTTTGCGAGTTTATCGAGTTGTTTTTGATGTTCGTGAAGCTCTGAGGAAAGTAATGTACGTGCCTCACTCAAGGTCTTTCCCGATAGGATATGCGTCAAATAGTTTGATGCTTGCTTCAGTGTTTCCTGGGAAAAAAAGGAATCAAACTCAATCACGCGATTTTCCACAAGACCATCTTGCGTCATGATCACGGCAAGGGCTTTTCTGTCGCCAATATGCACGAACTCGATTTGCTTGAGTGGACTTTCAAGTTTAGGAGCAAGCACGATCCCCGCACATTGGGTAAGCCCCGAAAGAAGTGTGGTTGCTTCATTCAAAACATCTTCGAGACGCCTTCCCTGGATATGACAAGACTCTTCGAGTTGATGACATTCAGATTCACTTAAGCTCCCCACCTCTAGCAAACCATTGACAAAAAACTGTAGCCCCGCATCAGTTGGAAGACGACCCGCGGATGTGTGAGGCGCATAAAGTAGTCCTGCATCCTCCAAATCCGCCATGACATTACGAATCGTCGCGGGAGACAAAGATGCCTCAAGTTTTTGAGAAAGCGTGCGCGATCCCACGGGCTCACCTGTTTCAAGGTAAGTATCCACAAGATTCCTGAAAATATCGAGTGACCGACGATTAAGGTCAGAGAAATCCATCGTAAATTTCCTTTGATTCCCTACTCTTCTGTAGTAAAGCTTTAGAGAATAGACTTCAACCATATTGTTCCATGCGCCACGACAAAAGACAAGCAAACCAACTTCGACAAGTGTTTTTTGGACCAGGATTTGCCAAATTTGCCCAGGCCTCTTGTTTTGTGAAGTTTGGAGATACCCACGTTCTTTGCACAGCTACTGTTGAGGAAAAAGTACCTTATTTCTTGAAAAATTCAGGATCCGGTTGGGTTACAGCGGAATATGGGATGCTCCCCACATCCACACAACAACGCATGGATCGAGAAGCTGCAAAGGGCAAGCAATCCGGACGCACTCAGGAGATTCAGCGCCTTATTGGACGGTCGCTCCGTGCCTGTGTCGATCTCAAAGCCCTCGGCGAACGGGTGATTAAAATTGATTGTGATGTCATTCAGGCCGATGGGGGCACACGCACCGCAAGCATTTGCGGGGCTTATGTGGCAATGCATCAAATCTGCACCAAGCTTGTTTCTCAAAAAACCATAAAAGAACATCCTGTGCGTGATTTTGTCGCTGCAATATCTTGTGGGATCATTGACGGAAAAGCCGTTCTGGACCTTGATTATATTGAGGATTCTTCTGCCGAAGTTGATGCAAATTTTATTATGAACGGATCCGGCAACATTATTGAAATTCAGGCATGCGCAGAGAAAAAGGCATTCACCCCCGAACAATTTAGTGAAATGTTCTCTCTTGCCAAAGATGGAATAGAAGAGTTAATAAGGTTACAAGGAAACGCACTTAAAATTTAATTTATGCTTCTTCGCTTTATTTTTGTTTTCTTTTTGCTCCTTTTTGGGTGTATTTGTTTTGCAGCAGATCGATACGATCAAAAAAAACAAAGGCTCCAACTCGATCTCATCGACGAAAAATCCTCCACACCGGGAAGCCCTTCCACACCTCGCACCGAAACCCCCACTCAAACAAATCCCCTGAGAAGATCGACAACATCTTGGGATGGTGAGTTTTACGATACCCATGGCAGTTTGCAACAAAGGTGGGCACGTGGGGTTCTCGCATCTTATCCCTTCCCTCAAAATTCTGTTGCCTTAGACATCGGTTGCGGCAACGGTCTTGTCACACAAGAGGAAATATTTCCCCTTGTCGGAGAAGGAAACCTCACAGGTATTGACCCTAGCGAAGAGATGATCGCTGTTGCGGAAAAACGAACTATTCCTGAAAAGCTCGTCTTTCGCACAGGTTCTGCTGAAGGCACAGGATTTGCCCCCAATACATTTGGTAGTGTCACGTGCTTCTCCACACTTCATTGGGTGGAGCGAAAAGACCTTGCCATCAGAGAGGCCGCACATATTTTGAAACCCAACGGGCTTTACTACGTCTACATGTGGGTAAGAGATACAAAAGACCCCATACGTCAGGCATTTGAAGGCACAGCTCGATCTGAAAAATGGTTCGAATCACTCACACCTCACGGATTTTTCCCAGAAGCCCTGCCTGGCTCTCAGGGAAAATTCAAAGAACCCTACCATATGACACGGCGCAATAAAATTAATGAAGCCCTCAAGAGTGCAGGTTTTGAGATTCTTGTATGGGAACCCCATATGAGTAGCGAGGTTTTTAAAACAGGAGAAGATCTTAAAGACTGGCTTCTTGGATGGTCCCAGTTCGGATGCTTAGGGGAACGACATGAGGAATTCCTAAGAGATGTTGTCAAAAACTATCTCATCATCACAGAACAGTCCGGAGAAGACGAAATAATTTACCACGATGCAAAACTCAGGTTTGTAGCAAGAAAGTCCGGGGCGACCTAGAAAAGGTGGAGACTTATAGGCTCTGGACAAAGGACTTTAGGGGAGAGAGAACCTCCTCCACGGTGAGTGTTTTTAAATCCCCTGCCGTGAGATGGTGATATTTTTTCCCTCTTGCCCCAACTTGTTCCGCCGAAGGGGCAATTTTTGAAAACATAATAAACACAGGACATCCCACAGAGGCCGCCATATGCATGGGACCTGTATCCCCACCGATCGCAAAAGCTGCTTTTGAGGCAAGATAAAAAATCTGCTCAAAGGAGGTTTTTCCCGTCATGTCAAAAACCCGTTCATGGACGGAAAGAGCGCGATGATCTTCCTTTGGACCACCAATAATAACAACATCGTAACCCATCTGAATCAGATGAGGGATAAGTGCTTTATAATTTTCAAGGGGCCACGTCTTTGCACCATTAAAAGCATTGGATGTGCTTGGGACAAGGAAGACAAATCGAGTTGAGGGAAGATCAATGGGGGCAGCAAGGCGTGTCAAATCCAATGGTTCTGGCTCAGGAATATCAAGCTTTGAGAGAAGCTTTGAAAAACGTTCACTGGGGTGCTTTTTAAAGTAAACATCCTCAAGGAAATAAGGACTTGCCTTAACGTGACCCAGCCACCGAAAAGATTGAGGTGCAAATATTTTGAAAAGGTAATAGTAATTCCGCGTCCTTCCCACAAGCTGAAGATCTACAACCAAATCAAAATGCGTGGACTTTACCCAGCCAATAAAGTTCAGCA
>JBDHTO010000108.1:0-3806 GCA_039808665.1 Alphaproteobacteria bacterium | reverse complement strand
CTCTAGTCATTATGGATCAGCCTATCCTCAGGCTTCATTCTCTCAAAAAAACAAACAAAGTAGGGAATTTTTCTCCGAAAGGGGGGTGGAGCAGCCCCAGGCCTCTTCATCAGCACCGCCCCCTTCTTCTGTGGATTCTCCTGATATGAGTTTTGATCCTTCCCCTCTTATGGATCGGATGGGTCCTGACCCTTTTGAAAGAGTGCTCAAACACCTTCCCTTTAGGGGTGGATGGTGTCTTTTGAATGTGGATCAAACCCATCGATTTTCTTTTCGGGCTTGGGAGGATTTTTCACGGTTTCACTCTCTTCTTACAGAGGACAATATCAATACTGTTGAGGGGATAAGACAGCATATTATCGATTCTATCGATATCTTTCATCAAAAGGTTCAACGCATGTTATCCTCCAAGAATGATGCTCATCGGGAATCTTGGATGATGGATCTCTTATCTCAAAGTCGAGCAACACCTTTGTTTTGGACAATGCTTATTCATGCTCTTCGACAGCATACAGATCCGGATGCTTCTCCTTCGGACGCGGATGACGATCTTAATCAGGAAGCAGCTTATAAAATCAAGATTTTTAAAAATTTTTCTGGGGCGGGACGTCGTACTTATCTTGAGGAGGTCGTTTACCAGGGCGGAACCGCTGCAGAGGGGGCGCAATGTTGGCTTAATGAAAGTGCTTTGTTTGAGATTTCCGTAAATGGTGTTTCTTTAGGTGTTTTTGGTGATTGTTCTGTTGAGGAGCGTTATCGATATTTGGAAAGAGTTGTCCAGCGTGGCACCTTTGGCGCAGAGGACGCTCAAACTTGGATGAATCTGGCTGCTTGGGAGAGGCGCGGTTGTTTTGAAAGTATGACAAGGGATGAGTGTTCGATCTATTTGCAGGAGATTATTCAACGTGGCACCTTTGGTGCGGAACATGCTCAATGTTTATTGAATGGTGCTGCCGTTACCCGTTCCCAAATGTTTTCTGATACTTCTTCCTTTGAGAGTTTTACTTATTTGGAGGATATTGTTCAACGCGGTACCTTTGGTGCAGGGGATGCTCAAACAAGACTCAATAGGGCTGCGTTTCAGGGGCAAGATATGTTTGAAGGAGTTTCTCCTTCAGAGCGTTTCCAGTATTTAGAGGCTATTTCAACACGTATGGATCCTGATGGGACGCCGAGCTTTGGTGCCGTCGATGCTCTACATTATTTACAAAGCTATGGAGAGCGACAAGACTAAGGTGTAAATAGTTTTGAACTCACAAAAAAAGGGACGCGCAAAGTGTCCCTTTTTTATTGTGTGTCCCTTTTTTATTAAAGAGACATCTGTCACTCCCTAGTGCAGTTGATCCAAAATTTTTTTGTGATCCAGGACAATAACAAGGCGATCATTAGATTTATTAATGCCCCTTGCAAAGGGGGACCATTTGTCATGAAGGTTTGAGGGAAGTTTCTCAAAATCTTCTGCTGGAAAATCCTCAATATCAAAAACCTTATCCACGATGAAACTAAACATCTCGTCGTCATCATCCTGGAGGACAATGGACATGGTCGGGGATGAATCTTCCCCTGTCTCCACATGAAAAAGCATGTTGGTTTTGATGGAAGTGACGATACGCCCCCTGAGGTTTAAAAGGCCGCCAATGGTGCTGTTGACCAGAGGAACAGGCGTGAGTGTTGGTGTGTACATGACATCCATGACGGAATGAATAGGGATACCAAACCATTGCTCCCCAAGGGTAAAGGTTAGAAGTTGCTGAGACTCGCGGTGATGTTGTGTTTTAGACATGCGCAGCTCCTTGTGACTCTTCCTGTTGGATGTGGTTAAGGACACGAATCAGATTTTGCTGATCAGATTTTGGAACAAATTCATAAAAACCGGCATTTTTAATTTTTTCAATCTCTTCCTGGCTATCTTTTCCTGAAAGGGCGATAATTGGCGTGGATTCATAACGTTCATCCCCTTTGATTTCTGTAATGAAATCGTATCCCGTTTTTTCGGGCATTTCGATGTCAGAAATAATAACATGGAAAGGTTCCTCTTCGAGGCGGCAAAGGTTCATGGCGTCATCTACACTAGATGCCGTTTTCACTGCAAATCCAGAGACACTGAGAAGAGGTGTGATGAGATTGAGGAAGAATTTACTATCATCCAGAAGGAGAAGTTTAAGTAATTTTTTCTCTCCAGAAGCGGATCTTTTGTGGAATTCGGGGTATGCTTTTTTGAAAAAGTGCTGTGAATCAATAAGGGAAACAGGCCTTCCTTGAATAATCGAGGTTCCAAGGGAACCCTCACTGTCAGTGGAAAGTTGTATATCCGTGGAGGATTCAAGAATATCCACAATTTCGTCAATTTTGAGGGCAAGTTTGTATCCCCTATCCGAAAAGAGCAGGATGGGAAGTGCGATATCCTGATCTTCAGAAAACGACTCATAACCCAAAATGGGAATAAGTTGATCCCGGTACAAAAGTATAGGCTTCCCCTGAATATTTGAAATCTCAGACGGAAGAACTTCATCGATACGGCTGACAAGGGCGAGAGGAACCGCACAAATCTGCTCGCCACTTTTGAAAATAAGGATAAGAGTCTCTTTGGGACGTAAATGATCCTTTTTGTGGGCGTTTTTCTTTTCCTCGACGACTGGCTCCGTTTGGACATTAAAGCTGTTGGGTTCAAGAATAAGAACAACCTGACCATTTCCAAGGATAGTGCTTCCTGAAAAAAGATGAATGTGTTCAATCATGCGTGAGAGAGGTTTGACAACAATTTCTTGGGAATCAAAAATTCCATCCACAGCAAGACCAAAGGAGTAGTTCAGTAACTGAAGGATGATAATATAGCTGTTTTGTTGTGGTTTGTTTCTTTCGATCTTTAATACGTCTTCAAGTCTGATCACGGGAAGGAGTCTGTTGCGCCATCTCAGTACATCTACCCCTTCGATGTGTTCAATTTTATAGTTTGTTTGGTGACGAAGATTGAGGATTTCTGTGATGGCCATTTGAGGGATGGCAAAAAGTTGCTCTGAAACCTGAACAAGTAAAGAAGAGACAATAGAGAGGGTAAGCGGAATCTTCATGACAAAGGTGCTACCTCTGCCAACCTTTGAATGAAGTTCAACCGTACCGCCAAGTTTTTCGATATTTGTTTTGACAACATCCATACCGACACCACGACCAGAGACATTGGTGACCTGTTCCGCCGTGGAAAAGCCCGGTTTAAAGATGAGTTGCAAAACCTGATCAGGGCTGAGCTTTTGACCTTCATCTTGTGAAACGATACCCCTCTCAATCGCTTTTGCTCGAATTTTGTCGGGATCGATACCCTTTCCATCATCAGAAATTTCTATGAAAATATGCCCACCATGGTGATACGCCTTAAGGGTAACGGTCCCCGTCTCTGATTTTCCCGCGGCTTTTCTTTCCTCAGGCGTTTCAATGCCATGATCTGCGGAGTTACGCACCATATGGACGAGGGGATCTTTGATGAATTCGATCACCTGACGATCAAGTTCTGTATCCTCACCAATTTGCCTGAGTTTGATTTTCTTTCCCAAACTTTCCGAGATATCACGAATGATCCGTGGGAGTTTTGTCCATGCGGTTTCAATGGGTTGCATCCGTGTCTTCATAACGGTTTGCTGTAATTCCGTGGTGAGGTGACTCAGCCGTGTCAAAACGTTATTTTGAAATCCTTGTTCAGAGGATGTTTGTTGTTCGCTTTGCTGTAAAAGCTGATTTCGCGTAAGAACCAACTCTCCCACAAGATTCATCAAACCATCAACAACATCGAGTCCAATGCGAATGGTTTGGTT
>JBDHTO010000107.1:0-3925 GCA_039808665.1 Alphaproteobacteria bacterium | reverse complement strand
GATTCCAGTTCTGATTTATCAATTTCTCCTGTTTCCTCCTTCATACACATGATCATTTGCGCGCGAAGCTGACGGTCAAGAGCTGTTTCATCCCTTTTGGGCATTCCGGTGTAGACGCACATATCCGTGGGCGTACATCGTTTCAGACATTCTTTTGTAAAAAATTCCGGATTGTGATGCCACTTTTCGTATTTGTTGTAGCAAAATACAGGGCAGGTTTCATTCAAGCAAAGGTTGGTTTGTAGGTTTTCACAAACACCGTTAATCTTACTCAGTTCTTGCGTTCTATTGGAAGAATAAGCGTTGAGGTCGAAACACAAAAGAGCAAGAAGAATGCGAAGCATCATTTCTATCCAAAGGAATACCTACATCCAGGATAAAAACTCACTTTTAAGAAAGAGTTAATTAGTTAAGTGTGATGGTTGACTCACCTGCGTTTGTTACACTAATGGTTCCACCATAAGAACAACTGAGCGTTGAACTGCTATCAAGAGCGCTATTGCCACTGATGGTAATTTGACTTTTTCCCGGTGACCAGGGTGCGGCGAGTTGTGGAGAACAGGACTGTGGAACCCCTGAAGCAGAGGCAACAGCGGGATTGCCCATACTTGTACACATAATAAACCCAGAGATATTGGAGGTGGTATTACTCATAATCGTTGCGGCATTGTTACTGACGCCTGTCACGGTGCCACTGCTCACACTCATAGTGCAGGGTCCTGTGCCATTACTACATGTGAGTGTTGCGCTATTGACGACCAAATTGCTCATCTCATAATCCTATTTTTTAAAGGTATCAACTTTATTGTATCTGAACATGTTAAGAGAGCAAGGTCTTAGGGGGCCTCATTGGCTTTAATAAACACATCAAGTTGCTGACCGATAAAAAGGGATTCTGTATTTCCAAGGATTTCGTAAACACACTCAATCACACGTGTGTCAACAACCTCTCGACTATCGCCGCTGAGATTTGTTTTAGCTTGGGCATAAGAATCGATCCGAATGAATTTAAGATCAAAACTCATTTTTGGATTGCTTTGGAGAAAAGCTTTGGCAGGGGTGCCTTTGACAAATCGCCAACCATCATTCTCGTCAATCTGAATTCGTACGTAAAGAGGAGTCATATTTCCCATCAGAATGGGAGATGAGGTGTTTTTTGTATCACTAACAAATTCTCCTATACGTGTGCGAATCTTAAGTACAGTCCCATCGATGGGTGCTGTAACTGTAAGTTTTTGAAGATTAACTTCTGTGAGATGAAGGTTCGCTTGAGATCGTTTGAGAGAAGATTCTGCCTCTGCAACTTGTGCTTTGGCTTTTTCTACGGCAAAGCGTCGTCTTTGAAGTTGATCTATGGAAATAGCGACTCCAGAACCAAGTTTTTCCGAACGCGCAAGTTGATCTTCTAAATCTTTGAGATTAACACGGGCTGACTCCAGTGTGTTTTCAAGTACTTTTGATTCCTCTCTGCGAAGTCCGAGTTCTGCTTTGAGTGATCTTTGATCCAAAGTAAAAAGAACATCTCCCTTTTTTACAGTTTGTCCATCAACAACAGAAATAGATTCTACGATTCCAGAAGAGGGAGCGCTGATATTGATATTTTCAGAATTTGCTTCAACAAGTCCGGTTCCAGAAATGACAAATTCATAGGGAGAGGTGGCGGGAAGGGTAAGTTCACTATGGGGCATGACGGGTGTTGTGCCGCGGGTACAACTAAAAATAAGACCGCTTAGAATGCCGATACATGCAACGATAATGATTTTATTTTTTTTGAGATAAGGGAGATAGGATTCCACGTGTTTGATATAAGGTTGGAGCTGTTTTAAATAAGGCATCATATATTTTTTAATTTTTTTTATAAAATCATCGATTGATTTATACATGATGTTCTCCTTGGGAAATATTCACAATGCGTCCATCGTCCATATGGGCAATACGATCGGCATAATGAAAAATACGATTATCGTGAGTAACGATGACAAAGGTTGTGCCAATCTCACGATTAATTTTTTGCATCAAAGCGATAATTTTTTCCCCGGTTTCGTGATCAAGAGCGGATGTGGGCTCGTCACAGATGAGTAAAGAGGGGTTATGAATGAGTGATCTGGCAATAGCCACACGTTGTTGCTCTCCCCCAGAAAGTTTTGTAACGGATTCATTTCCCCGGTTCTTAAGTCCAACTTTTTCAAGAATATCTTCCCCTAAATTCATAGCGCTTTCTCTTTCCATTCCTTGAATAATGAGGGGGATGGTGATGTTTTCAAGGACGGTTAAGCTTGGAATAAGGTTGAACGATTGAAAGATGAACCCCACATGTTGCGCGCGAAAAGAAAGGATATCCTCATCACTAAGTTTTTTGTAATCGTTCCCTTCAACACAGCATGTGCCGGATGTTTGTTGAAGGATTCCCGCAATAATCGAAAGTAAGGTTGTTTTTCCGCATCCTGAAGGGCCGACAATCATAAAAAATTCACGCTTGTAAATGGAGAGATTGACCCCACGAAGGGCGTGAGTTTGAACACTTCCGGATACAAATGTTTTTGTAATATCTTTGCACTCTACGGCAATATCTGATGGGGTATTTTTCTGAAGAGTGGATGCCATTTTCAACTCCTAAACACAACAGAAGGATCCACTTTTGTGACGTGGCGAACCCCTAAAAATGCAGAAAGGGCAATGATGAGAAAAATACCCAGGGCGGAAAATAGAAGTACACTCGGTGCCATACGAAAGGCAAGAACAGAGTCATTGAATTTTATACCAAAAAGTGTTGTAAGTCCGACACCAATACCATAACCAATAAATCCGACGGTAAAGGCCTGGAGCATCACCATCCTCGCGAGTACTTTATTTTGAAGTCCCATCGCCTTGAGGGCTGCATAATATTTAAGATTTTCCCGTACAAAATTAAAAAAAGTTTGTCCCGCAACGGCAGCGCCCACAATAAATCCCATGAGAACAGAAATACCAAAGTTAATAGGAATTCCTGTGTTTTTCATCCAGTACTCCAGATTAACGTCAAAAAAATCATCTTTTTTATAAGCCTTTAGTCCAGTTTTTGATTCGATATCTTGTGTGAGTTTATCTTGATCATAATCCGGTTTTGCCTTGACCAAAATGTATGTCAGTTTTTTCCGTGTTGAAGGGGAAAAGTTGAGGGCATTGCTATAGGTTGTATAGGCCCGTGGTTGCAAGATAAAGTTGCGGATCCCCTTTGTGTATCCCATCACAATGGCACGTTTGTCATTAATTTCCAAAATGTCACCAATCGCCAAAGGTCGCATTGTTCCATCAGGTTTTTTTACGCGAAGCTGTGTTTGGGCGGCTTCGAAATCGACAAAAATAGCATCACTTCTTCGAAAATCAAGAATATTCCCCTTGATAATTTGATAGGGGGCTCCGATAAGTGTGGCATCATCCAGGCCAGTCAGGTCAATGTTTTTGGAATTTCCATCAGGAAGGCGTGCACGGGTGAGGTTTTTATACATCTTTGTTGCCCATGCAACCCCCGGTATGCCACGTACACGGTTAAGATCTGTATCCCTAAGGGGTTTGTGCTCCTCCACAAACTGAACACCAGGGTCCATCACCCAAATATCAGGAAGGGAAACATCCCGGACAAAGCTATAGGTACGCGTCAAAAGCCCCACCAGGATGGAGGGTTGCTGTGTCATAATCAGTGAGGCAAAGGAAATCCCAACAATAAGGGCGATATATTTTCCCCGATCCCCAAAAAGCATTTGCAGAGCGATATAGTACACAAAGGACCGCGATGATGTTTTACTCTTTTCAACCTACCCTAGACCCATTTCCTTTAAAAGTCTTTAAGAGATGATGTGGATTTCCTAGGAAAGCGTTTTAAGCCATTCAGTGACGGTTTGGGTGCCTGTATTATCTTCGTTTAAAATCATAAATTTTGGAGGTC
>JBDHTO010000106.1:0-3938 GCA_039808665.1 Alphaproteobacteria bacterium | reverse complement strand
TTTTTTTTAAAAGTTTGTTTTATTAATGATTACATTAACAATTATAAATTCTAATTTTTACATGATCACAAAAACTATTGTTATATTCACATTACTATGCGCTGTGGGTACAACCTCCTTTGGAATGGACACTATTGATCCAAATGACTCAGAAAATCCAACAGTTCTTCAAGCTTTTTTTGAAGATGTTCCTGAGGGGCAAGCTTTAGATGGTCCACAAATAGAAAGGCTACCCCCTTTGGCATTACTCTCTGGAGCGTACAGCTCTAGTACTTTCAGATCATTTTCTGCAGAAGAATCTCACTTTTCACAGATGGCAACGATTAAGACATGGGTGGCGCCGCATTACCATAGTGAACAAACTCTTAAGAGAATTCAGGCGGATGTAGCCCTGACGGTTAGGGAAAATCCCGGTTCTGTATGCTTTAATGAAGCTATTCAAAACGATCCGGGGGAGAAAAAATGTTTTGGAAGATCTTTTCCAACCATCTCAGCGATTGAGCTTCCCTTCCTTCAGTGGGTGAGAGAAATCTCTAAAACTGATCCATACCCTGTGACAATGGAAGTAGCAGCATCCATGGGCCTTGTGTCATGGAAGGTTCCCTTTGCTTTTCCTGAGGATGGAGGTTATCACTATGCAAATGAGCTTAGTCGGGCCATGCTGAGAAATCATTTTTCTGATACGATATTGACTCGGTTTAGCCATCATCCTGAGTTGAGGGAAAAAATTGCGCAGATTCCTGGAAGCTGTTTTGATATTCCAAAAAGCTACGATGAACTTTTGGGTGGAATAAATGGGTTTTATGCTCAGAATTTTGGCCATTGTTTAAATCCACAAACACATTTTCAATTTATGGAGCTTGTTGAGTCTCTTCTCGCTCCGGGAGGAAGGGCATTTTTGTGTGATAATAGTTTTGAGTTTGGAACGGATCCAAATCATCCCCTTCACGTTCTTTACTTGCAAAGGGAACAAATGGGGGATCTTTATCCGGGTTTTGCAGAATATAATAAAACCTGTTCATATATCTGGAAAGGAAGTCAAGTGTTTGAAGGGCCTATAGAGTTCTCTAATGCTTCTCGTCCTGTGGATGATGCTGAGTTTTTGCCACCCAATCAGTTGGATTTACCTACAGAGCATATGCTGTATGGGGAAGAGTTCTTGAAAGTTAAAAAAATTTCAAAACACCTTTTGATGAATGCATTTTCACCCTCGATTTATGGTGGTTTGGTTGCAAAATTCCCGAGCCTGAGGGTGGTTGATACATTCTTTATTGAAAAGGCGAATACCCGTGTAGATCAGTGGGGAAAAGATGTTACTCATGCTGCGGTTATTATCGAAAAAATTGATACCGAAGCTGAGAATCAAATACCATAATCTTTCATTAGAGAAAAAACCCTGAAAGCCCACTTATCCATGACGGAAGGTGGGCTCTCTTTTTTCTAAGAATGCGCGCAAGCCTTCTTTCCCATTTTCTGTTTTAAGAAGACGCTTGAAAAGAATGCGCTCCTCTTGAAGGTGATGTTTGTCAGATTCAGAAGTGTCATAGAGTTTCTTCATCATTGTTTTCATTTGAATGAGTGCGGGTGCGGGATATTTTTGAATGGCTTCTGCGACTTGTATGGCCTTGATCAAAAGCTGTTCAGGGGTGACAAGGTGATTGATCAGACCGAAGTCATAGGCCATGGCCGCAGGAATAAATTCCCCGCGCATACACATTTCAATGCCCCTATGATAACCAATACACTTAAGAAGACGAAGTGTTCCCCCGCATCCAGGAATGAGGCCAAGCTTGATTTCAGGCTGACCGAAATAGGTACGGTCCGTGGCGATCAGAATATCTCCCATCATGGCAATCTCAAGACCGCCACCAAGAACATACCCGTCGAGTGCCATAATAATGGGCTTTGAAATCTCTGCGACCCTTTCCCAAGGCCTTAACCATCCATCAACTTCTGTCTCCTTGAGTTCAGCGAGCTCATCCAATGCAGCACCCACAGAAAATGCTTTTTCTCCCCCCTTTACAATAATCACAGAAATATGGGGATCCTTATCCAGGAGTTCCAGCGTATCTGAGAGTGAGGATGTGAAGGAAAAGGAAAGCTTGTTATGACCATTGTCAAAAGAAAGTGTGGCGATTTTGTCTTTTTTTGTGACGTGGATCATGCCGAAGTCCTTTGAAAAAAATGGAGGTCTATGACAATATAGAGAAAATTCTTTATACGATTCAGTATGTCTGATCACGAGCATTTCTCCAACCCTCTTAATCTGTTTGATTTGTGGCTCAAAGAAGCCCGTGTCTCTGATGAAATTTATCCTGAGGCTATGTGCCTTTCAACGGTATCAAATCTGGGTCGGCCAAGCAGTCGCATCGTTTTAATGAAGGATTTTTCCGAAAGTGGTGTAACTTTCTACACCAATACAGAAAGTGAAAAGGGTAGGGAAATCAAAGATAACCCCTGGGTGGCCCTAACTTTTTATTGGAAATCCACGAAAAAGCAGGTGAGGATTGAAGGCAAAGCAACGCCCGTAGACGCTGAAGTTTCAGATCAATATTTTCAAGAAAGACTTCTTGAAAGCAAAATTAGTGCGTGGGCCTCAAAACAGTCTGAACAGCTTTCATCACCAGAAGAGCTTGAAGCACGGATGGAAGCGTACTCCAAAAAATTCAAAGACGGTGTTGTTCCTCGTCCACCCCATTGGGGCGGATATTGTGTGGAAGTTGAGTCCATTGAGTTTTGGAAAGAACGTCCTTTTCGCTTGCATGAGCGTACCCTTTACAAAAGAGTGAAGGGCGAGTGGGTTGTTGAGATGTTGTATCCATGACGCGAGAGAGAAAAAATTTCCTCAATAGCGTTGCGACACGTCTTGCGATTGCTGTTGCCC
Source organism: Alphaproteobacteria bacterium (assembly GCA_039808665.1). Classification (GTDB taxonomy): domain Bacteria; phylum Pseudomonadota; class Alphaproteobacteria; order Paracaedibacterales; family JAKBAR01; genus JBDHTO01. The sequence goes on along the minus strand of JBDHTO010000106.1, from coordinate 1,054 downwards.
TTATCCTAGTCTCTGCAAAATTTGCAGCGTGGTGGATGACGAATGCTTTGTCTTTACAAGCCTCTCTTTTGGATTCACTTCTTGATGTGGGGGCCTCTGTTTTAAATTTCTTTGCTGTTAAACATGCACTTCGACCCGCCGATGATGAACATCGATTTGGTCATGGAAAGGTAGAAGCTCTGGCCTCTTTGGGGCAATCCCTGTTTATTGCAGGTTCTGCTCTTTGGATTTTTATTGAGGGTATTCATCGATTTTTTGATCCAGAAATTGTAGAGACAACATCCTTTGCCAATGGTGTGATGATTATCTCGATTATCATGACGTCCGCTCTTGTCCTTTTCCAGAGGTATGTTTATAAACACACCCATTCCTTGGCGATTAAAGCGGATTCCCTCCATTATCAAACGGACTTTTTGACAAACGTTGCGGTGCTTATTTCCCTTAATGCATCGAAATATTTTCACTTTCCCTTGATCGACAGCCTGATCGGTTTGGGTATTGCTGTATACATTGCTATAACGTCATGGTCCATTTTCAAAAAAGCCCTGGATATTTTGATGGACCGGGAGTTGAGCGAAGATAAAATTGCCCTTGTGAAGTCGATTTGTCGTCGTCATCCACAGGTTATGGGGCTTCACGATTTAAGAACAAGATCATCAGGGGTGCACCAGTTTATTCAAATGCATCTTGATATGAATCCAAATTTGTCCTTGCTCGAGGCGCATCAAATCGCCCTTGAGATTACGCAATCCTTGAGGGAAGAGTTTCCCGATGCGGAGATTTTGATTCATCAAGATCCCTTTGGCCATGACGAGGAGGATTTTCACCCATGAGAGAAGGTGCACAAGTTCAGCTCGCTCTTGATCTTTGGGAGGCTTATACCTATGACGAGCCTGCGGATCAGTATATCCATAAGTCTCTCAAAGAAAATCGCTTTATGGGGTCAAAGGATCGCAGAAAAGTTCGGGATTTATTTTTTCATCTTGTTCGACGAGAGACATTTCTTCGGGACAAACTGGAGTCATTAAATCAAATAACTCCTATTCCAGGGGGG
>JBDHTO010000105.1:0-3941 GCA_039808665.1 Alphaproteobacteria bacterium | reverse complement strand
CTAACCATCTTAGTGGGCCGCGACGGAAGGGAAAGCTCACCCATCCTCCACAAAGCACTCACAGAAACCTTTGTATCCTTGGGTGTGCACATCATTGACCTTGGGGTCATTAGCTCGCCTATGTTGTATTTTGCGGAAAAGAAGCTCAAACCCAATGGCGCTATCATGATTACGGCTTCCCATAACCCCAAGGATGACAATGGATTCAAAATGATGTCTATGGGCGTGGGTGTTTTTGGAGAAGAAATCCAATACCTTTCAACGCTTAAGCACAGCACCCCAAAAGCAGGGGGAACCCTGACTGATAAGGATGTGACGGAATCTTATCTACAGCATATTCTCTCTGCCTTGGAGGCACCTCATCAACTAAAAGATATGCGCATTGCGTGGGATTTTGCGGGGGGTGCCGTTTGTTCCGCCAAGGATATCCTCAAAAAAATTCCGGGAACACACTTTTCCATCAATGATACCTTTGATCCCACATTCAAGGCCCACGAACCCGATCCCACCGTTTTAGAAAACATGCATCAGCTTAAAACTCTTGTCCTGTCTGAACAATGCGACGTTGGCATTGCTTTTGACGGTGATGGCGACCGCGTGGGTGTTTTGGATCACACTGGCGCGATGATTGACGGAGACCGTCTTGTCACCCTTCTCGCGAAGGAAGTGATCCACAATCACCCAGGCGCCACCATCTTGGCCGATGTGAAGTCCAGTCGTGTTTTTTTGAATCAAGTCAAACTCTATGGCGGCCATCCTATGCTCACACGTACGGGACATTCCTATGTCAAAGCAGCCCTTAAAAAAACGGGTGCACTCCTTGCGGGGGAAATGAGTGGTCATATTTTTTATGCGGATCGTAATGACGGGTATGACGACGGTCTTTATGCCGGACTTCGTCTTTTGAATATCCTGAGCGAAGAAAGAAAATCCCTCCACGCCCTTAATGAAGCGCTTCCCCGTTATGCAATTTCACCGGAGATTCGCATTCCTTACGGCTCAAAGGAAAAATTTGAGATTGTTAAAAAGCTGTCGGACCTACTTTCGGATATGGATATTCCCTTTTTAGGGGAAGACGGCATTCGTGTGGAAAACGAGGATGGATGGTGGCTTCTTCGGGCATCGAATACCCAGGATTTACTCATTTTAAGGTTTGAAGGGGTTGATGAAACGGCCCTAAATCACATCAAAGATCACTTTAATCATGTGATCGACAGAGTTGATTCCAACCTTTTGATCAAGATCTAACAATGACTCCATAATCCATGGAAATCAAATTCAGTTAGCTTTTCTTTGACATAAAACATCCTGGCATGCAAAGGGGGCGCATGTATGATTTTCACCAAAAGGGAAACCCTTTGAATTTCTCCCGAAAAAAACACCATATAAAAAAACACCCTCCCGAAGGAGAGTGTTTCTTAAAGTTCAGTAATAAATCCGAAAACTTATTAGCTGTCAGAACCTTCTTCATCAGCTAATTCAGCCATACGTGCTTGAAGAAGGGGAACAACTCGCACTTGGAAAGCTGGTCCGTTAACAGGGTCAGCTTGAATTGCATCAGTAATTTCTTCAGCCAATTCTTCTAGTCCTTCACCGTCAAGGGTGTCAAGATGAGCTTTAATAACTGCATTGCTCATACCAAAAAGCGGGTTTACATCCTCACCAAGTTCAGCCGGAGAACTTACATCCGCACTAACTGATTTAGCTGGAGCTGAAGCTGACTCTTCTGAAACTGACTCTGATTTTGGAGCTGGCGCTGAAACTGACTCTTCTGAAACTGACTCTGGTTTTGGAGCTGGCGCACCACCTTTTTTCGGAGCACCTTTAGCTGGAGCTACATAGTGTGGGTTGATCATTTTATCACCAAAAACATTGGTAATATGTGTGTCTGTTGTGTTTTTTGCTACTGCAGCTTTTGGAGTTGGAGCTGCCTTAGCTGGAGCCTTAGCCTTAGCACCTTTAGCTGGAGCTACGTAGTGCGGATTTTTCATTCTATCGCCAAAAGGGTTGGTGATAAACTCATCGGTTGTGTTCTTTCCTGAGGAGAACGCTGTCGTTGCTACTGCAGAAAGAGCAAGCAAAACTAGTACTTTTTTCATTTTAATACCTCTTTAAAAATTTAGGGACAATCCCATCATACACAGACTATTCTAAGGTGAAACCAAAAAAAAATCAAGACATTATTTTAAATAAAATAATTAATACAGTCAAATTGGAAGCCTTAATAAAAAAGAATCAAGACAATCAATACACCTTAACGATACAACAAGAATATTAAAATAACATTAATTACAGAGATTGGCCTAATTTACACACTAGCATAAAACCTTTAACCTTCTCATTTCTCACATTTCTCGGACGTTCTCACTTAAAAAACACGATTATACCACGCACCTGTTTTTTTGGCTGCTTGAAAAAAGTGCCACCGGAGCTCCCACTTTAGCAAAGACATCGCCTTATCAACAGTCAAATGCAAAAGACCCGATTCATAGGATTAGCCCACGAGCTCTGGCGTTTCGATAACTAATCCATTAAAGATCCCTTCAAGAACATCTGTTAACTCACTCACCGTTTTAAGGAGACCCCAAAGCTCCACGCCCCCCGATCCATAAAGGCAAGAACATGCTACCAAGGACCTGTCGATCCTGGATTTTTCAGCAAAAGAGGGCAGCTCTCCCCATAAGCACGCACAATATCCGGACAAATTAAAAGCTTTGCTTACCTGCAATACACCAACTTTATTAAAGATATTTTTCATTCAATCCCAGTCCATTAAATACCCGATTCAAGATAACAATCACCCTTACCCTCACTGTAATGAATCAAAAACAGAGGTCATATAACAAAAAAAGGCAACACCAAGCCAACACAAAAGGCGTTTTCCAGTACCGTTAAGGATCCTTCTTGAAGACTGAAAATAACAAAAACACCATAGAAACAGAAAAACACCCTCCCAAGGAAGGGTGTTTTAAAAGCTAAAAAAAGTAATCCAACCTAGGAATTAAGTTCACCCAACCGCTTTTCAACAAGGGGCATAAAGCGAGCCCTAAAGTATTCCTGCTCCTCCGAAGAAACTTTTTCAAGCGCATCCAAGACCTCTTGCGCCAGCTCCTCAAGCCCAGACTGATCAAGCTCGGAGATATAACTGCTAAGCACTTCAGTAGATAATCCTAGTATAGATTGAGCGGTATCATCTTCTTTTTCAGAATGAACCACTTTCGGAGTTTCCACAGCAATATGTGCTTTTTGTGGTGCTCTGCCCCAAATTCCATCACGAAATCCTCGATGAAGGGCGGCGATATAACGCTCTGTCAAAACCACAGCTTCAGGATTCGACATGATTTGCGGATCTATCTGCAAAGAGGCAAGAACGTTTTGAAGTTCTTCGCCCAAAATACCCCCCTCTTCGTAAGACTTAGTATGACTTGATCTACTATGATAGGAGCCTCCCATACTTGATTCACCATAACCGTAACCATATCTGTCATAGGAATTTGAGGAATTTGAGTTTGGATAAGCACTCGAAGGTGAATAATATTGACTTTCACCAAACCCCACATTTGTTCGAGGATACGGAGATGGCGAAGGCGCATAAGACGAACGTGATGGCGGTGGCGGAGAACCGTAAGAACTAACTCGTTGTTGAGAGCTCTTCACGGGCTTCTTTTCTTTTCTTTCCTTTTCCTCTACAGGCATAGACGAACTAGATAGCGGTGGCGAAGAACTCAAAAAGCGATCACCTTCATAAGGATAGGGAGTCGGCTGTAGTGATGGATAGGGTGTCGGATGTGGTGATGGAGGAATAGACGGGTCTCTACGCTCTTTCTTCTCAGGCTTTTTCTTATCCCAACCCTCAGGCTCATCCATAGAAAAAGCTGAAGAGCTTAACGCCGACATCACCAATAATGCAAAAATTTTTCTCATAAAAATCCCCTTTATAA
>JBDHTO010000104.1:0-3987 GCA_039808665.1 Alphaproteobacteria bacterium | reverse complement strand
CGACCGGATGTCTTTAATCATAACCTTGAGACGGTGCCGCGGTTGTATGCGGATGTTCGTCCGGGGGCACGTTATTTCCATAGTCTTTCCATTTTAAAGGAAGCAAAAAAAATCGATCCGACCATTTTTACAAAATCGGGAATCATGGTGGGATTGGGTGAAACAAAACCGGAAATCTATCAGGTGATGGATGATCTTCGAGCGGCCAATGTGGATTTTATGACGATCGGCCAATACCTTCAGCCGACGCCCAAACATCACGAAGTGATGCGTTTTGTCGAACCAAGTGAGTTTGATGAGTATGCAAGGATGGGGCGAGGTAAGGGATTTTTGCTGATTTCCGCGTCGCCTCTGACACGTTCATCCTATCATGCGGATGAGGATTTTATGAGACTCCAGCAGGCAAGACAACATGCCCACGCATCATGAAGTGTGCGTTCTTCCTTATAAACGGGAGGATCTTTTCCAAATCATTGTGAGGGTTGAGGATTATCCAAAGTTTCTCCCTTGGCTTCGATCGGCTCATGTTTATGAGAAGCGAGAGAATTCGTTCTTAGCCGATTTGACGATTGGCTATGGTCCCTTGAATGAAAGTTATACCTCGAAAGTGACTTTTGAAAAGCATGCCTGGGTCCGGGCGGAGTGTATCAAGGGACCATTTCGTGTGCTTGAAACCTCATGGATTCTTAAGGATATGGATGCAGGCACCGAAGTGGAGCTTCATATCATGTATGAATTTTCATCCTTTATTCTGCAAAAATTACTTAGCGGTGTTTTTGAGGAAGCTAGTCAAAAAATCATGCAGGGCTTTAAGGATAGGGCCGAACTTACCCTATAAAACCAGGGCTGCAATCTCCGCTCTGATCTCATCAATTCCCATTCCTTTTTCAGAACTTGTGAGAATAACCTCTGGATAGGCTGCGGGGTGCTTAATAAGTGATTTTGTAATTTCTTCCTTACACTGTTGTTGGACAGGGTAAGAGATTTTATCTGCTTTTGTCAGGACGATTTGATAGCTCACCGCACACTCATCCAAAAGTTTCATAACCTGGAGATCGTTTTCTTTAAGGCCGTGACGGCTGTCGATCAAAACATAAACACGCTTAAGTGTGGGGCGTCCCAAAAGATAGTTTTTAATGAGCTTCTGCCATCCATCGACGATTTTTTTGGGTGCTTGGGCATACCCATACCCAGGCATATCAACCAAAAGGAACTTATCCGATTGATTAAAAAAATTCAGGCACTGTGTGCGCCCCGGAGTGTTGGATGTTTTGGCGAGTCTGTGTTGATTCGTGATCGCATTAATCAGTGATGATTTCCCGACATTCGACCTTCCTGCAAAAGCAATCTCTGGAAGGCTGATCTCTGGAAGATCCTTAAGATGGAAAACTGATGTGACAAAGCGTGTGGGCGCCCCAAAAAGAGAGCGCCCCGCGTCAAGATATTCTTCTTTGTTATTATCCATTATTTCTTTATCACAACCTGCTGACGATTAGCTTCCATGCGCATAATTGTCCACTGCTGAATAATGCCAAGGATATTGCTCCACGTCCAATAAATCACAAGACCCGCCGGGAAGGTGGCAAAGAGGAAGGTCAGGAACAAAGGCATGATCATAAACATCATGGCTTGGGCTTTATCTGCGGGTTGTGGATTAAGTTTTTGTTGTAACCACATGGTCACACCCATGATGATTGGCCATGCGCCGATGTGCGCAAAATCTGGGGCGTGAAAGGGCAGAAGACCAAACAAATTCAAAATAGATGTGGGGTCTGGCGCAGAAAGATCGTGAACCCATCCGTAAAAGGGTGCATGACGCATTTCCAAGCTGACGTACAAAACCTTATAAAGACAGAAGAAAATAGGCGCCTGTATAATCATCGGAAGACATCCTGACATAGGATTAATCTTTTCCTTTTGATAAAGCTCCATCATGGCTTGGTTCAGTTTCATACGATCGCCGGCATAACGCTCTTGAATCGCCTGAATTTTTGGCTGCATGGAGCGCATACGACTCATGGAGCGGTAGGATTTATTGGCAAGAGGGAAGAACAAAACCTTCATCAAGATGGTGATGATAAGGATGGCAATACCAAAGTTTCCAACCCATCCGTTCATGATTTTGAGGGCATAATGAAGGGGTTTTGTCAGGAAGTAGAACCAACCGAAATCAATGGCAAGGTCAAACTTATCAAAGCCAAGCTTCGCTTCATACATATCCAAAAGCTCAAGGATTTTTGCACCAGCATAAACATGGTTTGTGATGCTTGATTCGGATCCTGAGGCAACTTGCATAGGTTGACTATCTGCGATCACGGCGTAGATTTTTTTATCGTGGTTGCCGACAAAGCTCAAATTTGTCTGCTTGGCAACATCGGGGATGATAGCGGTGAGCCAGTATTTATCCGTAAATCCGATCCAGCTTTTTTGAACACCCTCGAAATAGGTTTCTTGGGGTTTTGTTTGCTCTTTCAGGTCTTCGTAATCAACCTCGTGGAGCTTGGATCCAATGACACCAATGGCACCTTCGTGGAGGATAAATCCACCTTGGGAGGATACAGCTGCGCCATGACGTTCAACCATGGTGCGGTGTTTGAGGGTAATGGTTTCTTTGGTACGGTTGACGATTTTGTCCGTGATCTTAAACATATAGTTTTCATCGATCTCAATCACGCGCTCAAAAATAAGTCCGTCACCGTGTGTGTAGGTGAGTGTAACAGGACTCCCCACGGAAAGGGTTTGTCCCGAAGCTTGCCAAACCGTATCTTTTCCGGGAAGTTTAAGTTTTTGATCTTCTTTTCCGACAAAGGACCAATCAAAGGAACCGAAGTACGCCGTTTTCACAGTATCAGGTGTGAGCAAAACAACGGGTTTGCTGCTTGGATCTGTGGTCTCTCTATACTCAAGGAGGGAGAGATCATCAATCATGGCACCCCTAAGGTTGATGCTTCCCTTGATCTTGGGGGTGTCAATCGCCACACGTGCAGAGGATTGCAGTGCCTCTTCTCGGCTTTGCTCGCTGCTACCGCCAAGGGTGGGGGCAGCTGGTTTCTCGCTCTCAAGCTTTTGTGCAGTTTCAAAGGATTTTTGCTGCTCAAGCGTCTTGGGGCGCTCATAAAAATACTGGAAACCAAAGAGAATACCGACCACAAGTAAAATGGCCACAAAGAGATTACGTTGTTCGTTCATAATTATTTTAAGCTTTCGTTGACATCCAAGGGATCATAACCAAAAGACTTTTCAAAAGGATGGCAGCGCAATAAGCGCCTGACCGCGAGGTTCATGCCTTTGATAAGTCCATGATGTTGAATAGCATGAATTGCATACTCAGAGCAAGTTGGGTGAAAACGACAAGAGGAGCGGGTAAACGGGGAAATAAGGATCTGATAGGCGCGTATAAGAAGAATAAAGACACGGTCGATCATGAACATTCCTTTGTTATATGCACAGTGTGCATGTCGTGTTGATCAAATGCCTTTTTCATCGCCGTCGCAAAATGTTTTTGCAGGTCATGAAAGGGCGCTGTGGCACAAGAAGTGCGTGCAATCAAAACACAGTCGAGAGAAAGTTTTAAGGGGAAGTTTATTGTTTGGCAAAAAAGGCGCACCACTTCCCTAAGGCGTCTTTTTGCACGATTACGCATCACTGCGTTTCCTACTTTTTTGCTGACCGTGAACCCAAACCTGAGGCAGGGCTGATCATCACATTCGCGAAGGGCATACTGAAAGAGAAAGTGAGGAAACCTTTCAAACGCCCCTTTGTTTTTTACACATAGAAAATCTGACCTTTTTTTAAGGATCAGACGTTCCATGTGAATAAACTAAGCGGAAAGGCGCTTACGACCACGCGCACGACGATTCGCAATAACTCTGCGTCCGCCGACGGTTGCCATGCGTGCACGAAATCCGTGACGACGCTTGCGTACCAAGTTACTTGGTTGGAATGTTCTTTTCATTGTTAGATTCCAATCTCAATATTGACGTTCCT
>JBDHTO010000103.1:0-4013 GCA_039808665.1 Alphaproteobacteria bacterium | reverse complement strand
CTAAGGTGTGCCATAAAAACCAAAAAGCCTTAAAAATATAGCTTATCATAAGACAAAGTCAGGATTTGTTCAAACAATTCAATTGTGTAACGTCACAGCGTTTGATATAAAGTTTAAGTTAAGCTGACTTTAGTTTTAGAAAATACGGGAGAGACTTATTACACGCTTTCAACGTGAAAACCCAAAAGACGGACCACGCGTCAATCATGAAATTCTTGCTACATCCATAAGACTTGTGGGCGAGGATGGCGAGATGATTGGCGTTGTCACAAAACAGGAAGCCCTTGCAAAAGCGCAGGATGCTGGTCTTGACCTTGTTGAAATTTCTCCTCATGCGGAACCTCCCGTTTGCAAACTTTTGGACTACGGAAAATTTAAATTCGAACAACAAAAGAAAAAAGCAGAAGCAAAGAAAAAACAAAAAGTTATTGAGATCAAGGAAATACAATTGCGTCCTATGATCGATACAAACGACCTCAACGTTAAATGTCGTGCTATTGAACGCTTTTTGAGTGAGGGAAACAAAGTCAAAATTACCATGCGCTTTCGTGGCCGTGAACTTTCTCACCAAGAGTTCGGTATTGCTCTTTTGAAAAAAGTGCAAGATCAGTTTGAAGGCATTGCAAAAGTAGAGCTTGCTCCAAAGCTTGAGGGAAGATCCATGATTATGATCCTTGTCCCTGAGGTAAAAAAATAAAATCTGCGCACGCTCAGGACGCACCCATCACTTTTTAATGTTTCAATAAGTTACAAAAACAAAAACTAATTTATAATGAATTGCTGAAGACTCCCTGATATCCCCAAAAAAATCGTATTTCTTACAATTTTTTTGATGACAGGGGGTCTATTTTGTCGCACCCTTGTTCCTATCAGCAATGATTCTGGAAGTGGAGTTTATATGACTCTCCCCCCAAATCGATCCTCAGCGATCGACACTCACTACACCCCCTCTGACTCAGAAGAGTTTATGAACTCACGGCAACAAGAATACTTCCGCCGAAAACTCTTGGACTGGAAATCACAGCTTATCCAAGAATCTCTGGGAACGATTCACTCTCTCCAACAGGAATCTCACGCAGAACCCGATGTCGTCGACTCTGCTGCGAATGAAACAGACAGAACTTTGGAGTTACGCGCCAGGGATCGTGCACGAAAGCTCATCCAAAAAATTGATGAAGCCGTCGCACGTATTGACGATGGCTCTTATGGATTCTGCGAAGAAACAGGAGAACCTATTGGATTAAAACGCCTTGAGGCCCGCCCCATCGCAACGCTCTGCATTGAAGCCCAAGAGCGGCACGAGAAGATGGAACGCAGCCACAGGGATGATTAACTCAATCGATAAGGGTTGCTTTTCTCAAGACGGTCAATTGTCCCTAAAAGATTATCCAAAAGATAATCCCATGGTTTGATCGTCTCCATCGTCTCTCCAAATTTAATCTTGCCTTCATGGATAGACTGCAGCCCCTCATCTCTTACAAATTTATTCTGAGCATCATAACGCCCTAAACGAACCCATTTCACATCAAGAATTTCTCCACCCTCCGTTTTTTTGAGAGCAGGCAAAGCATGCCCTCTATAAAACTTCTTAACCCGCATCACGAACACGGTTTGAGTCTCAAAAGGGGCTGCATATTCGGTTGCAATAAGATTTTTTTCAAAGTCTTTGGGATGGAATCCTGTTTCTTCAGCCGTCTCCCTCACCCCCGTATCCGCAAGTGACGCATCCTCCACATAAGCGGGCCAGCCTTTCCCTTTTCTCTTTTCTTCATCCAAACGCTTTACCTGGGAAGCATACAACTCACCGCGATGTTTTTTTCCATCTTGCTTAAAAGCTTTCTCCGCTTCTCTCTCGATATCTTCCGCCCACGCATGGGGAATAGATGAAGAAAATCGCCCATTAAAAAAACCCGCAGGATTTTCAACAACAAGAATAGGCTTTCCCATTTTTTTATGAATGCGCTCTTGCTTTGTTAAAAGGGTATAAACAGTCCGATCCTCCGTCATAAAAATTGTTTCTTCGCTTGTTCCTGAAAATCTTGGCTGAAAAGGACTCACCCATATCCCAACCTTCCCAGCCTCAGAAAGATCGCTTGAAAAGAATTCCAACCTCCACGATGAAAGTTCGTGTGACACTCGATTCACTGCCCCTTCTAACGAAGGGTATCGCTGCCCTGCAAAAAAACCAAAAAGAAGAGATACTCCTGTGAAAAAAACAAGAAGAGCACCAAAAACTGTTTTTTGACGTTTTCCCGCAAACATAAATTTATAAATCCTTTCTTAAATAAGCTTTTGCAAAAGGCCCCTCGTTTTTATATCCGAGTGACTGATAAAATGCGTGCGTCCCATCTTTTGCACGTCCCATTCCGCTTGTCAAATCAACAGCATACGCATTATGACGCTTTGCAAAATCCTCAACATGAGCAAGAAGCAACCTCCCCACACCCTTGCCACGATATAGCTGATCTACCACGATCCCTTCGATATGAACGCGCACTTTGGGAAGCACCAAAAGCGGCGTCATGGACCACGCCACAAAACCCGCGATATTTTCCGATCCCTCCGCAACAACCAAACCATATCCATCTTTTTCCAGATACAATTGAATACGCTCTTGGAATGAATGCATTGCTTGGGGATAGCCAAGAAGTTCCATGAGATGCATTAACGCCTGAGTATCCTTAAGGTTTCCTTCACGTAAAAACATAGATTATCCTTTCTTTGCTCGTGGATGGGTTTGTGCATACGCTTCCAAAAGTTTTTCTGTATCTAAATCCGTATAAATTTGGGTACTTGAAAGGGACGCATGCCCCAATAATGTTTGAATCCCTCGCATATCCTTCGATGAATTCATAAGATGTGTTGCACATGTGTGCCGAAGCGCATGGGGAGTTAAGGACTCCGGAAGATCGTGTTGACGACGAAAGGACCGAAGAACACCATTGGCCTCTGTCGAACTCATCGGCCGTCCCCGCACAGAAAAAAACAATGGGTCCTCAAAATTTTTTTGATAAGGACATGCGTTGATATAGGCAAAAAGTGATTCTTTGGCTTCCTCCAAAAGGGGAATCTGACGCTCTTTATTCCCTTTTCCAATCACATGAAGAATGTCTTTTTGTGCATCCCTCTGTCTTAGGGAAAGTGCCTCCGCGATACGCATTCCCGTCGCATAAAGGAGTGTGATCAGTGCCTTATTACGCAGACCCATCCACACCTCTTCGTGGCTACTTTCAATATTTTCCGTTAAAAATGTAGACTGGGTTTCACTCAAAGGGCGCGGCAATCGTTTTTTTATCTTGGGCGTCTTTATCAAATGTGCAGCTTCATTTTTTAAAAGCTCTTGTTTTTGCAAAAACTTCCAAAAAGACCTAACACTTGCAAGTGCCAAAGCATTGGACGCATTGTCGTAGTTACGACGATGGGTCAACCAGGCACGAAAATCTTTAAGTTCTATGTGTTCAAAATGTTCAAGGTTGGGATCTTCTCCCAAGTGAACTTTGAGAAAAGCGAGCCACTCTCTTACATTTTCTGAATACAATTCACGCGTCCTTTTTGCCAGACGTCGCTGAAAGTTGAGAAATTCCATCCAGTTTTGTATATGCTGTTGCAAGGTTATGTCTCTAAATTTTTGATTTCATGAAAGAAGCTCCATCCCCTCTCCAACCCGGATTATACATCACGGCAACACCTATTGGAAATTTGAAAGACATCACCTTACGGGCGATTGAAGTCTTAAGCACGGTTGACATCATCGCCTGTGAAGATACGCGGATAAGTGGAAAGCTCCTGAATCACTTTGGTATCTCAAAAAAACTGATGAATTATCATGAACATAATGGGGAAAAAATGCGCCCACTTATTTTGGATATGATCAAGGAGGGAAAATCTGTGGCACTCATCAGCGATGCCGGAACCCCTCTTATTTCAGACCCAGGATACAAACTTGTAAGAGAAGCACAAGATAGGGGAATTTACGTCACAACGATTCCCGGTGCATCCTCTATTGTTTCTGC
>JBDHTO010000102.1:0-4030 GCA_039808665.1 Alphaproteobacteria bacterium | reverse complement strand
GAATCTGGCCAAGTTCACCGGTGCGTTGGCAGCCTTTGTGGCGGGCCAAGATCCAAGCATCGCCCACCTCACCGCCGGCATATCAGTCGCCCTAGGACTGGATGTGATGGTCGCCAGGATGATGAAAGGGATAAAAAGATACTCGAGATCGATTACCAGAGCCAGGAAGAGAAACGGCACACCGAATGATTTCTATTCATTCTTAACAAGTTCTCTCCATCATACTTTTTATGAAGGTTTTTGCTGAGATGCTTAAGAAAAATAGCCCAGAATTAAAAAACCTGACTTTCTGGAAACAGTTTTACACTCTCGCACTCTCAGCACAACGATATCTACGGGAATTTCATAAAGCTGCACTTTTCAAAATTTGCAACAAAACCAATTACCGTACCTCGTCCTATTATCCAACACTTCCAAATTCCACTTTATCCCAAGCTGTGTGCCATTTATGAACAGACCAAGCCGTTGCATCAAATTTATTCGCAAGACCCTGCGTTGACTTTTGCACACTCAATTCTGGATAGATGTTATTCACAGAAGGATAGAAAAAAGGATGCGGTAAAACGACATCATGGGAATGGTGACTGCCTATTTTTTTTGCGACCGCCTCTGTTAATGCGCCAGGCCCTGTGATAGCAATCGTTGCGTACACAGGATCCTCGATCAGAACATCATGAATATAAGAGGGTATGGTTTCAGCAGTGGTATTACGGGTAATGATGTTGACAAGTTCTGTCATCACCGGATGATGGGGTGCAACCATAAAATGTGCATTACCCACAAAGCTTGACATCGGCTCAACCGTAAAAACGCCATCATAATAATTTAACCAGGGTGATACTGACTGTAGCATTTCAAAATCTGAATCCATATAAATGCCACCGAATTTTTCGAGTAAAACTGCACGAAAAGCATCCGTCGCCATACCCATTTTACGCTTCTTATAAACACTATCCTCTACAAAGTCTTTAAGGTGAAAATCACCAAATTCAGAGAATTCTTTGACAATAATAGGCGCGCCAAAACCGTATTCAGGTGTTTGGTGTAATCTTTGATCGAGCGCTTCCATGGTCAAAGGCATAATTCTTTTATCAAGCACCCAGAGATAATGGGAAAATCCTTGCTCTTGTGGACAAACCAAAGATGACCTTTTGAGGGAGCTTACATAAGGAAATTCTCTAGGATTTTCAGGGTGAGTAAACCATAAGGTTTGCGTGTTGGCGGGTATTTTACGATGCGTCATACTGACGGGATGATGCTTAAGATGCCCAAACATTTGTCCAGGGTTATGGTCTTTATACTGTTTATTCAAAAGAATTTGGTAATCACTAAGCGAAACATGTGCGCTTTGCAATATTCTATGCTGCAAAAACCAAACATTACCATTGTATTGCGCTGCCCATTTTCTCCAATCAAGCTTTGCTTCCGCGAGTTTTGCAAATGCCTCTTCTTTCTCTTCCACGGCTTCGTCAAAAGCTTTTTTAGCCTGCAAAAGTGCTCCATATTTTTTTTCCCTACGAGGACCAACTGTGGGATCATAAGGGCGGATGACGTGGCTGAGATAAAGTAATTCATCATCCTCCAAGAATGCTCGTCTTTCTTCACTGCCTTCTTTAAAATAATCACTAAGCCAGTTTTGCCAATCATCATGAGTATTTTTTACTTCACGCGCCGCTTTGGCTTTTGCTTCTAATGTTTCTGCTTTTTCTAGGGCCTCTTGGGCTTTCTTCATTGCATAGTAAAGTTCATTCAAAAGGAAATTTGGGTTCACCATCCCATCTTCACTCAAATACATAGGATGAATTTGATGTGACGTCCTATGTAACGGCGCATGCTTGAGGAAGTTAAAATCAAAACCAAATCCGGATCTACCAAATTGTTCGAAAGGCATAGGGGTCCGGCTTAAGTGGATATCATAAATTTTTTTTTCGCGTGTAGAATCATAACGGGACATAAGATTTGGAAAAGCATGACTGGAACCAGATTGCATCATATCCGTGTAGGTAAGTTCCGAAGGGAAAGTGACACTTCCACGGGGAGGAATTACCTGAGTAATGGGCTCTTTCGTACCCCCCTCAAGTTGCCCCACAAGTGTGATGGCTTCAGCATCACTTGTATCATTGTAAACAATAAAGCCTTCTTGCTTCATCTTCTTTACGGCATGGCGTATATCATGGCCATGATCAAGAGTCCAAAAGGGTTGTTCGTCTCCATGATTTCGCGAGGAAGCAAGAAGAGTTTGTGAAGTTATTCCTACAAAGAATAATAAAGGTAAGGCGCGAAAAATCATAGTCGACTCCTAAAGGACACAAGCAAGATAGACTATATTCTTATATATCAAGTGTTAAATTTATATTAATAAAATACTTGAAAATAATATTTTTTATTAATTAATTATTAATGAAAAAATAATAACAATGATACTCGACATTTTAAAGCCGAGGTATCTTAATGAAATTTTATTATTTAATTCTTGCGCTCTTTTCTTCCCTTCCCTCACTGCATGCCGCAGACGGAGCACTAGATCTTGATACATGTGATCCCCTTGAAAGAAAACAACGCCTTTCCTCCATACAAACACCCTCACAAATAACAGATGCGCTTTTTCAAATCACAAAAGATGTTGTGGATGTTTTTAATGAATTTAATATTCCTCATACGGCTTGTTATGGAACACTTCTTGATATAGGTCGGCACACTGTTGTCCAAGAAGGCAGAAGAGTTGCTGGCATTAAAAAACATGATGATGATATCGACCTCGCCATTGATCTTATCTATTCTTCCAAAGTGAAGGAAACCTCGCCGGTGTTTTCTGCTTTAGGATACGATTTAAAATACGATGCGACTTTGAGCCGATGGATTGTCGAGTCAAAAGATCAAATGAGTGTAGCATTTGGCGATGGACAAGAAATTTCCTATCGTGGCTTTATTGATATTTTCGTTTTTAAAGAAGAAGCAGAGCATTACATGCTTGCAGAAGCGCCTGCACGAAAGAAAAAAGTTTTAGAGCGGGGCTGGTTCACCAAAGAAGAATTTCTCGATCGAAGTGCTTATAAATTCGGTCCACTCTATCTCTCCGGACCCAAGGATCCCAAGCCTTACTTACTTAGAAAATATGGCGCCCATTGTCTTGAGCAGGCTTATTATTCAAGTAGTCATGCAGCAACGAGTCATGCTCAACCTTACCTATGGACACTTACTGAAGAAGAGCGCACACCAGCACTTCCAACTCACCCCCTCACCGAAAGGTTTCAAGAGTTTAAAGAAACCCTTCTCTATGAAAAAATAATAAACGGCATTTATTGGAATCGCTTTTATGGGAAAAATGGAGCCATGAAAGACCCCTCTTCTTTTGCCAAACTCGTCTATAAAACCTATATGAAAAAGGGAAAGCATCTCTTGGAATTAGGCTCAGGAAACGGAAGAGACGCCTTCTACCTTGCCAAAAAAGGGCTGGAGGTCATTGGCGTAGATTATTCCACAAAAGCAGTTGAACAAAATACGACTCAAGCCAAAGAAATTCACAAGCATCGCCCTCTTTTCCATGTATTGGATGTCAGTGATGAATCTCAACTTAATCAATTAGAAAAAGTGGATTATATCTATGCTCGCTTTTTTCTGCATAGCTTAAGTGACAAGCAACGCGCACCTTTAATGCACTACTTAGGAACCCTGCATAAAGGTACAGAACTTTTCTTTGAGTTTCGTACTGATAAAGACCCACTTCTACAAAGATCCACACATTTAGCCCATCATAGTGAATATGAAGGCATCGCAGATGGTCATTACCGTTGTTTTATCAACATGGAAGGATTCACGAGTCAATTAACAGACTTAGGGTATGAAATTCTTTATGCCAAGGAAGCGAATAACTTAT
Organism: Alphaproteobacteria bacterium; assembly: GCA_039808665.1. Classification (GTDB taxonomy): domain Bacteria; phylum Pseudomonadota; class Alphaproteobacteria; order Paracaedibacterales; family JAKBAR01; genus JBDHTO01. The sequence goes on along the minus strand of JBDHTO010000102.1, from coordinate 153 downwards.
CCATCCTTGATAAGGGCAGCTATGTTGATAATCCATTTTTAGCACGTATAGTGGCCAGAAAACGCTGAACTCTTTTTCAATAACATCGTCACAAACGGTTTGATTGAAAAAATATTGTGTGCGCTCTCACAAAGCAAATATCCCGGGCATCTG
>JBDHTO010000101.1:0-4034 GCA_039808665.1 Alphaproteobacteria bacterium | reverse complement strand
AACCCAGCTGCCGTAAGATATTGACCGTTGGTATAGGCCGTGTTCAAAGATGTTTCGATTTTTTTTGTGATGACTTTTGCCAAATTTGCATGATGCCAGTAATTTGTTTCAAAGGGATTTGCTTCCTCTGTAGAGGCATCACGCATATTGTGGGGAGCAACAAACACTCCGCCCTTAAAAACATCTGTAACCGGAGCAGCATAAGAAAGTACAAGCCCAAAGTTACCCCAACGTCCGTCTCTGTACCTTGGATCTGTATCAACTTTTATGGCATGGGCTTTGTTATTCATTGTGGATTCCCATCTGGTGGCTGCAAGCTTAGTCATTGAAGCAAGCTCATCAGAAATGCCCTCATTAAAATAAGATACAAGTTCATAATAATTTGTGACCCAGCTTGCTCCCTCGGATTGAAAAATGACAGGTGCGAATTCTCCGCCAGACAAGCCGGGATAAACTCTCTCTAATGAGGCTTTTAACCCCTCAGACACAGTAGATTCATCTGGAGCATTATAGTTAAAAAGGTGTAGACGATTTTTATCTCCACCTTCTGGTGCATCCATTTGTTGAGCGGTGCCTCTAAACACAGCAAAATAGGGCGCATCATCAACCTGAACGAGCCCCATAAATATCCTTCCAATGTGGTAAGACTGGCTTTGACTTGGAGGGGTTTCTGTCATGGAAAGTGTAGAAAAACTTTCACTGTCGTCGTCTCCTAGGCCTTTTACGACCGTTTCTTGGAGTGAGTGAGTAGGTTCACCAAAAGTGAAAGGAAGTACGTCAGGTGATGCAGAAAACACAGAAGAAATGCCTAGAGAAAGAGTCAGGGCAGAAAAAGCCATATATTGTTTAAAGTTCATGAGAAGATTCCTTTTTTATATTGCGTAATTTTTTTAAGCCCAGTCCTTTTGGGCAAGGGTGAATTTATCCTGAGGCTAAAAATGATGCCAGATAGTTCCTCATGAAAAGGACATCTTGTCGCAATAGAGCTAAGAGATGTGGAGAAGTTAAAAGTAAATTGAAGGGGGTATGAAAAGATAACAGTGAAACGGGATTTTTTTACTGTTCGTGCCACGATACCGTCATCTCTTCCACTCAATCACCAAAAAATTCATGTAAAATGCGTTATAATCTTAACGTGACGTTAAACACCTGTCACTATGATGAAAAGAGTTTGATTTTTTGCGATTTTGTATATCGGAGTGACTATGACAGAAAAACGCACGGCAACCTTTACGTATAATGGTAAGACGGTAGAGCTACCCGTTCTTAGCGGCACAACGGGTGCCGATACAGTGGATATTAGTGCACTGTACAAGGAAACAGGATTATTTACATTTGACCCTGGGTTTATGAGCACAGCAAGCTGTGAATCCAAAATTACCTATATTGATGGTGATGAAGGGGTTCTTCTTTACCGTGGTTATCCTATTGCGCAATTGGCGGAGGATAGTCACTTTCTTGAGGTTGCTTATCTTTTGCTCTATGGAGATCTTCCAACACCTGCACAAATGAAGGAATTTGACCGGAGTGTCACTATTCACTCCCTTGTTCATGAGCAAATGATGAATTTTTACAAGGGCTTTCGCCGAGATGCTCATCCTATGGCAATCATGGTGGGTGTTGTTGGTGCACTTTCAGCCTTTTATAACGACAGCTTGGATATTCATGATCCTGCGCAACGTCAACTTGCGGCTGTGCGTATGATTGCAAAGATGCCAACGCTTGCGGCCATGGCGTACAAATACTCTATTGGTCAGCCGTTTATTTATCCGCGCAATGAGATGGATTATGCGTCGAATTTCTTGCATATGATGTTTGCTACCCCTTGTGAACCCTATCCGGTGAATCCGATTTTTGCAAAAGCCATGGACCGTATTTTGACCCTTCATGCAGATCATGAGCAAAATGCATCCACATCAACAGTGCGTCTTGCAGGGTCAAGTCAGGCGAACCCCTTTGCGTGTATTGCAGCGGGTATTGCAGCCCTTTGGGGGCCAGCACACGGCGGTGCAAATGAGGCGGTGCTTAACATGCTAAGGAAAATTGGGGATAAAAAACATATTCCAGCCTTTATTGCAAAAGCAAAGGATAAAAATGACCCCTTCCGTTTGATGGGCTTTGGTCACCGTATTTATAAAAATTATGATCCCCGTGCCAAGATTATGCGTGAAACATGTCATGAAGTGCTCACAGCTCTTGGTCAAAGTGATGATCCACTTCTTGAAATTGCCATGGAGCTTGAGAATATCGCTCTTAGCGATCCTTATTTTGTGGAGAAGAAGCTTTATCCAAATGTGGATTTCTATTCCGGGATTATTTTCCAAGCTATGGGTATTCCTACATCCATGTTTACGGTGATCTTTGCCCTTGCCCGTACGGTTGGGTGGGTGGCTCAGTGGAAGGAAATGATTGCAGATCCTATGCAAAAAATTGGTCGACCAAGACAGCTTTACAAAGGTGTGGCTTCGCGCGATTATGTGCCCATAACTGATCGTATTATGGGAAGCAAAAAGGGAAGTGTCGCCTAAGCATACACGTCAAAAAACGACAGAAAAACCTATGAAGAGTGGGAGGGGTGAGTTTGACTCTCCTCCTCTTTCCCTGTTGGTGTCCTGCCTCCAGTCTGTAGTTGATAAGGGGGATCTTTCTCATTTTTCCTATGAAGCTTTGGAAGAGTGCTTGAAACGAGAGGGGTATCACACCCCTCAGTCATTTTTAAAAAAACTACTTCCAGAGATACCTTCTGTGGTTTCAGCATCTCTTTATCAGCTTGTTCTTGCTTTTGAGGATGTTTACAGGCCACAAAATGGCACGATTCATGAAATTTTGTTTGATGGAGTCATGGCCTATTTTGATCAGCTTGAGGATCACAAAACTTTCTTTTCCAATATTTTTCGCTATGGCATGACACATCCACGTTCGGGAGAAATGGTACTTCAGCATTTTTGTCGTGCGGTGCGTCATATTCTTTTAAAACATGCTTCTCAGGGCAATCTTTCAGAAAAATTTGCGGTGGGCGTGATGCTTTATGTAATCCCCACCTGGATGGAAGACGATACCCTGGATCAAAGTAAAACCATGGCTGCTCTGGATCAGTCGCTTCGTCAAGTCTTATCATTTTTTCCTGTGTCATAGATTTTCCCTTATTCATCAAAGCGAAAAAATTAAACGCTTGTCTTTTTCGCTCCTGAATAATATATAAATATATTATATGTAGCTATATAAAAGAGGGGGATCCTATGTGGGTGCGGGAATATACAAAGATTTATCAAAATGTGCGGGTTGAGGATGTTTGGAAAGTTTTGACGGATGTGAACCATTGGCCAACGTGGCACAGTGACCTTGAGGATTGTGTTATGGAGGGAGAATTTAAAGTAGGCAATCATTTTATGCTTACGCCAAAGGGTATGGGTCCTGTAAAAATCACATTGATTGATGTCAAACCAAATCACTCTTTTACGGATCTGACAAAGTTTTTTGGCGCTGTTATGATGGATACACATGAAATTGTCCAAGAGGGTCCTCATGTGCGATTGAAAAATACCCTGGTTGTGAAGGGACCTCTTCGGTATCTGTGGATTAAGCTTGTGGCCCAACATGTTGCAGACTCTATCCCAGAGGAAATGGACGCACTGATCAAAAGGACGAAAGAGGTAATGACGTGAGTTCATTCGGTTTTGAAAGAGCAGAAGATAGCCCAGGATTTCTTCTTTGGCAGCTGAGTACCATGTGGCAAAGAAGTGTTAGAAAAGCCCTTGATGAGCATGGCTTTTCCCACCCTCAATTTGTGGTTATAGCGATCGCCCTCTGGTTTATGGAAAATAATTTGGAATTAACCCAGGCTAAGGTGATTCAAATGTCTAAACTCGATCCCATGACAGTATCCAATGTGGCGCAAAAACTGGAACAACTGAAATATTTAAAGCGCAGCGAAAGTCAAAGTGATCCCCGTGCAAAATCGTTGACGTTGACCTCTCTTGGGGTTCAACGGGTGCAAGAGTTGATTCCTCTGGTGGAGGGCGTTGACCGAGAGT
>JBDHTO010000100.1:0-4106 GCA_039808665.1 Alphaproteobacteria bacterium | reverse complement strand
GCTGTGGGGCAGCTTGGATTTCAAAAACAACTTGGTCGTCGTGCAATTGTGTGGGGAGGTATTGCTGGTTTTCTCCCTGATCTTGATGTGCTTGTGCGACTTTCATCAGACCCTTATGCGGAGATGCTCTATCACCGCGGTGTTACACATTCTTTATTTTTTGCACCTGTTGTGGGTCCTATTCTAGGATATCTTTTGTGGAGGTATTACGGGAGTGAGTCCGATAAGCTCCGGTCCTGGATTTATCTCATGATTGCGGCCCTTATTACGCATCCTCTTTTGGATGTTTTTACAACTTATGGAACTCAACTTCTTGCGCCCTTTTCTCATCATCGATTTGTGATTTCGAGTATTGCTATTGTTGATCCCCTTTATACCGTTCCTTTGATATTTTCTATTTTGGTGGGGTTGATTTTCCCAAAGAGATTGACACTTTCGAGTATTGCCTCAGGTTTGACCATGCTTTGGTCGGTGGTTTATCTTTTTATGGGGCTACAGATCCATGACGTGACGCTGGACCGGGTCCAAAATACTTTGGCGCAAAAAAATATTCCTGTGGAAAAGATTTTTGTGCATCCAACGTTTTTACAGCTCCCTCTTCGACGTGTGACGATTCATCTTAAAAATGAAGTGTGGGTTGGATTCACAAGCTCTTTTGCCGATCGCACTTTGACCTATCAACGATTTAAGAAAGCGCCTAAAAAACTTTTGACGCATCTTAATCAGACACGGGATATGAGTATATTCAAATGGTTTACAGGGGGAGATTATTTTGCAGAGATGCAAGACATTAATACCTTGATGGTCTATGATGCTCGCTATGGAATGCCTGGAGATCAAGGGCTTTGGGGGCTGAAAGTCCAGGTTGATACGCAGGGGCATATTATGGCACCCCTTGAGAGAGCGGGGCTCAATCGTACAAAAGTAATAAAAAAGCTCGCGAAACTAGAGCAGATTTTAGGGCTTGCTCTTTATGGAGATAAGGGATCCGGATCTCCTTATGAGGAATTATCGCTAATTGATTAAAAATTGAGACAATCGTTTGACAATAGCAAGCGAGGTGTTAAAATTCTTTATGCAAAAATTTTAGATTTATGGGCAAATGGCGCTCAAGCGCTTTCTTTGGGGTATTCTTGCCTTTTCTAGTTTTGCCATAAGCAGTCTTTTGGCTGGGGTTGTGGCTGTACTCTTTTACTTTGGGCGCGGGCTCCCTGATGAATCGCAACTTCAACATTATGAACCTCCGCTGACAAATCGAATTTGTTTTGAAAATGGGGAGGTTTGGAGGGACTACGCCGTAGAGCAGCGCTTTTTTTCAAGTCTTGATTTAATGCCGGATCTTTTAGTTCAGGCCTTTTTGGTGGCAGAGGATCGGCAGTTTTTTAGTCATCCTGGGCTTGATCTTTTAGGAGTCTTTCGCGCCGCTGTGAAAAATACCCTTGAAGGAAGATGGAAAAATCATCCAACGGGTGCATCGACAATTACACAGCAAGTGGTTAAAAACTTTTTTGCTGGGACAGAGCGTTCTTTTACGCGCAAATTTAAAGAGGCTATTATGGCTCTTCGTTTGGAAACGTCTCTTTCTAAGAAGCGAATCCTGGAACTCTATTTGAATCAGATTTATCTGGGAGCGAGATCTTATGGTGTTGTCGCGGCGGCCGAATCTTATTTTCAAAAGAAGTTGGATGATCTCACCGTAGATGAGGTCGCCTACCTTGCCTCTCTTCCCAAGGCGCCATCAAATTACCAAGCTCAAAAAAATCCGTCTCAAGCGAAGGCACGGCGTGATTGGATTTTGGATGGGCTTTATGAGGCAGGGCATATTACAGGGCACGAACTTATCACAGCAAAAGGTCGACCCATTAGCCTTCCTTTGAAAGGAAAGGAAAAAATATTCCAAGGGGATTATTTTATTGAAGCGGCGCGGCTTGAGCTTATTAAGCGTGTGGGAAAGGAATCCTATGGTCAGGGAGGGTATACACTTTCCACAACAGTTCAACATGATGTTCAGGATATGGCATCGCGAGCCTTGATGCATGGTCTTGAGCTTTATGATCGACGAATGGGATATCGTGGTCCCTTCGATCATATGGATGTCAAAGATATAGAGTTTGCAAAAAAACAGTTTTTTGCCCGCGAAATAATACCACCGTTACCCCACTTTTATCCGGGACTTGTGGTTGAGGGGGGTAAAGAGCATCTTGTGATTGCTATGACGCCTCAAAAAATGGTTCACCTCTCCGGAGATGAGGTGGCCTGGTGTGGGGAAAAAATGCCCATTGTTGGGGATATTGTTTTCCTGAAAGCTAATCAAGATACAGGGAAAATGGAATTGACACAAATTCCCCAAGTCACCGGGGGTATTGTCGTGATGGATATGAACACAGGTCGTGTTCTTGGCTTGAGCGGAGGGTATGATTTTCGCCTTAATCAGTATAATTCTGCGACCCAAGCCCTACGTCAACCGGGATCAACATTTAAGGCGTTTGTTTATTTAGCAGCCCTGGAACGGGGATATAAACCGGAAACAAAAGTGCTCGATGCGCCCCTTCATATTCCCCTTGGCTTTAAAACAGCGGATGGACGCACAACCTATAGTCCAAGAAATTTTACGCGGCGTTTTTATGGTCTTCAAACCCTTGCCTTTGGTCTTTCTCGCTCCATTAATACAATGACGGTACGACTTGCGATGCAGATTGGTTTAAATCCTATCCAAAAGGTTGCAAGTGATTTTGGTGTTTATGAATCTATTCCGAGGCAGTGGGCCATGATTTTGGGAGCGGGGGAGACAACACTTCTTAAACTGACAAGTGCTTTTGCCATGATCGGAAATGGTGGAAAAAAGGTCAAACCCACATTAATCGATTCTATTGAGGATCGCTATGGCAATACTGTTTATAGTCATGACACGGGATTTCACAAAGAAATTAAGACGGGTACAACCTATGATGTGCGCGAAACAATTGCGCGACCCGAATCTATTGAAGCGATGAAGTCCATGTTAATGCTTGCGGTTCAGGAAGGGACGGGGAAAAAACTCCAGCCTTTGACACAGGCCTATGATGTAAAAATTGCTGCAAAAACAGGGACATCCAACGACTGCAAGGACGCTTGGTTTGCAGGGTTTATTGAAGAGTTAGGTATAGCTGTGGGTGTGTTTGTGGGATATCCAGGGCCAAAATCTATGGGTGAGAAAGAGACGGGTGGGCGTGTTGCAGCGCCCGTAGCCTATCATTTTTTTGATGCGTATTTAAAAAAGGTCAAACCTCTCAAAGAAGCTAAAAAAGAATCCTCTGTTGCTCCGGAAAATCACGAAGAAGTTGAAGAAGCTTAATTTTTTGAGGAACAAAATCTGTAAAGAATTAAATTTTTTATCTTTTCTGTATTTTATGAAGCATTCAGTTTATAGTGTCAAAAAAGACACATAAATGGAAAAACCTGATGCCTATTCTTCCTGATCATTGGATTCGTGAGCAAGCCCAAAAGGGAATGATCGAGCCCTATGTGGATCACCTTTCCCGGGATGGAGTGATCTCCTATGGTGTTTCTTCATACGGATACGATGCACGTGTTGCGGATGAATTTAAGATTTTTACCAACGTTGATAGCGTCATCGTAGATCCTAAAAACTTTGCTGAAAAAAGCTTTACGGATCGTCAAACGGATGTGTGTATTATTCCTCCCAATAGCTTTGTTTTGGGGCGTACTGTGGAATACTTTCGCATCCCTAAGGATGTTTTGGTTGTGTGTCTGGGCAAATCAACCTATGCAAGGTGTGGTATCATCGTGAATGTGACGCCACTCGAGCCCGAGTGGGAAGGTCATGTGACACTCGAGTTTTCTAATACAACGCCTCTGCCTGCAAAGCTTTACGCGAACGAGGGGGCATGTCAGTTCTTGTTTTTTAAGGCTGATTCTTTGTGTGAAACGTCCTATAAGGACCGTAAAGGGAAATATATGGGACAACGTGGCATCACACTCCCAAAACTTGAAAAATCAGCAGCATAACTAACCGAAAGATAAATAAGAACAATGGATAAGATTCGGATTCTGGGCGGAAGAGCCCTTAGGGGAAGTATAAATATTAGTGGCGCAAAGAATGCGGC
>JBDHTO010000099.1:0-4121 GCA_039808665.1 Alphaproteobacteria bacterium | reverse complement strand
GATGGAAAATGGAGAAAGAAACACAGCGCTCAATTTGATCGTGTTCTTGTGGATGCGCCCTGCTCGGGATCGGGCACATGGCGGCGTAATCCGGATCTTATGTTGCGTACAGATGAAACGGATATCGAAGAGTTAGTTGAAAAGCAGCGATCTATTTTGTCTGAAGTGGCTCCACTCGTCAAACCAGGAGGGCGCCTTATTTATGCAACGTGCTCTTTGATTCATGATGAAAATGATGATCAGATCAATTGGTTTTTAGAGCAGCACCCAGATTTTAGATTAATTCCTTTGACGCGTATCTGGGAGCTCAGTACGCCAGCCCCGTCTGAGGAGGATATGTGGCATCTCACCACGTCACAACATCATACGGATGGATTTTTTATGGCGTGTCTTGAAAGAGTACATCTTAACTAAGATATTCGAAATCCTTTGGGAAAGCGCAAATTCGCCTTGCATAAAAGGACTAATTTCGTTAAAAACAAGAACATACGGTCGCATAGCTCAGCGGTAGAGCACTACGTTGACATCGTAGGGGTCACAGGTTCAATCCCTGTTGCGACCACCATTTTCAGACAAGCTGTTTTGTCCCAGTCTTTTTTTAAGGCTTTCGAAATCCACATTTTTTAAACACTGATCCTGGGTCGCGCAGGTGAAAATCACAGATCCATCCTTTTGTTTTTGAAGACACTGTGCACAAACGCCCTTCATCATGCACTGCATAGGCGCATTGATGGAAGCGATCATTGTGGAGGGAAGATTTTTGGTTATGCAGTAGTTTTGTACGGCGTGCATAAGGCCTGCTGAACCAATCACAAGGATGTGATCAAAGGATTCAATGTCTTGGAACGTATCCAGTGCACTTAGGATATTCCCATGGATAGATTGATCTCCTGCGCGACGTGTGCTGAGGTTCCCTTCATCGCAAGCAAGCACAAGTTTTGAAGAACATTCTTCGAGCTCATTCAGCATAAATAAATCATCACGTTTTTTAAACCCTGCAAGAAGTGTGACATCGCATTCCTGGAGGAGCGCTTGTTTTCCAATACTTAAGTGAACCGCATTTCCAACGCCACCACCAATAAGGAGGATTTTCTTATGCTTGGGGATATGTGTTGGCATGCCCGTTGGTCCCATGAGCGAAACCTGATCTCCCGGTTTTAATTGCTTTAAAAGATGTGTTGAGTGACCAATATCCAAAAGAACAGTTGTGATGATCCCGGATTCTCTGTCTACTCGTGCTCCCGTGGCTGCTACGGGTTCGCAAGCGGGTAAATGAGGGGCATTGAAGTTTTGAATTTTAAAGAACTGACCGGGTTTGAAATTGCGTGCCTGAAGAGGAGCTTTAATCACAAGTTCATAAGTATTGTTCGTCAGGTGTCGAACCTCTTGGACAACGGTCTGAAAAAGGTTTTGGATCTGACTTTGAAAATGGGGTTTGTTTGTGGGGGTAATCTTTTGAAGAGATTCTGTAATGAGAGGATATCCATGTTTTGCACTTGCCATGGCTTTGACAACGCTTCCTTGGTAGCGTGGGTGCATGTCTCCAAAAAAGGTCACCTTTTTTCCACTTGGATGTATATAGGCGGTAAAGTCATCCACCTCCTTGAGATAAGCGTTTTCTAGCTTATAGAATTCTTCATCCTCAACAATATTTGTATTTCCAAAGGTTCCCGTGGCAATAAGAATACTTTTTGCGGGAATTTCTTTTTGTTGACCGTCTGTTTCTATGGTTATCGCTTTGACAGAGCCGTAGGTATCTGTGTGTATAGATACAGGCTTTGTTTTGTCGAGAAGTTCAACTCCTTCTTTGAGGCCGTGAATCAACTCCTCATGATTGAGTTTGTATGCGGGGGAGTCTTTGATATCTTTTCTATAGAGAAGAGTGACACCACCCATAGTTTCAAAGATTTTTGAGAAGTTTGGAGATCGATTTTCATCCCGTGCCTTTTGTCTCTCTTTCTCAAAAAGAGTGTGATGCGATTTTAGGATTGTGTGCTTTTCAAGATCTTCTTTGGAAAGATTTTGTGGGGAAATATTTGCAATTTTTTTGACATAACGGGGGTAGTAGGCAAGGGTTTCTGTGGCTGTGTCGATAGAGGTTAATCCACCACCAATGACGACGCAGGGCATCATGAAATCAAGGTGTGCCGTGCTTTTTTCCATGAATGCCCCTCCCTGTTGAAGGGTCATGAGGAAATCTGAGGCATAGCGCACACCTTTGGCATCGCTATTGTCGAGATCTAAGATTTTTGGTTTTCCAGCACCGCAACAAAGGGCAATATGATCGAATCCAAGCTCATCAAAGGCTTGATTTGTTGTAATTGTTCCCCCAAATCGAATACCACCAAAAAGACTGAAGTTTTCATAACGCTCAAGAAGCATGCGTGCAAGGGTGAGATTGTTTTTGTCAAAGCGTACGGTGATCCCGTACTCTGCAACACCACCAAATCCCTTTGGTGTGCGCTGATCTAAATCTTCCCAAAGATGGGTTATATCCTTGATGGGGGAGGTGGGAACTGAAAGAGGTTCAATTTTTGCTCCATCGACCATGACAACGGTGTGCCCTTCCTGAAGAAGGTGATAGGCAAGGTTAATTCCCGCGGGACCAGACCCCACAACGAGGATTGTATATCCTGTGGATGGTTTTGTTTTAGGACGACTTTGATGAAGAGGATTCTCTCTCAAAAGGGTGTGATAAATTTCAATGCCATAGGGGAGGGAAAGAACTGTTTTAAGAATCTGTGATTCAATCCCTGGAATATTGACAGGGGTTTGTTTTTGATAAATGCACCCTTTCATACAATCGTTACAGATGCGATGTCCCGTCAGACAGATCATGGGGTTATCAATCATTGCAACGGCAAGGGCGGCGATTACAAAACCATCTTGAAGTAGCACATTCATTTCAGAGATTTTTTGGTCCAAGGGGCACCCCGTGATGGATATCCCCAGGGGATTTTTCTTGAATGTGGATGTTTCTTTTTCTGGCATCCCTTTGGAGCAAGAATCCTTTTCCCTCTCATGGCAAACAATGCAGTAATGAGCTTGATCAAAAGCATGGGCAGTGCCGATACCTTTATCGGTGAGATGGAACCCATCTCGACAGATTGATTTGTCTATATGTTTCGGGAGAAGTTTTGCGAAATCCACAGGTGTTGGTTGTTGAAAAAGGGAGCTTTCTTTGTGTTTTTTCAGCCCTTCTTGGGTAAGGACAGCCCAGGCTGCATAAGAAGCATAACGATCATAATCTTCAGTGCTCTCGTCCATATTTTGAATGTGATGGCAAAACGTCAGATCATCAATAAACGGAAATGCATGCGCATCAAAATGCGCAAGGTCGTGAAGTTTAAATTTTTTAAGAGCGTAACGGTGGACAAATTGGCGCTTTGTTTGTGCCATAAGATTTGCTGTTTCCGCGGTTTGATGAATTTGATGGACTTCCGTGTGAATGCCAAAAATTTCACCGATAATTCCTTCAAGGATTTTTGCTTGTTCGACAAGGTTTTTTCCTTGCGTGTAGGCCTTTTCATAAGCGGAGTGAAGGTGAGAGGAATGCATGAGTGTTTGAATTTTTTCTTGATTCTGTATGAATATAGCGAAGATTGATGGGCGTATATAGCCTAACATGCAAAGAAGAGTTGTATTTTTCTTTCTTTATCTCTATATAGATTCAACACGGATCTTTTAATTTGTTGGTTATTTATGAAAATAAATTTAATTATTTTATCTCTTCTTGTAAATTTTACGGCTATGGCCTCGGATGCAGTTTTAGAAAGGGAAGGGGGGCCACGGGGAGAGGTTCGCGTAATATACTCGTCTTGTGCAGATGGTCAAGGTGCCCATGTGTTTGTTCCTGGGAAAGATGATGGTGAAAAATTTAGTGTGTGGTTTGAAAAAACTACTGACAAACTTCGTGTTTTCTCTATCCGTAATGTTAGAGGTGATCAAAGTAATCCCCACTCCCCGATTTTAGACATCCGTGAGTGCTCTGATAAAGTATGGGATTACGGCGTGGCCCTTGAAAAATTTAGTGAAGGCAAAAGTGTAGAGCTTGGGCTTTCTTCAGATGTGTCTGTTTTGGTTTATTATAAAAAGGATTTTTCTGTAGAAGCAGTTTTTAA
>JBDHTO010000098.1:0-4122 GCA_039808665.1 Alphaproteobacteria bacterium | reverse complement strand
GTAGATTAGAAAAAAACTCCTTTGTTCTTTTCTTATGTCAAAACGTATCGGTGTTCTCACAAGTGGCGGCGACTGTCCCGGACTTAATGCGCTTATTCGCGCCATTACCCTTAAGGCTATTGGTGAGTTTGGATGGAAGGTCTTTGGCATAAAGAATGGGACAACGGGACTCATTCAACGCCCTCTTGATTATATAGAGCTTTCTATTCCCATGTGCGACACAACATTGATGCGTAATGGGGGCACATTTTTAGGAAGCACAAACCGCAATAACCCCTTCTATTTCCCCAAAGATTCTGGAGGACATGCCGACAGATCAGAGGATTTTTGCGCAGGTTATCATCAGCTTAAACTTGACGCACTTATTGCCGTGGGCGGAGATGGAAGCATGAAGATTCTTAAACGGCTCGCCGATGTTGGCGACATCAATCTTGTAACCATTCCCAAAACCATCGACAACGACGTTGCGATTACAGAAAATTCCATTGGATTTCTCACCGCCGTCAGTGTTGCCACAGAAGCGCTTGACAGACTTCAACCCACAGCAGCAAGTCATCAACGTGTCATGATTTTGGAAGTGATGGGGCGCGATGCAGGCCATATTGCCCTTGCCGCAGGTATTGCAGGCGGAGCTGATGTCATCCTTATTCCCGAAATTTCTTATTCTCTCGAAAAGATTTATGAAAAAATAAAAAACCTCTCACTCCAGGGGCGTAATTTTGCACTCATCATTGTAGCGGAAGGCGTCCGAAAAGAAGACGGAACCCCCGCAAAGGTTGCAGACCCTAAGACGGGACGCCTTCGCTATGGAGGTATCGGTCAGTATCTTTCAGAAAAAATTAACGTGACAACGGGCGCCGAAGCACGCGTTACTGTTCTTGGGCATGTTCAACGGGGAGGAGAACCCTCCGCCGAAGATCGCATTCTTGCCGCAAAATTTGGGACTGCCGCCGTGGATCTTATCCACAAGGAAAAATTCGGTCGTATGGTTGCCATTAAAAATCAAAAGATTATTGATATCAGCATCGAAGAGGCCGTCGCATCCCAACAGCTTGTGGAGCCTGAAGGCTCGCTTATGCAGACTGCCCGGGGCCTTGGGATCTCTTTTGGCGATTAAGCCACTCGTGCTTTAAAAGGCTATCTTGGGCGATATCCACATAGCTTCCTTCAAAAAAACGAGCATCTCGTTCCACACCATCCCTGTGAAACCCAAAGTACTCATTAATTTTTTGAGCCCCTCTGTTCGTCACGATATAACGCCCTATCACCTTGTGAATGCTCTCTTGGGAAAATGCATAGTCGAGCAAGCTCTCAAAAGCTTCGTGCATCAGTCCACGCCCCCAGTAATGAGAATGAAGTACGCATCCAATCTCACGTACGTGATCAGAATGAACCAAGTTAACATGGCGCAGCTCCACCGCACCAATAACCACACCACCAAGCTCCATAGCAAGCGGACCAATATCCCTACGTTGATAGCTCGGGATCACAATCTCCCTTAAAAAATAATACGCATCATCAATGGATGTATGGGCTGAAAATGTTGTATACCGGGCCACTTCTGCACGTCTTCCATAGTCAAAAATAGCGGGGGCATCTTCAAGTAAAAAAGGCCGAAGCTTAACACGCTCCGACCTTAAAACGGGTTGAGAGAAGGAAAACTCTTCGAGCTTTTGTTTTAAAGTAATTAAGTCTTGATCCATTCTATGATCCATTTAACTCCTCTTTCTATATCGAGTGTCAGACGTTCACCCGTTTTCCTCACTTTAATTTCAATTTCATTTGAAGCTGCACCCTTTGGCCCGACAACCACCTGAAGAGGTAAGCCAATCAAATCCATATCGGCAAACTTGGCCCCTGCACGCTCATCACGATCATCATACAAAACCTCAATCCCTTGTGCGCCAAGAAGATCATAGAGATGTTGACTCATCTTATCTGTTGTAGCATCTCCAATCTTAAGGTTGAGAAGCCCCACATGAAAGGGCGCCACTGCTTTTGGCCAGATAATGCCATTTTCATCGTGACTTGCCTCAATAATTGCCGCAACCAACCGCCCTACACCGATTCCATAAGATCCCATCTCAAGGGTAATCGATTCCCCATTCGGTCCCATGACTTTGCAATCCAAAGCTTCTGAATACTTCGTCCCAAAATAGAAAATATGACCAATTTCAATACCACGGGAAGAGCGGAGTTGAGACTCAGAAAGTGGGCATGCGGAGGGATCATGCATTTCATCCGCAGCGGAATAAAGGGCTGTCATCGTCTCAAAGGATCGCTTTTCAACAGGAATTTCTTCGAAGGCAGCATCGTAATAAATCGTACTTTCCCCGGTTGGTGCCATCACATGAAATTCGTGACTTAAATCACCACCGATCGGACCTGTATCTGCACGCACGGGGATAGCCGTAAGTTCCATAGCGGCAAATGTCCGTAAATAGGACTCATAAATTCTTTCATAGGTTTTTTTTGCTGACTCTTTGTCGAGATCGAAAGAGTAGCCATCTTTCATTAAAAACTCACGACCACGCATAATGCCAAAGCGAGGACGAATCTCATCCCTAAATTTCCAGTGGATTTGGTAGAGAACCTGTGGGAGATTTTTATAGCTTTTGATATGGCTTTGAAAAATATCCGTAATCACTTCTTCTGCTGTTGGTGTATAGAGAAGATCTCGCTCATGACGATCTTTGATGCGAAGCATTTCTTTACCGTATCCGTCATAGCGACCACTTTTTTGCCAAAGCTCCGCCGATTGGAGTGTGGGGAGAATGACTTTTTGGCATCCAATACGATCTTGCTCACGGCTCACAATATCTTCGATTTTTTTCAACACCCGGTATCCAAGCGGTAACCACGCATAAATACCCGCCGATGTTTGATGAATCATCGCAGCACGCAACATCAAACGATGAGAGATAACTTGAGCCTCTGATGGATCTTCTTTAATTGTGGGTAAAAAATACTTAGAAAGTCGCATGACGTGCTTTTGATACGCTTGAGGGTGTTCCTTTCTTCATTTCTAGTCAAAATATTTGACCTTGTACAGAAAGAAGATAAAAACAATGCCTCAACGCAGGAAAATTATATGAGTTTATCAAGTAAAAGCCTGATACCAAAGTAGCAAAGCGCTAAGCCACACGCCCTTTTCACCCAGTGCTGATGACTCAAGAAGCGATGACGTAACGCCTTATGATTGAGTGTAAGTGCTACAAAACTAAACCACACAAAAACGATCATAAGAATCCACAGACTATAGGCAACTTTGTGCATAAAAAGTGTCGCCGGCGGGAGCATCACCGCAAAGAAATTAAGATAGAAAAACATCGCTTTTGGATTCAACATTCCGACAAAAAGACCCCGTTGAAAAGACTTTGTTTTTGCCATCGTGGAAATGTCCTGCTCAAAGGCATGTACCTTTGTCGATAAAAGGCCGATAAACCCAATATAAATAAAATAACCTGCCCCCAAAAATTGAAGGACAACCATAAGTTTTGGAGCATTGTGAATAATAAGGGTAAGCCCCAAGAGATTGATGATAATGTGAAAAAGGTCACCCAAAGTAACCCCAAACGCGGTCATCACGCCGGACGTTTTTCCAAACTTAACCGCTTGCTCTACGGTTACAGCAAAAGCGGGTCCAGGGCTCATCACAAGCAGCATAATCAAAATAGTGAGGGAAAAAAAATCTTCCATATTACAAAGCTCTAAACATATTTTTGAAGTTGCTCCAACAAGACAATATCAGCTTCAAGCATAGGGTACGCGTGAAATTGATCAAGAGTTGCCCATGCCATATGCCCCTGTCCTTCAAGGGCCTTGATTTCACCAGACCATTTCTCAATTTCATAAACAAACATCACCACATGATATGCGTCGTAGGTGTGGCTTAAAAATGTGAGGGGCTTAAGATCATCTTCACAAACAAGGATATCAAGCTCTTCCTTAAGTTCTCGAACCATTGCATGTTCAGGAGTTTCTCCTTCATCAATTTTCCCCCCCGGAAGCTCAAACATCCCGGCGAGCGGTTTTCCTTCCGGCCTTGATGTAATGAGGTAAGCGCCCTGGTCATTTCTCAACAAGGCAATACTGATATAGATAACTTTCATAACTTCCTCA
>JBDHTO010000097.1:0-4216 GCA_039808665.1 Alphaproteobacteria bacterium | reverse complement strand
CGACTTTCACAACCCGCACCACCTCCGATAACCAGTGGTACTGCACCAATCACCATGGCTAGCGTTGTCATCATAATGGGGCGAAGACGAAGCTCAGCAGCAGAACGAATGGCATCCACAACATTTAATCCGTCTTTCATTTTTTGATTTGCAAACTCCGTCAGCAAAATACCGTGTTTGGTAATCAAACCAATAAGGGTAAGCAAACCAACCTGTGTAAAGATGTTAATACTTTGTCCAGAAATCCATAAAAGGAAAAGAGCCCCCAGTGAAGCAAGGGGAACTGTCGTAAGAATAATCAGCGGGTCAAAGAAACTTTCGAACTGAATTGCCAAAATTGCGAAAATAAAAATGATACCAAGGATCAGAAGAAGCTTCATATCATTAGAAGACTCTGCAAACAACTTGGCTTGCCCTACCCATTCCGTTCGCATATTTTTGGGAAGCTCTTTTTTCATCACTTCAAAGTGCTTCATACCACTTTCAATAGTTTGCCCGGGAAAAAGCTCCCCATTGAAAATAGATGTGCGCATTTGGTTATAATGCTTCAACTCTTTTGGAACCGATGTAAGTTTTAGCGTACCCACCGTCGCAAGAGAAATACGTTCTCCGGTCGGTTGCGTGATATAAAGGTCGCTCAAATCCCATGGTTTATCCTCTGAAACGATGTTCACCTTATATTTCACCTGATCACGGTAAAACTCATAATAACGGATGCCGGTGAAATAAGCCTGAATCGTCTCTGAAACCTGAGCAGGAAGAATACCCAGCCTTCCTAATTCATAATGATTGAGATCAAATGTAAAGGAAGGAAGATTGAACTTTAGGTCAAAGAAGACAGACTTAAATTTTTTTGTTTCATCCACCGTATTTCTAAATTTCTGCATCACCCCATGGAGCGTTTTATAATCCATCGTTGTTTTTACTGCGACACCGAATTCAGCATGGGATTCTACAATTTCAAGGTTTGGAAGTCCTGAATCCCAACTAGATGCATAAACCTCCGCAGAAGGGAAATCCACCAAACTCCCTTGGATATTTTTGGCCATATCACTTGCTGTGACTTTTCTTTTCTCAGAAGGTGATAGTTGCAACACAACAGAACCACCCCAGTCCCCCATAAAGACAAGAACCTTATCAACACCTTGTCCTTGTAGCGTTGCGATTTTATCCTCAAGCTTCTTAACCGTGTTATCCAATGTATCAATAGATTTACCCGGCACAGGAGGGGTATAAGCCCACATGATATTACGATCTTCTTTGGGTGCAACTTCAGAAGGCATCCAGGAAAATAAAAAAACATTGAAAATCAAAACAAACGATGACAATCCAACAATCCAAAGGGGTTTACTCACCACATAGTTAAAAAAGTTTTTGTATTGATGCTGGGCTTTTTCAATATAGGCGTTAACTTTTGGAAAGCGGTGCGTTTCATGTTTTTTCAAAATTTTTGAGCACATCAAAGGGGAAAGTGTGAGTGCTGTAATTCCTGAAATCAAAACTGTCCCAGAAAGGGTCACAGCAAACTCCACCAGCAACTTCCCCGTAAATCCCTTCAAAAAAGCGATGGGCACAAACACACTTGCAAGGGTAAGGGTCATGGCAATGATGGCAAAACCAATCTCGCCACTTCCCTTTTTTGCCGCAGCAAGGGGAGTGTCCCCCTCTTCCACATGGCGGTGAATATTTTCAAGAACAACAATCGCATCATCCACAACAAGACCCACGGCAAGAACAAACGCAAGCAGCGTAATTACATTCAAGCTATATCCAAACGCAAACAAAATGGTCACAGCCCCTACAAGGGAAATTGGAATTGTCAAAATGGGGATAAGGCTTGCACGCATGCTCCCAAGGAATAGGAAGATAATCGCCCCCACAAGAAAGATCGCTTCGAAAATAGAACTCTTCACGTTATTCATGGATGCGCGGATAAAGTCGCCCTGGTCAATTTCCAAAGAAAGCTCTATATCTTCGGGAATTTCTTGGATTTGGCGATTAAATTCCTCTCGTACAAGCTCTGAAACCTCAAGAACGTTGGCATCTGAAGAGGGAGAAATCGATACAATAATGGCTGGATTTCCCTGATATCGCATGCGAAATGAACTACGGTCTTCTTCTAAGGAGATTTTGGCCACATCTTTGAGAAAAATATTTTCCCCATCGCTGCTGTTTTTAATCTTAAGACTTTCAAAATCCTCAACACTATGAAGAGAAAGATCCATCACCACAGGAATTTCGTCTTGAACCATTCCCCCTGGAAAAGCAAGATTGAATGACTTAAGCGCCGTTGTAATATCACTGACATTAACGCCAAGGGTATACATTTTTTTACGATCAAGGCTGACCTTCATATCATAGGGATTTCCCCAGACCTGAACCTTGGCCACCCCTTTGATGGATTGAAAAATATTTTTAAGTTGGCTTGTGGCAAAATGATAGATATCACCAAAACTTCTACTTTTGCTCGATACCATAATGGCCATAAAAGGGGGACCGGAATCGCGCTCCGCATTTTTTTTAATCACCGGCTCCTTAACCTCCGCAGGTAAATCACCTGAAACTTGACTAAGCGCATCCCGCATCAAAAGCATAGAACGATCAATGGAGGTTCCCTCTTTCAAACGAATACTGATACTGACGAATTGAAATCGGGTTTGAGAGGCCATTTCCTCCAACCCTTCAACCTTTGAAAGGGCTTCTTCCAAGACGTTTGTCACGGAATACTCGCACACCTCAGCACTTGCATTGGGATAAAAAGCTTCGACAGTCAAAATCGGAACCTGAATATTGGGATATTCACGAAACGTCACATGAGAAAGGCTCAGCATGCCAAAAATCGTAATCATGGCATTAATCACAATGGCAAGCACAGGCTTTTTAAGAAAAATACTGGTAAAATTCATAACCTACTCAGCTTTCTTTTCAGGCTTTGGAGCGTCTTTTTTTTCTGCTTCTTTTTTCTTTTCTAAGACAACAACATCCACCGTTGGCCAAAGGCGACTAATATTTTTGATAATGACTTGATCCCCAGGATTTAATCCGGATTTCACAAGGAATGTCCCTTCTGAGCGTTCAGCCAGCTCAACTTTGGTCGGCATTGCCTTTTTGTCCCGAATTACATAAACAAAGGCATCAGGTCCCTGATAGTAAACAGACTCCAAAGGAACCGTGAACGCATCCTTGATGTCCTTTAGCACCAGATAAATATCCACTGTTTTACCAAAGATACATTTCTCTCCGCATTCATAGTCAAAGGACGCCGGCGCCATATGCGTTTTCGGATCCAGCATATTTTGTGCATGGGTCAAGGGATAAGTTTTACCCTCCACGATAACCTTAGATTCCTTTCCGAGATAAGGAATAGCCGATTCTGGAAGACTAAAGGAAATCACAGCCATATCCGGCTTATAAAAGGAACAAAGAGCATCCCCTGGTGACATATGCGCCCCTTCTCTCACCTGAAAAACTCCGACAACACCATCAAAGGGTGCTCTGAAGGTATTCAGATCAAGGGCATTTTTGGCCACCAGATATTCTTTTTCCATGGCAATCATTTTACTTTGACGATCATCAACCTCTTGCGCCGATGCCGTTCTATTTTTTGACAAGGAAAGACCGCGTTCATAGGTTATTTTCGCCAAGTCATAGGCGGTTTTTGCAAGATCATAGGTACGTTTCGCCTCTGTGACCTCAATTTCTGCGATAACGTCACCACGTTTTAAAAACGCACCTTGCTCCGCAATAAAGTCAACAGCACCTGTCGTTCTTGCAATCAGCAAAGAGGCTTGTTTAGGCTCAATGGTGCCATAAAGATGCATTGTCAAGAGAAAACGCTCAGGGGCAACGACCTTTACCTCAACGGTCTTAGGAGGAGGAGCTTGTTCCCCACCACACCCGGTAAGCAACGCCAAAAGAATGAAAATACGGGCGGACATAAGCTGTATCCCTTGTTTGGAGGATGAAGAACGCCTTCATCATAGGATGATTTATGAAGCAGTTTTCAAGAATTTACGAAGAAGAAACGGTGGATTTTTTACAACAGTTGTCCGCAAAACACACACATTAGGTCAGAGTTTGTTTAAAAATTAAAATAAAATTTGTTAGTAAATCTTAGGCAAATTTTTATATTGTTTTTACCATGAAAGTTATTATTTTCTTTATTTTTTGTCTTTTTGAACTTTCCACCTTATCATTTGGTAGTGACCGATATGGG
>JBDHTO010000096.1:0-4286 GCA_039808665.1 Alphaproteobacteria bacterium | reverse complement strand
TGTTACACATGGCGACCTTCCCTGCTTTTTTAAGAAAAGACAACGAACCATTCCTACTCCAGGAGGTAGGATTAACATGTTAATAAAAAGTTAACGAATATTAAATTCTCCTTAAGAGATAACCGTGCATGAAATTCCCTCACACAAAAAGGGTGCGGTAAGATCGCATTCTTCGATACGAATCATGGCAAGGGCAACAGAGTCCCCCTGATGGGAAACGTGGGAAAAGACTTCTCCCACATCCCTTTGACCTTGTGTGAGCATTCCCTTTGAGGGAAGGGGTTGCTCCAAACGCAGGGGGAAAAAGGTTTTTCGAATCGTTCCGGTGTAGTGGGTGCGGGAGACGAGTTCTTGGCCGATGTAGCATCCCTTTTTAAAGGAAACACCATTCATTTCCTTAAGCCTGGACTCAAGGGGAAAGGATTTCTCTTGGATAAGATCGTCCGGAAATTCGGGAATCCCGGAGCAAATCCGTGTGTAAGTATAGGCGGTTTTATCCGTCGTGGCCTCCAAAGAAAGGGGCGTGATGATGCGCTTGATCCAGGAATCCTTGCGCGGGTCATCCACAATGATTCCTTCTGCTGAGGGTTGAGAGGCCACATAAACCTTAAGATCGGATTCTATGATGTCAACCTTTCTTCGGAGTTTATAAATCTTAAGATGCTTTAAAAGCTCTGGTGTTTTTACTGTATCAATCAAAAACTCGTTTTGATCCTTGATCACAAAAAAGTCATAAAGATAACGCCCCTTAATATTAAGCATCCACGTATAGATGGCCTGTTGGGTGTTGAGGAGAAAGATATCCTGTGTGATGAGACCTTGTAAAAAATCAAAGATATCCGCGCCAGAAAGGCGCAGAACACATCGATCCGAAAGATAGGTGAGGGGAATCATCATCTCTCAAGGGATAAGATTATTCGAGCGTATAGTCAAGGGGATAGGTATCTTTCATCACCACTTGCCACATATTGTTGTCTTGTTTAACAAGAGGGGCCCGAAGATTGAGTGTGGGTGCTTTTCCATCATCACACCTGACGATGGTATAGATTTTTTCGTCAATTTCGTTCAAGGACTCATGAATCAATGCCTTCACCAGATCTTCGGTGGGGTAAAAATCCCAATCAAGAACGCAAAGAAGGAAACGAACATCTGGATCGTCAATAGACTCCAGCATCATGTAATGCCCATCTTCGTATTGGTGAAGTAAAAATCGCTGATAATCGTAAAAACCAATAAGTCCTTTTGGAAAAAACACTTCCTCTGTGACAGTGTGAAGAACGGGAGGTTCTTTAGGTGCTGTGGTGTGGGGATGTGACGTGCTTTGCATACTATTCCTCTTATGTGCGTTCTAATTTTTCGATCCATCTGGATACGCGTTCAAGTTCCATGAGATAGCTGGTTTGTTGGGCTTTGAGAGCGGTTGCTTCCTGGGAGGATATTTGCATGAGTTCTACAGGAGTTCTGTATCCCGTGGCCTGAGCAATTGTTCCAAGGTTAACAGCTTCTCCTTTGAGTGATTCTGTTTCCTCTTCAAAAAGTGCTGCAGCGTGACCAAAGGACGCTTGAACCTGCTTTAAATCATCCAAAACACTTTGCATGAGTGTGGCTGCAGAGGAAAGCGAAGGGTCACTGACGCGATCTCCGTTCATATCGGCGGACAACGCGATACGCTGTGCGCGAAAAAATTTTTCCATAACCGTGTGGAAATCAATGCCCCGTAATGTAACGCTTCTATCATCCGACGCACGAAAAGTGAGATTTCCATTGATATTACTATTTAAATAGGAAAAATCCTGGGTGGCCCCAGAAGGAAGTGCGGTTTGAATGGCGTTGATATCAACAACACTCATATTGCCGGAATCAAATCCAAAGGGGCAAAAACCATTGGTAGATTTGTTGATTTTAGTGCCGATAAAAAGAATGTTTGAGCTGATTGAGTCTTTGAATGAGGGGTCTACATAGGGAGATGAGTTTCTCACCTCTGTAAGCTTTGTTGAAAAATCAGAGGCCATTTCCTGAAAGATGGCAACAGTGGATGCCATTTCCTTTGCAAACAGACCCATGGAAGCATTGTTTTTTTGAAAAGCCTTGTTGCGATCAATTTGAAGTTGGCTATCTTCAAATCTTTTTGGATTGTTTGATCCAATATCTCTTGTGGTATTTCCACCCGAGTTTTGTTCTATTTTCGCCTGATCAAGACGGCTTTGTGTATTAAGGGTAAGTTCATTACCATAGCTTCCAGAGGAGTGATATTGGGAAGAAAGTGTAATCGTCATGTTTTATTCCTCCTTACCGTACATCAATGAGAAGTGTTCGCATGGTTTCATGTTCCATACGGAGGGTTTTTGCAAGACATGCTTCAATCGCCTCGATACGGCGTTGAGTCTCTGTCATAATTTTTAACTGCTCCTCGGGTGTTGTTTTTCCAGATTTTTGGGCAGCCTGTAATTTTGCATTATCATAAATTTGTTGAGCAGCTTTTGCACTTGCCCCTGAATTCGTGCGCTGATTCACAACCATGCTTGTGATGCTTGTGGCATAGTCCAAAATGTTTGTGCTGATGGCGGGCATATCACCCGCTGCTGCAAAACTCACCACACCGCTCGAAAATACATTTTGTAAGTGATCGAAGTTTGCGCGTCCTGCATTGGGCACAACGAAATCTGTTGCGGCAAGCATGACCTGGCTGCTTTGGATAGATCCGGCAAGAAGGGCGGGGTTATTTTGGATGCCTGTGCGTATCTGAAGATTGCTAAAAAGACCATTCAAAAGATCCATTGGATTTGTAGAGCGTCTTGATATGAGATCGTTCATGTGAAAAAAAGCACTTGGGTTTGTGGCCACTGTGCTGTCAAAGGCAGCCCCTGCACAAAGGCTGGATTTTGCTCCATCTACAAAACCGAGAGATATTTTATTATTCACATTTCCAGATGCAATTTGAAAACGACCATCCGCGGTGAGGGAGGCTGTAAATGTTGCACCATTGCCAAGAACATAAGGAGACGTGTTGATTGTATTGATAAGGCCGCCCATAGTCATGTTTGCGGTAAGGGCGATATCCTTATAATCGACGATTTTTCCGTTAGTATCATGCATGGCAATGCGCCATGTGCCCTGACCAGAAATGACGGTTGCGTTTGTAAGGGCTGTTCCTTCTATTCCCCGAAGGCCTATTTCTCCCGTAAGTGTGGAGGGGGCATATTGTGCCGAAGTACCTTCGTTGTGAACCTCATTCACTTTATTCATAAACTGAAGGGCAAATTGGTCCAAGGTGCTATTGAATTTTGTGAGCATGTTATCGCTCATCTTAAGACCGCCGAGGATACCGCCACTAATGTAATTACGAAGATCAAGAGTTACAGAGCCTGAAGTAAATGTAATGGCACCCAAGGGTTGCCCTGGAGTTGTGGTGGTGACGGGAGTGTAGCTCAAGGATCCCAAAATGTTTGTGCCATCGAGTATTTTGGCATTGGATTGTCCCGCAAGAAATACTTTGGCAACGCCACTGTGTGTTGCGTCATTTTGAAATTGAACTTCAATATCAATAAGCTGAGAAAGCTCATTCATTTTTTTGCAGAGGATCGTTTCTTGTTCTGGTGTTCTGATGGGAATATTGACTATGGCAATATCTTTTATGATTTGATTAATTTGAAGAATGGCTGAATTTTCTTCGGAAACAATCATCCGCCGTTGTTCTGTGACGGTGCGTTGAAGGGTTTGAAAGTCATCTAGAACATTTTGGAAATCCCCAACCCCAAGAGACATACTATCAGAGCGTGAAGGATCTGACATGGCAATAAGGTTTGTGACAAAAGTATTCAAACCATGGGCGATTGTTCCCTTTTCATCTTTTGTGCCAAATTTTCCCACAAGATTTTTAAGGGTATCATCTAATTGATTAAGGGCTTGAGCTTTTTGGCCGGCTTTATTCCGGTTTGTTTCTGAGATCCAGTCAAAATTGACTTTTTCGTCGCCAAGGCGCATGCCCTGTGCACCCTGGGAAATAGGAAGTGCAACGTGCGCAACCTCACCGTCCACGCTTGAAAGTGCCGCGTTACGAGAAGCAACATCAATAAGTCCTGAATACACAGACTGAGCGCTTGAGAGGATATTGACGGGATCCATTAGATACTCTCTCCCCAGGTTGGTGTTGCAACAGCAAGGGTTGTTCCTTGTTTTGTATAGTAGGCGGATCGTTTTTGCTGACTTTTTTGGAAAGAGAGAAGTTTTTGTCTTTGATACTCTTCGAGGTGGGAAATTTTTTCCTTATTATGTCGAAGGTGTGA
>JBDHTO010000095.1:0-4409 GCA_039808665.1 Alphaproteobacteria bacterium | reverse complement strand
ATTTTGTTTGCCGCTTATTACGGAAAATACCTTTTGAAAAATTACCCGGCTCCCGTTTCTACTCAGGCTTATGAGCATTATATTTTGGGGCCTGCCATTATTGGTGGTGTTCTTGGTGGTCGCTTGGGGCATGTTGTTTTTTATGATCTTGGCCACTATCTGTCTCATCCCTCGGAAATTCTTATGACATGGCAGGGGGGGATGTCTTTTCACGGGGCTGTGATCGGTATTATTGTGGCGGCCTTTTATACCTCCCGTAAGTTCAGGGTGCATCCCCTGAATCTTTTGGATATTCTTGCGGTTTTTGCGCCGGTTGGCCTTGGCCTTGGACGTCTTGCGAACTTTATTAACGGTGAACTTTATGGAAAAGTTACGGATGTAAAATGGGGTATTATTTTCCCCCATGGAGGAGACCTTCCTCGTCATCCCACACAAATTTATGAAGCAGTTTTTGAGGGGCTTATTCTTTTTGAGATTCTCCGCCTTCTTTTCCTGAAAGAAACACTGAGACACCGCCGTGGTTATTTGGGGGGGATGTTTCTTCTTCTTTATGGGGTATTTCGATTTGGTATCGAATTTTTCAAAGATCCCGTTGCGCAAGGGGGGATGACACTGGGGCCGTTGACACAAGGGCACCTACTTTGTATACCGATGATTTTGTTTGGATTTTATCTTGTTCTCAAAAGCCGTGCACTTGACACCCTTTCAAAAGAATCTTAGGGAGAAAATTCTTTCACAGGGTCCCCTTTCTCTTTTGGAGGTTATGGGGCTTTCTAATGCCCACTACTATGCTGAAAAAGAAGTTTTTGGAAGGGAGGGAGATTTTATCACTTCCCCCGAAATTTCTCAGATTTTTGGTGAATGTGTGGCGTTTTGGATAGTGGAACAATGTCAAAGAGAAGAGATTTATGATCCCATTCTTCTTGAAATGGGCCCTGGTCGTGGAACGCTGATGCGGGATATTGTGCGTATTCTCTCAAAAACAAAGATTAAACCGGATATTCATTTTTTAGAAACAAGCCCGAAGCTCAGAGAATTTCAAAAAGAAAACATGCCTGAGCCTTGTGTTTGGCATGATGATCTCAGAGATATTCCCAAGAAATTTGCCCTGTTTTTGGCCAATGAATTTTTTGATGCACTGCCAATCCAGCAAAAAGTAGATGGTGTAGATGTCTATGTCGATTATGTGGATGATGCTTTTGTGCGGGTGCCAAGAGGTGGAGAGATGATCGAAACCTCTCCCGTATCACTGGATATTTCAAAAACTATGGCCGCGCACCTTTCGTCATATGGGGGGGCGGCGCTTATAATTGATTATGGGGATTACACAAAAAGTGAAAGAATAGGTGAGACTCTTCAAGCAGTTAAGCAGCATGCTTACGTCGATCCACTTAAACATTTGGGGGACGCAGACTTGACCGCACACGTGGATTTTAAGTTGCTGTCCGAAGCCTTTTTGAAAAAGGGCTTTCGGGGGAATTTTATGACTCAGCGGGACTTTTTAAAGGCTTATGGGTTTGATTTACGTCTTCAAAAATTGATGGAACAATCTTTGTCCCATGACCAACGTCAAGACATCCAAAGCCGAGCCCATCGACTTATTGATCCAAAGCAAATGGGTGAACTTTTTAAGGTTCTTGAGATTTCTCTCTAGTTTTTCCTGTTGTTTAGTGAGCGACCCACCCACCGTCAAGCACGATTTGTGTTCCTTTGACTTGGGATGAGTGATCCCCTGCGAGGAAAAGACATGCTGCGGCGACCTCTTCTGCGGGAACAAATTTCTTACTCGCATGTTTATCGCCTACAAAAACTGCACTTTCTTCATCAAAGCTTCTTCCGGATTCTTTCATTTTGTCTCGAATCTGTGCCTCAACAAGGGGAGTAAGCACAAATCCAGGGCATACGGCATTACATGTAATGTTTTCCTCAGCTGTTTCGAGGGCGACAACTTTGGTAAGGCCGATAATGCCATGTTTTGAAGCGACATACGCACTTTTTTCCGCAGAAGCCACAAGTCCATGAGTGGATGCGATATTAATAATGCGACCGAATTTTTCCTTGCGCATGAGTGGCAGTGTGTGACGGATGGTGTGAAAACTAGCCGTCAAATTCAGGCCAATAATAAGATCCCACTTTTCAACGGGAAATTTATCAATGGGGCTTACGAATTGCATGCCGGCATTGTTAATTAAAACATCAAGTTTTCCAAAAGTTTTTTCTGCAAAATCAATGAGATCCTTGATCTCAGAAGGTTTTGTAAGATCTGCACCGTGAAATTCAATTTGTCCTTTTCCGTAGGTCCCTAATTCTTTTTTGATTTTGTCAATCTCTTCGGTTGACGCAAATCCATTCAAAATGATGTGCGCGTTTTCTTTGGCAAAAGCGGTTGCAACCGCAAGGCCAATGCCACTTGTGGAACCGGTAACAAGAACAACTTTTTGATGAAATGACACGTACTTACCCCATACTTTTTGTGTAATAAAATGATTAAGACTTGAAAAAAAAGCACCTATGGATCATTATGGGGCTTCTCCATTAAAAATTCACTAATGATATAGATAGCTTTTCATGAAAAAAGATAAAAGTTCTATCCCCGTAACGGTTTTTCTTATTGGTGTTGTTCAGTTTCTGATCAACATTTCCTCTGTGATGATTTTCAGTTTATCGGCCGTTTACTTAAAAAGCATTCTCGGTGTGGGAACGGGATGGATTGGTTTCCTTGAGGGGGCCGTTGAAGCAAGCGCCCATACGACCAAACTTTTTTCTGGAATTATTAGTGATTATCTTAGGCGACGAAAGCTTATTATGGCGATCGGTTTTGCCCTTGTGACCATTACACGACCTATTCTTGCCCTTTCAGAGAGTTTTAGTGCCGTTTTCACGGCAAGATTTCTGGACCGCTTTGGCAATGGTATTCAATCAACACCAAGAGATGCTCTTGTGGGAGATGTGGCTCCTGAGGATATCAAGGGAGAATGTTTTGGCCTTCGCCAAAGTTTGGGTACCGCGGGATCCTTTGTCGGGGGTATTGTCGGTATTCTTGCCATGATTTGGACAGCAAGCAATTTTCATCAGGTTTTTTGGATTGCAACGATTCCGGCCTTTCTCGCTTTTCTTATTCTTGTTGCTTTTGTAAAGGAGCCTAAGCCCGTCCCTCTCCCCGAAGGTGAGCTGGACGAAGATATTGAGCATCCTAAAAAACACCCTATCCATCTTTCAGATCTTAAAAGGCTTGGTAAATATTACTGGTACCTCATGATTGTTGTTGGTGTTTTTATGCTTGCACGCCCTACAGAGGCATTTTTAACACTCCATGCGTCTCAGACATTTGGACTTGCAGACAAATTCGCGCCCAGTATCTTGCTGACCTATAACTTGACATACTGCTTGTCATCTTATCCCATTGGCCGTTTGGCGGATCGTATGAGTCGCTATCAACTTCTTGGTCTTGGATTTCTTGTTCTGATCGCTGCGGATATGCTTTTGGCTTTTGCCCCTAATATTGAAACGATTTTTGTGGGTGTTGCGGTTTGGGGTATTCAAATGGGTATTAGTCAGAGCATCTTTTTGACCCTTGTGGATCAAATTACGCCACCAGATCTGCGTGGCACAGCCTTTGGCTTTTTCTACCTCATCAGTGCCGTTGCCATTATTCTCGCAGGCATTTGTGCAGGAAATATTTCCCAGCACTATGGTGAAGCTAATGCATTTTTGGCCAGCAGTTTTGTTGGAATACTTGCCTTTGTGCTTCTTCTTGTGCTTCCAAGAAAGAAAAAAGAAGCTTAAAAATCCTTGCCTTCGTGTAGACTGGGCGTTGTTTGTTGCTCAATCGTTGTTGCTGTTATGCGTATTTTTGATCGCTTTAAATATCTCGATCCCTGGATTTATGTCGTTGTCGTTATTGTCGCAAGCATCGGGTTTTTAATGCTATATTCCGCGGCGCAAGGATCCCTCCAACCATGGGCGCTAAAACAGATGCTCCGTTTTGGTGTGGGGCTAGTCATTATGACGTGGGTCGGACTTACCGATAGCCGATTTTGGATGAGCTCTGCGTACGTTATTTATGGTGTGAGTCTTTTGCTTCTTATTGGAGTAGAGCTTATGGGGTATGTGGGGATGGGGGCACAGCGGTGGATCGATCTCTATATTTTTAACCTACAGCCCTCTGAATTAATGAAAATCGCCCTTGTGCTTGCTCTCGCACGCTATTTTCATAGCTCAACCATGGAAGAAGTTCGTCAAAATAAGTACCTCCTGACACCGATTTTACTGATGGTGGTGCCGGCACTTTTGGTGATGCGGCAGCCTGATCTGGGTACCGCGATGATGCTTCTTTTTGCTGGAGTTGTGATTATTTTTCTTTCCGGAGTTCAACTTTGGAAATTTCTTGTTTCCGGGGGTATTCTTTG
>JBDHTO010000094.1:0-4510 GCA_039808665.1 Alphaproteobacteria bacterium | reverse complement strand
GAAGTTTTTGAAACCACAGAAAAATCACAAGTGATTTGGGAAACTTTAGGCGTTGAGGCACGGGCAACAATCATAGAAACCCTTGGAGACCTTATTGAACAAGACCAAGAGCTTTTTAATCTTGTCGTTTATGAGGGGAAACGGACATTTCAAGATACCCACAGC
The DNA here is from genome assembly GCA_039808665.1 of Alphaproteobacteria bacterium. Taxonomy (GTDB): domain Bacteria; phylum Pseudomonadota; class Alphaproteobacteria; order Paracaedibacterales; family JAKBAR01; genus JBDHTO01. The sequence goes on along the minus strand of JBDHTO010000094.1, from coordinate 4,345 downwards.
GAAGTTCGAGAAGCCGCTGATTTTTGCAGGTATTATGCCCTTCATGCACGACAATTCATGTCCACCCCCCAAGGACTTCCAGGCCCTGTTGGAGAAAGAAATGAGCTTTCCCTCCATCCACGTGGGACGTTCGTTTGCATCAGCCCGTGGAATTTCCCCCTTGCCATTTTCATCGGTCAAGTTGTTGCTGCTCTTGTGACAGGAAATGCTGTCATTGCAAAACCCGCATCACTAACCATGCATGTCGCAAGAAGAGCTGTTGACCTTGCCTATCAAGCAGGGGTTCCAAAGGATATTCTCCATCTTTGTACACTTCCGGCAAAGGATATGGGGAAAGTGTTAGAACACAAAAATGTAGCCGGCATCGTCATGACGGGTTCGACAGAAACCGCACAAACAATTCAACAAATTCTCTCTCAGAAAAAAGGACCTCTCACCCCACTGATTGCTGAAACAGGCGGCCTCAATGCCATGGTTGTAGATTCTTCCTGTCTTTTTGAGCAGGTTGTGCAAGATGTCATGACGTCTTCCTTCCGAAGTGCCGGCCAAAGGTGCTCAGCACTTCGTATCCTCTGTCTCCAAGAAGATATTGCAGAAGCATTTTTGACACTTCTCACACAATCCATGAACACGCTTCATATTGGCAACACGCATCATATGGAAACAGATGTCGGTCCAGTGATTAGTGAGAGTGCAAAAAAAGGGATTGAGCAACAGATTAAATCCCTCAAAAAACGTGGTACTCTTCTCCACGAGATGAAAACCCCCAAAGTGGGTGATTATATTCCCCCACAAGTGTGGAAAATCCGCGATGCTTTAGATGTGAAAGAAGAAATTTTTGGTCCCGTTCTCCAGGTGGTCACCTACAAAAGTGCAGAGTTTGAAGATCTCCTCCATAAAATCAATGCCCTTGGATACGGTCTAACCTTTGGCCTTCACACACGTCTCGAAAGTCACATTGAACTTGTTCAAAAAATTGTACGTGCGGGAAATATCTATGTTAATCGCAGTATGATTGGTGCGGTTGTCGGTGTGCAGCCCTTTGGTGGAGAAGGGTTATCGGGCACAGGATTCAAGGCGGGTGGGCCCTACTACCTTTTGAAATTCCTCACAGAGCGCACATTATCCTATAACACAACCGCCGCAGGGGGGAATGCATCCCTTATGATGGAAGTGTAAACAAAAAAACTCCCCCCATAGGAGAGAGTTTTTTTGAGGATAAAACTGAAATCTTTTCTCTTTGGAGATAGAGTTCTCTAACGCTAAGAAGACTCTTCTTCATCACCAAGATGGAAGTGAGTACTACCACACATCCCCTTACCTTTTTTGATACTAAAGTTACCGGATCCAGGAGTGTTCACAGGAATTTGGCGTGCAAATCCAAAATGTCCCTTAATACCCACATCCCATGGTGCCGCATCCACATCGGCAATTCCGGTGAGGGCAAGGCGACGCTCTTGCACAATACGAAGAGCTGTACTCGCAAAATGGCCAAGACTTGGAACAGGTTCATCCACGAGAAGTGTTGACACCAAGCTCAACCGTGCGACGTAATTACCAGCATCCAAGAGTGCTTGGTCACTCAGTGCAAGCCAATCCGCTTCTCCCATACCATCACGGTAGCGAGAGGCCAAAAGGTATCGATGCCCATCCACAAGGATATCGTACCATCCACCCGCCCAGATATGGCCAATTTCATGGACTTCAACCTCTGTTTTTCCAAGAATTTTGTTTGTATCAAGATTGCGAAGCCCGTCTTTTTGCCCAAGGGCCGCACCAAACTGTTCGCCAAGATCAGAAAGTACGTTGTGACGTTCATGCAGGTTATAGCCGGATTGTTTAAAGGCGAGTTTTCGTTGCTCTGCATCACGGACAGAGTAGACAAGTGAATAGGTATCACCGTATCCCTCATGGAATCCACCAAGTTCGTCCGTTGTTTCCTCAAAATAGCCAGGATGCATGTCATTTAGACGCTTATGACCTGCTTCATGAAGGGCTGTATCTCCGGAATCTCCTGTATAGCAAATCCTGCCATCTTCACCTTCAAAATGAAAGAAATTCAGGGATGACGGTGTTTTGCCATTTTTTCCCATATAATAAGCATTCGCATCAACACCCCTATCTTGATAAATCACAGTTTGGTCCGTATCGCGTCTTTGAAATCCTGTGATTCTTTCATAAAGATCACCTCTAGGGTTTAACCGCTTTAATTCTTGCCAATCATTATATTCCTGAACCGCTGCATGGGTCACTGTCCCAAAAAGAGCCACAGCACGTTTTTGAGCGACAGTTTGAAGAGAACTCGCATACCAGCTCCCCGTTGACTTTGGGATACTTGTCTGACCTGACTTTCCACGAAGTGTCGGATCTTCGTCAAAAGTGGCTACACGATACCATTTATTGGAGAGGGTCCCTTGGGCACTTTCCATTCCAGAGGGATAACGTAAACTAAGCTTTTGATATCCAAACCCTTGATCGGGATTCACTGCATCCAAAAGAGGATCACCATTCAGTCGCCATATAAGACTTTTATCCGAGGAAGATCCATAAACAGAAGCGCTACCAAAGGCCAAGACCACGGAAAGCGTTGTTAGTAATTTTTTCACGATAAATACTCCTTATTTCAATAAACAAGTAAAGAGTAATGTTTTTTGGTTAACATAACGTCAAAAGATGCTACATTTTTGCATAAATGCTATGAAGTATTTTCATTGCTAAAAATCTTATAAAAAAGTTAATTTTCTCTCTTTCCAAGCTTCTCAAGCTTATGTTGCAATGATGAGTGAACATTCACACTCACGGGAGATTTCTTATGCGACACCCATTACTTGCTTGCCTCTGCCTTTGCACCGCACTTACAACTCAAAGCTCTCACATCCTTGCTGCAGATACATCAGATCCCCTTCCCCTCATTGATGTCGAGAAAGATTCAAGGGCAAGCTACAGAACCGCCCGAGCAGATGCTCTAGGTATTGCAGAAACACTTCTTGGTGGGCCAAAAAGCACTGATAAATTTTGGGCTTCAGAGGAAAATGCCCCCCCCACAGCAAAAGTTCTCCTGGGTTCTTTGGGGGTCTTAGAAAAAGGTATCGATGAAACCACAACGGCAACCGATAAGGCGGTTTTTTTTCTAACACGCTTTGCGCATTTTTGGCGAGGCGCCTCTCCCGAGGATCTTACTCTTTTGCTGACAAATATCAAAGAGCTTTGCCTCGTTCCCAAAGGGAGCAAAGGGATAGGTCTTTCTGATCCGTTCATCACAAACGCTTTTGTTGATATTGCATCTCAACTTCATGAATCTGGCAAGCTCCCTTCTGATCACATTTTATCAGTCAAACAGCTGGGACGGTTGGGACATGTGGGTGCACGGTACCTTTATGCCCGTATTATTTCCCAAAATGGAGAAATGAACCTCTATCAAAAAATTCATGCCCTAGCATTTTTCAGAGCTGTTCCAGATCCGGTGGGAATAACGCCTTCTGCATGGCTAACGGGGCTTCTTGACCTCGACACAGACGAGAATCTCTTAAATTGGGATGAAGCACGTGCAACACTTTTTGATGTTCTTTCTCAAAACTTCGATGTGTTTGACGCACCCACTGTGAAGCGGTTGTGGGGTCTGATGCTTGAAAATCCCCCACCCGCACCTGAGCTTCGCGATCCCATGCTGAAGGTTGTGACAACAGCTTTAGTTCGCGCAATCCCTGATGCGAAAACACCTGAAACGATGTCATGGCAAATGCTTCTTGAAGAGATTAAAGATGAAAAACACAAGGGAGCTCTTGATTTCTTGAAAAACCCACTTCTTTCCAAGCGTGTGAAACTTCATCAATTTGCAGAACTCACAAAAAGCGTTGCAGCCTACCAAGCATGGGCGAGTGATTATGTTCTCCACGGCGAGGACGAACCCTCTCTTAAACGGGCTCAACTTTTTGAAGAAATGGCAAGCGCCTCAAATAGCGAAGAGACTGATCATGAAAAAGCACATGGCATTGGAAATGTTTTGTCTCTTGCCATAACACTCAACCAGAGTAACACTCCCATGGCATTGATGAGCCAGCTGAGAGGAGAGATTAAAGCTGCTTTTGATATCGCAGAAGGGGATGCCAAAATCACCCTTCAAAAACGGCTTTGGGTTTTAGATCAACTTCTTGTGATGAATGGAAAAGCCCAAACCACAGAAGTGTACGATGAAGCAGCAGAAACACTCAATACCCCCGATAATGGTGAAGCCTTTGCTTATATCCAAAATCAACTACATGAAAAAAGACGTGCAGTACCCTTTCTTCCCGCCGCTCTTGGTTTTGATATGATGACACCCCAAGAACGTTTTACGAATCTGTTA
>JBDHTO010000093.1:0-4560 GCA_039808665.1 Alphaproteobacteria bacterium | reverse complement strand
GTGATAAAGGTATCCGCGGTAATCTCGCCGTCGCGCATTTTACTGAGTACGTTTTCAGCTTTGTGTGCAATACGTTGCATTCTTTCAAAGCCCAGGAATCCACAAGTACCTTTGATGGTGTGTAAAAGACGAAACGCATCCCGGATAAAATTTATCTGTGTGGGGTCAGATTCAAGGGCGAGAATAATCTTTTCAAGCTCAGTCAAGCTTTCTGATGTTTCGCTTAAAAAATCTTGAATAAGATCATCCATGGGACATATGAACAATTATACAACTCAAGGCCCATTTTAGGAAAATATTCTTAAGATGGAGTAAATATGGATGAAAACTATGAGGAGGTTTTACTTTTTCTAGGTTCCTCTTCAATAGAGCTCCAATCCCTATAATCAAGACCTGCTGAGAGGTTCTTGAGAAGTTCCTCAGAGGAAAGGGGTTTTGACATATAAAATCCCTGTCCAAATTGATTTCCAAGGGATTTGAGGAAATCAAATTGCTCTTGAAGTTCAATCCCCTCTGCCATGCTATGCATTCCCAATGCTTTTCCAATCATGCTGACAAGGCGAACCATATCTTGTGATTTTGTATTGTGGACAATATCTTGGATAAAGGATCGGTCAATTTTGAGCGTATCAAAGGGAAATTTGTAGAGTGTGGAGAGTGAAGAATATCCCACACCAAAATCATCAATGGCAAGCTTTACCCCCATTTTTTTTATTTGATTGAGTGTCCAAACGGCCCGATCCCCATAGGACATGAGGAGCGTTTCTGTCACTTCTAGGCAAAGATTCTCTGGTTTAATCTTATGGGTCACGAGCGATTTATGGACGTGTTCAGTGAGCTCGTTATTGTCAAACTGACGCGGGGATACGTTGATACTTATGAACCAGTGTTCCTGATGAAATTGTTTCTGCAAAAGACTAAGCTGCCTTGTCCCTTCTTCTAGGGCAAATTTTCCAAGTTCATTGATAACGTGAGATTCCTCAGCAATGGGGATAAATGATAGAGGTGGAACGTATCCAAATTTTGGGTGGTGCCACCGAATGAGTCCTTCAAACCCAGCGATTTGAGATGTTTGTAAGTTGATAATGGGTTGGTAAAAAAGACTAATCTCACCTCTTTCCACAGCACCCTTGAGATTATTTCCAATTTCGAACTGTTTGCTGATTTTTGAACGCATATTTATATGGAAGATAGCATGACGCCCCTTGCCTTCATCCTTGGCCTGATAAAGAGCAAGATCTGCGTCACTAATAATTTCCTCAAAGGTAGATTTACGGTGATGTTTGTCGGTGATAACAACGCCCACACTCATCGACGGATTAATCTGACTTTGTAAGATTTTCACAGATTTTGTGAGGTTGTTGAAAAGGCGTTCCATAAATTTTTTGAATTTTTCTTCGCCATCGTATTCCTCAAGCAATATAGCAAATTCATCTCCACCAAGGCGTGCCACCGTATCAGAGGATCGCACAGAGTGTGTCAGTCGATTTGCAATCTCGATGAGGAGTTTATCTCCTGCAGTGTGGCCGAGTGTGTCGTTAATACGTTTAAAGTTATCAAGATCCAAAAGAAGCAGCGCAAATTTTTGATCAGGATATCGGTGATATCTGTTTACCGCCTGTTTCAGGCGATCGTTGAGAAGAGCACGATTAGGGAGCCGTGTAAGATTATCATGAAGGGCATCATGGATAAGCTGCGATTCCATGCGTTTGCGGTCTGTGATATCTGTTTGTGACCCTACCATGCGCACGGCTTTGTTGTTTTCAAAAACGGTAATCCACCGAGAGAGAACCCACCGAAAGGTGTCATCTTTGGCGCGCATGCGATATTCACATTCACGGTGAAGAAGTTCTCCCTCGGTCTTGGATTCCTCTATCATAGATTTGAACATCAGTTTGTCATCGTCGTGGACACGTCCGTACCATTCCTCAAAAGCATGTCCAATCTCGTTTCCGTGAAATCCTATGATTTCCTTCCACCGATCTGAATAAAAGATAGAGTCTTCAACAAGATCAAAATCCCAAAGGCCGTCGTTCGCGCCAAGTGCCGCAAGTGCATAGCGTTCTTCACCTTTCTTTAGATTTTCTGTCGCGCGTGCGACCGCTTCTTCCAGCATACGTTTTTGTTCAAGAAGAACCCCCTCGTGTTGGACAAAAATTTTACGAATCTCCGAATTTTGCTGTTCCTTCTTTCGGTTATAGGGACCGATAACGCCAATATAAATAACCGGACCCGCGAGAAAAATAAGGATTAAAGAACTTATGAGGGCCTCGTGAGCCTCGTGGTTATCTGTGCCAAGAAGTGTAAATATTTGGGAAAAGAGAGGGAGCTCCTTGAAAACTAGATCAATATCTGGAAAAAAATAGGCAGTCGAAATTTCTACAACCGCTGTGAGGACAGCGATTTGCAAAACAAGAAGCCAAGCCGTACGACGGTGATTTTCCATAGCGACTCTCCAGTGATAAACATTTGAAATATTATCAAGAAAGATTTAATGACAGGTAAAGACCTAAAATAAAATTTTCTAGGTATTTTCTTTGGATAGAGAAGCCTGAATCACACGTTTTTCCTGGGTTTGATAGGATTGTCCTGGAAAAATAAGATGAACCTCTGTGCCATTGATAATTTCTGCATGGGTATGATCTTTGGCTTGAATCAGGAGATTATTTTCAAGAATGTTTTTTTGAGGAGTATAAGGCGTATTGTTCAACCACACGGTCCAATGATCTTGGTCTTGGAACAAAATCCCTTCGAGCACATAGGTCATGGACTTGTTGTCGTCAATTTTCTCTTCTTTGGGAGGGGGCTTCTTACTTCTTCTTTCTAAAATTTTTTGATACTCATGGGATTTGAGCATGATCGATGGGTGCGACTTGTCCTGTTCCGACTGGGCTGTAGTTATGGAGAACCACAAACTCAATAGCAGAAGAAAAGAGAAATTCCCTGGATTCGGGATGTGTAATATTTTCAAGAACATCTTCTGAAAAATCTTTTGTCCGTTCTATGATGCAGGATTGAATAACCAAGCTATTATGTGCGTTTTTCATCATCCTATCAATGAGGTCCATCACATCAGCATCACTGACACTGGAAAGTGTCATGCTTCCTCGTGTGGTGTGCTTTGCTGTTTTTTGAAAGGATAACTGATCAAGTCGGCAGTGTTTTGGATGGGATAGCTCCCTCAACCACGATTCAAAACTTGAATGATCAAAGGGGGAAGGCAGTGTTTGTAACCACGATTGCAGCTCAGGCGCACTTAATATCTTTTTTTGAGCAAGAATCGCCTTGTGAACATCTTTTATTGCGTGCTCTATTTTATCTTTTTCCTGGGTATACACTTCATAGGATATATATCCTTTTTCAATAAAAATTCCCGAAACAAAAATCATGGCCGCCAATATGCCTATTCGTCCTAGTGTTTTCAACATGCCTGGATAATCAGCAAACGCAGATATTTTTTGGGAAAGAGAGGAGACTTTCATGGGCTAGGCTTTCTCCTTAAGTGTGATTTTTCGACCCTTTTGAGTGAACTGGTAATGGGCTGGGGGATTTTTCTTTATTTTGGGAGCCGCCTCGAATTCAAAGGTTATTTCCCTGGTGGCGTATTGAATTGTCAGTTTTTTGGGAGGGGGGGCTCCTTCTAAAAAAGTATGCGCCTCAGAGAGAGGCTTATATGTTTGAAACTGAAGGAGATGCATATTTTTTGAGATATCTTGGGGAAGGAGGGATCTTCTAAGTAGCATAAGTTCGTGATTCTGTGCGTCGAGGGGAGTCATTGAGTAAAACCACTGGATCCCTAAATACCCGAAAAATGAAGCGGCACAGAGGGGAAGCGCAAAGTGTTTTATGAGCAAATGTGTAAAGTAATCTACATTGATCAAAAAATAATCGGTAGATAGAGGGGGATAAAAGGAAGGGATATCTCTTTGTATCTCGCTAAGGTTAAGGATGTCCTCGGGTGACGCATCAATTCGTTGTATTTTGAGGGTTTGATGGTGAAGTCCCCAATCATCTTTTGCCATATAAAGGATACGGGGTGTTGTGATCTTATATTTTTCTAAATAACGAAGGGTTTCCAAAAGGCTCTCCATCCTGTCCGCGCCCACCTGAAGGGTGCGCTTATAATAGAGATAACCATCGCAAAAAACCGTGATAGAGTCTTTTTCCTTTGATCTTAGAAGGAGGGTCCATCCCTTTTTAAAGGACGGAAAAAGGTGTGTGATACCGCAAAAGAGATCATCATCCACAAGAGTTACGGGGTATGACGTCATCTTTTCTTGGGAAGGGAGGGAGAGAAAATAAGAAATATTCGGGGTTGTCGGATCTTTTTTCCAAAGACGTTTTACAAAGCATCCTTGACGCAGGATTTTGATGACAAGTTCTATTTTCAAGAAAAATCGCTTTAAAAAACTTCCGGAAAAAAGAATTTTTTTGACCTCAAGACTCGGCGGGTCAAGTCTTGTAAGTGTTGCTTTTCTGTCAATTCTTTTTTGTCGCAGCAAGGAATGAATCAAAATTCTTTACTTATCTAAGAAAAATGTATACTTTCTTATTTCAAAA
>JBDHTO010000092.1:0-4622 GCA_039808665.1 Alphaproteobacteria bacterium | reverse complement strand
AGACATCAGCGTGGAGCGTAAGGGATTCTTCACATCCATCAGGCGCGTACGTTAGGAAGGAATATTGAATGTTTTCTTTTTTCAAGCGTACCAGTCCTGTCTCATCGACGACACCTAATAAAAAAATTTCCCCAGGACAATTTTCTGTGTGCATAGAAAGCCCTTTAAAGGGCCAACATACCGCTCAAACTGATCAAACCGCCCCTCACGTTAAAATTCGATATCACATTATCCTTGTCATTTTTTTATTCACATTAACAACACATACATGGACCTTTTTCGAACGACACATCCTTAAAAATACCATCACACCAATCATTATGGTCATTACGGGATTTTTCTATGACACGGTGTTTGCAAGCTCACCTCAACCCGCTGCCCCATCGCAGAAACAACCTGCCGCAACACCCCAGCCTCCTGCGACACCGGCTGCAGCAAAACCTGAGGAGAAAAAAGACACAGAGAGTGTTTTTGATCCCCTTAGTTTGGATGAAGGGCGCGTCAAAGTCCTTCTTTCTCTGAGTGAAAGAGAAAAGGATTTAAAACGCTGGGAGGATCTTTTGACAAGCCGTGAAAATGTTGTCAAAGCCCTCGAAGTTCAGGTTCAAAAAAAGGCAGAAGAACTCAAGGAACTGAAAACTGTTATTGAAAATCTCGCCAAAAGTCATAATGACATCGTGTCCAAAAACATTAAAAATCTGGTCACGATTTATGAGTCTATGAAACCTCAATCAGCAGCAAAATTTTTTGATGAGCTTCCCCTCAGTGTCCTAACCGAGCTCATACCCGCTATGAATCCGAAAAAAACATCTGCCATTATTGCTTTGATGAATGTTGATAAGGTCAAATCCATCACAGACCGTTTTGCCCTGATGCCACAGGTACCCGAACCTAAGAAATAATCTGATTAAAACTCATCGCATCAAGACTGGCGCCACCAACAAGAAGCCCTTCCACATCCGCCAAGGAAAGAATATCCTTGGCATTATCAGGTTTAACTGAGCCACCATAAAGCACGTTCGCCTTAGACAGTGTTTTCATCATGCCATGCATTTCAGCAATGTCTTTGACATGACAAACTTCACCAGTACCAATCGCCCAAAGGGGTTCATAGGCCAGCAAAAATCCGTCCTCTAAACCCTTTGTACACAGCATCACCTGCTCCTTGACAAAGGAAAGATGCTGCCCCTTTTCACGCATTTCTCGACTTTCGCCCACACATATAATGGGTATCAACCCGACCTTTTGGGCGAAGGCGGCCTTTTTTTGGACCTCTTCGTTAGATTCCATAAACCTGCGTTCACTGTGACCAACGATCACATATCGACATCCCATTTCCTTTAAAAGAACAGGGCTTGTAAAACCTGTAAAGGCACCGCGCCCTTCGTAATGGCAATCCTGAGCTCCCACATGTACATGTTGAGGTGCAATTTGAGATGCCATATCAATCAGGGGAAAGGGTGGACAAAAGACAATATGCCCCTTTGACGTGCTGAGAGAGGAAAACCATTCCCGCACAGAGTCCTTATTTCCATTCATTTTCCAATTAGCGACGATGATCATTGAGAAGAAAATTGCAAAAGTTCCGCTGTTTTTCTAAAGTAGTGAATAATTATAACAAGAGCTAGTCTTTAATTTATGCTTCAAACCATTCGTTCACATGCCGGCAGTTGGGTTATCAAGTTTTTACTCGCTGCCATCGTTGCCAGCTTCGCCCTTTGGGGTATCGCCGATATCATTCGTGGATATGGCGCCAACCGACCTGTTGCCCAGATTGGAAAATCATCCATCAGTGTCGAAGAGTTCTCCCATGCCTTTAAACAAGCCATTAACAATCTCCAAGAAAGATTCAAAGCTCCTTTGACACCAGAGATGATCAAAGACATGGCAATTGGAGAAAAAGTTCTTCAAAGCCTTGTCGATAAAGAACTCATGGCCCAAGACCTCAAAAATCTAGATATCGTCATTTCTGATAGTACAGTAATGAATGAAATTCGCTCCATCCCCGCATTTGTGAAAAAAGATGGCACCTTTGACATCGATAAATTTAATGCCGTCCTTCAGGCACAAGGTATGCACGAGAAAAAATTCGTACAAGAGATGCGTTCAGATTTGCAGCAATTCCAACTTTTTGAGGGATTAACCTCTGGTTTTGAACTCGGTGATGAGTATCTAGAGGTTCTCTATACGGCACTTGAGCAACCGTTTCACTTCGTCGCTCTTGAAATTCCCTTCAAAAAAATGGTTATTAAATCTCCCTCAGAGAGTGATCTTGTCGCCTTTTTTGAATCTCACAAAGAATCCTTTAGAATTCAAGAGGTGCGCAATTTGACGGTACTAAAACTCAATCGTGAAGCCCTTATGGCAAAGGTTGTGATTGCCCCACAAGACATTATGGAAGAATATGATCGCCGCTTAAATGAATTCACAACTGATGAAAAACGGTCAATTAAACAACTCACACTCACCTCACCTGATCAATATGCCACCGTTGAGTCCATGCTGAAGGCTGGCAAACCTCTTGCTACCATCGCACGTGACCTTAAAGTAGGTGTCAAAAATTTCGATGATGTCACAAAGTCATCCTTTGGAGCAGACGGAGAAGAAGTTTTTGCACTTCCTCTTGGAACGCCTTCCAAGATGATTGATACATCCAAAGGTTGGTTTGTCTATGTTGTGGAAAAAATTACACCTGCACAAACAAAGTCCTTTGATGCTGTTAAAGGAGAACTCGAAGCCTCTCTCAAGGCTGAGCGCTTTAACGATTATTTCGAGGATCTTCAAAAGCAAATTGAAGACGCCCTTGCCGGCGGATCGAGTTTCAAGGAAATTTCCGACAAATTCGGCCTCCCCATCGAACTTGTCAGCGGGGTCACAAGGTCAGGGAAAGACATGTCCGGAAAAATCATTGTTGATCAAAGCATTGCTGAGGAGTTGATGGAATTTGCATTCGCAAACAGCCAAGGGAGTGATAGCTCCTTTATCCTCTCAAAGGATTCAAAGGACAATCTTATGGGTGTGATTGCACGCATAGAAAGCATTACCCCCTCCAACATCCCAGATTTTCCTGCCATCAAAGATCGTATTACCCAAGCATACACATCGGATGCACAAATCAAAGCAGCACAAGAGGTTGCACTGGATGCTGTACAGTCCGTCAAAAATGTGACCGATTTGAAAAAATTAGCATCAAGCAAAGGTTTTTCTGTAGCGGCACTTCCTGTCCTTTCTCGTTCAACAATTGATCAAAAGACCACTCCAAAGGATCTTTCTATGGAAGCTATTGAACAAATGTTCTCCCTTGCTAAGGGTGAATCTTTCCCCACACAGACAAAAACTGGCTTCAAAGTCATTATGGTGGAAAGCGTTGACAAACCTAAGATTGATCAGGAAAAATTCCTAAAGTTCAAACATGCCATGCATGAAATGTACAAACGGGATTTCAAGGAAGGATACAAAAAATACCTTGAGCAAACTCATACTGTCACAATGAACAAAGAGCAAATCGATCACGTTACAGGATCTGCAGCCTCCTAAGACGAGGTCAACCACAAGAAAAAGGGGGAGGTTGTATACCTCCCCCTTTTTTATACCCAGTAACCAAAATCAAAAAACTAGGCCGTTGCTTTCATCTTGTGCACAGTTCCTGTCGTACTAAACCCATCCTTGAGCTCCGCCAGGAAAACACGCCCTCCATTATGTTGCACAACATCCGCCCCCACAACTTGGTGAACCTGGTAATCTGCTCCCTTAATCAATACATCGGGAAGAAGTGTTTCAATACAACGAAGCGGGGTATCCTCCTCAAAAATCACAACGCCATCAACCAGTTCAAGGGCTGCCAACACCTGAGATCGTGCTCCTTCGTTTTGAATGGGACGAGACTCCCCCTTAAGACGTTTAACAGAAGAATCAGAGTTAACCGCAACGATTAATTTATCACATTGAGTCTTTGCTTGACGCAGCAGATGAAGATGACCCAGATGCAAAAGATCAAAACATCCATTCGTAAAGCCCACAACCTTCTTTTGTTTTTTCCAAAGAAGCATTTGGTCCCGACACTCCAAAAGAGTCATAATTTTTTCGTCCTCGTGAAGTCTCTCCTCAACCTCATCCCGACTCACAACAGCGGTTCCTATCTTTCCAACCACAATCCCAGCAGCTTTATTAGCAAACCCTGCAGATTCAACCAGAGTTTTTCCTTCACTTAACCCGAGGACAAGCCCTGCAAGAACCGTATCACCTGCACCAGACACATCAAAAACATCACGTGCCTGTGTTGGAATATGATGATAGGGAAGATCCTTTTCACAAATTATCATTCCTCGACCACCAAGGGTTACGATCATGGATTCAATGTGATGCTTCTCCTTGAGTTTTTTAACTTCCTCTGCAATATCAGAGAATTCAAAAATATCCTTTCCACACGCTTTACGAATTTCAGAAAAATTAGGGGTAAGAAGTGTTGCCCCCTCATATTTTGCAAAGTCCTTATCCTTTGGATCCACAATAACGGGGACTGAATAACTACACGCAAACTGAATGACTTCCGCACACAATTCTTTACTCAAATTACCCTTGTCGTAATCAGAAAGAACAATCGCAGATATGTTCTCTCTTTC
>JBDHTO010000091.1:0-4707 GCA_039808665.1 Alphaproteobacteria bacterium | reverse complement strand
TCCATTTGATAGGTTTTTTTATCGAGCGGTGCACCAAGGAAACTCCCCGGTGACCCGGCCCCCACAGCATCCCTAAAAGGACCATAAAAAGCAGAAGCGTACTTTGCGGCATAACTCATCAAAATGACATGTTCAAATCCCTCCTGATCAAGCAAGCTCCGAATCACTCCGATACGTCCATCCATCATATCTGAGGGAGCAATAATATCGGCACCCGCTTGTGCTTGGACAAGGGCTTGTTTCACTAACATTTCTGTTGTTTCAATATTGTCCACACGGTGAGACTTAATTACGCCATCATGGCCGTGACTTGTGTAAGGATCGAGGGCCACATCCGCCACAATACCAAGCTCACTTCCAAAATTCTCCTTAATCAATTGAATCATACGACACATGAGATTATCCCCCTCAATCGCCATCTTTCCATGGGCATCCTTCAAGGACGCTTCGATATATGGAAAAAGGGCAACAGCTTGAATCCCCAGGTTGATCGCTTCTTCGCAGGTTTTAAGGAGCTCCTCTTCCGTGTGACGATAAACCCCCGGAAGTGTTTTGATCTCTCGTGGTGAATCTTTTTCCCGAACAAACATGGGATAAATAAGATCTGAGGCCTGAAGACCATGCTCCGCCACAAGATCTCTAACCCAGGGCACACTTCGCAACCGACGCATTTGTGTGTTTGGAAATTTTCGATTGAACATGATCCTTGACCTTCTTATATAAATTGTAATTATTAGAGGGAATAACCTAGAAAAAAACAAGAGACTCCATGACAACTGTGACAATTATACCGGCACGTATGGCGAGTGTTCGCCTTCCTCAAAAACCCCTTGCGGATATTGCAGGTGAGCCTATGATCCTGAGAGTATTTAAACAAGCACAAAAAGCAGACATTGGAGATGTTGTTGTCGCGTGTTGCAGCGAGGAAATCAAAGAGCTTATTGAAGCTCATGGAGGCACAGCTGTTTTAACAGATGCGGAACTTCCCTCGGGAACTGACCGCGTGTATGCTGCCCTCAAAGCCATTGATCCCACGAATAAATACGAACATGTTATTAACCTTCAGGGGGATCTTCCTCTTGTGGATCCAAGTCACCTTAAGACGCTTCATCACTTCATGACAGAAGGCGACTATAGCATGATGACACTCGCCGCCCCTATTGCGGACGAAAGCGAGCTGACCAACACGAATGTTGTCAAAATTGCCATGGAAAAAGTCGATGAAGGGCAAAAGACCCGTGCTTATTTCTTCTCCCGCTCAAAAATTCCAAGTGAAGCGCCAACATTTTATCATCACATTGGCATTTATGGATTTAGGCGGGATGTGCTGGAAAAATTTGTCGCCCTACCCCCTTCTTATTTGGAGAAATCAGAGCGATTAGAACAACTCAGAGCACTGGAAGCAGGAGTTCCCATTGACGTCGTTGTCGTAGACGCACCACCTCAAAGTGTTGACACACAAGAAGATTTGGAAAAGGTTCGTCGCCATGCTGTGGTTGCTGCTTAAAAAGTTTTATACAGGGTTTTTCGCCTTACTTTTATGCGCTTTAATTGTTCTCTATTTTGTTTTTGAAACAAAACCCAGGACTTCTCAGGATGTTCCTACGGAGAACAATGGTGAAAAGGCAATGATTGCATGCCTCCGCTCGGTCATCAACGAAGACCCTGAGCTCAAAACAAAAGCGATCATTCTTGGCGCAGGAAAGAGTGGAGCTGAGGCATTTAAAACTCCTCCCCTGTCGAAAGAAAAACACGTCCTTCTTACCTGGCAATGGCTTGACCCTATGAACCATCTGGCACCCGGCACCATCGTTGTCGCACCAGAACACGCCTTAAATAAAGATTTTGACCTTATCCGAAACAAAGTCACTCTCATCCCCATCCAAGGCGTTCTCCATACAAGAACAAAAGAATCCACCGCAAAAGAAGAGACAACGGGCATTTTTAAAAATACTCATATTATTGTGATGCTTGGTGGGGACACGGAGCAACCAGACGGAAGTTGGAAACCCTATGCCATAAAAGACGCAGAGACACTTTTGCAGTCTCTACCAAAAGATAAAAACATCCTTTTCCTGAATGGTCCGCGAACCGGAAAGCATAAAATAGATCATGATGGAAGGCTTGTGATTGCCCCCGATGCTCACCGCACAGAAATTGATTCCGTAACACAGTATGTTATGGATCAATGCGTGCAAAGGCCTTGGCACGTGAATGATTTTAAGTTTGGAGAACCCAGCCTTTGGGGGTCAGCACTCAAGACCTGCGCAGAAAATATGGATATTATCCTCATTCTTCCTGGCGAGTCAACCTCCATGATTTCAGAAGCTCTTACACTTGGGATTCACCCAGTCATTTACACTCATCCTGCTATGACGAACACTTCCCTCAATTACGTAAAACAGCTTAACACTCGTCAACAAATTACCCTATACCCATCCCATAGAAGGAGGAAAAACCAACCTCCCATTGAACCACAGCAATATATGATCATAGAGACGTTAAAAACAGTGATTAAGGAAGGCTAGGCTTAAATCTTAAGCAAGGGTTTTTTGAGGTAAATCATAGCTTCACTTTGAGAGTTATGCTCTTTTTGAGCGGTAACACAGTACTTCGTGGGAGCCTTTTTTGATTCCTGCACCGATTTCACCTTGTGAAGGGGCGTCACTTTATTTTTAGGAATAGAGACCTTAGGAAGTTTAAATCTCAAAGAAAAAATTCTGGAACGATAATTTTGAGAGGTTTCTGAAAAACTTCCTTTATAAGCCTCAACCGCACGTTCCCAGCTTCCATGAGCACGCTTAAGAGACACCAGAAGTCTTGCGGCATAGGCAATATTTTTCTCAGGCTCCAACATATCTTCTAAAGACTTAAAACGCTTGCGATGAGCCGCATAATTGAGCTGCATACAACCCACATTAATATTTCTATAGCCTTCCTTCACAAGGTTATGGATAAATGCTGCGGCTTGCTCTTTTGTCTTGAAAAAGTGACCTCGCCCCTTTGCATTCACAGCATAGGCGGATTTATTCGACTCAAAGTGGGCAATCGCCATCAAAAGATTCTCAGGGATACCGTGCTTGACTTCGGCTTCCTTGGCATGATGTTTGAGCCCGTACCCCTTTGCATTAACATAGGGCTTTGCCATCAAAGGAGAGGCTGCACACATCATCAATGCAAAAAAGCTGAGTTTCTTACTCTTTCTCAATTATAAAGCCCTCACTTCTGTCACTTCGGGAACATAGTAACGTAACATATTTTCCATACCCGCTTTTAACGTCGCCGTAGAACTAGGGCAACCTGCACACGCACCTGCCATACGAACATACACAACACCATCAACAAAATGATCAAAAGTGATATCTCCACCATCTTGGGCTACTGCTGGGCGAACACGTGTATCAATAATTTCGACAATTTGCTTAATAATGGGATCACTCAGATCATAAGAAACTACTGAATTGATGGGCTCTTGCCCTTCTTGAATAACAACGGGAAGATTTGCAATAAAATGCTCCATAATCGTTGCAAGAGCAGCCGGCTTGAGATGAATCCAGTCAATCTCTGAATTTTTTGTAAGCGTAATATAATCGGGTGTAAGAAAAACTGTTTCAATCCCATCAATACCAAAAAGACGATTGGCTAAGGGAGATCGAGAAACGTCTTCCCCACGCTGAAAGGATACAACGCCACCTTCAAAAACAGTCACCCCCGGAAGGAACTTAAGGGAATCAGGATTGGGTGTTGTCTCTGTTTGAATAAACATGAAACGCCATTTGCAAAAAACACATAGATGGCAGTCTATATCAGAATAGGTTAAAAATCAACTAACAAGATCGATAATATTATCTAGACATTAATTCACCGCAAACAGAATGAATATTTACCCTATACATAAAAACAACAAGAGAAAATTCTTAAAAAAAGCGGCACATCCTCGCCGCTTTAAATAATACCTTAGGGTTGAGATTAACCTTTGTGAACACCAAGAAGTTCAACCTCAAACACAAGATCCGCATGGGGAGGAATCGCATCTCCTGCACCCCATTCACCATAGCCCATATGAGATGGAATGGTGAGTTTGCGCTTGCCGCCAACTTTCATACCGGCAAAACCTTTGTCCCAGCCTTCAATGACTTCACCTGCACCGAGGGTAAATTCAAAAGGACGACCACGATCAAGAGAGCTATCAAATTTTTTTCCATTAGAAAGAAGCGTTCCTGTGTAGTGAACTTTAATCGTATCACCTTTTTTTGCTTCTTCACCGGCACCTACAACAGTATCTTCTATTTTCAAATCACTCACGTTGACTTTCTCCTTTTCTTGAATAGATTCCACATCACCTTTTGTTTCGGCATAGGGGGAAGAAGAACACAAGGACGCAAAAATTGCAAGGGCTATAGATTTTTTCATCATATCAATAAACTCTGTTTTGAATCATGTTATGAAGCAAATGTAACTCAAAAAAAAAGAAAAAACCAGGTAGCCTGTAAGCCGGGTTCTGTCCGGGGATAAATCCCCTGGATGACCATTCATCTGGGATGTTTGTCACCAAACACCTCTAGCGACCAACCCGAAGAGACTGAACCAACACAGTTGTGAAAACACATCCCTTCCTATTCGGTCTTGCTCCCGGTGGGGTTTACCCTGCCAATGTTGTTACCAACACCGCGGTGCGCTCTTACCGCACCATTTCACCCTTACCCT
>JBDHTO010000090.1:0-4737 GCA_039808665.1 Alphaproteobacteria bacterium | reverse complement strand
TCCTTGTCAATGCTTTCATGTATGAGAATTTTATGACGTTTATTACGCGTGCTCTTTTAAAAATGTCTATTTTTGTAGGCATTCTCGCCGTTTTTTCCATATTGCTTTGGAAACCCATGGCCTATGCCTTTTCCCATAATCCACTCTTAAATAGTGTGATTTTCACAATTCTTGGGTTTGGGATTTTTATGAATTTCTATAACCTAAGGCGTATTCAAAAAGAGCAGTCTTGGCTTGAGTCCTATGATCGTGGGCATGAGCGTTTTCCAGGAACGCCCGAGCCAAAAATTCTTACCCCTGTGGCGCTTATTTTTAATGAATCTAAAAATCAGTACCTTTCACCGGTGCTTGTGCGCTCTCTTTTGGCGAGTGTGGAAGATCGTCTGTATGCCTCACGAGATGTAAGCCGTTATATTATTGGGCTTTTGATTTTTATGGGTCTTCTTGGGACATTTTGGGGTCTTTCTCAAACAATTGGTGCGATTACAGGCGTGATTTCAGGGATTGATCTTGGGGATGGAAATGTAAAAGAAGCCTTTGCTCACCTTAAGGAGGGGTTAAAATCCCCCCTTTCTGGGATGGGTACAGCATTTAGTTGTTCTATGTATGGCCTTGCGGGATCGTTGATTGTGGGATTTTTGGATTTGCAAATATCCCGTTTATGCACAGATTTTTATCACAGTGTTGAGGAACGTTTGACTCTTCTGACAAAAGTGACAACATCCGATGCCATGGATGCGTTGAGCAGTGGTCCGGCTTATCTTCAGGGACTTTTGGAGCAAACAGCAGAAAATATGAATCAGCTCCAAAGCCTCCTCCGTAAGGGAGAGGAAAACCGCACAAGTGTTGTAAAATCGATTCAGGGTGTGGGCGAAAAACTTTCAACCATGACGGATCAGATGTTAACACACCAACAATTGCTTAAAAAAATTGCTGAAAACCAGATTGATCTTCAACAGGCGCTGCAACAGTTTTATGGGGGCGGTCAAAAATCTGGTGCTGATGAGGTGTTTAAACAGCATGTTCGCAGCATGGATGCGACTCTGTCCAAACTTTTGGAGGAATCTATCGAGGGAAGAAATCGATCAACGATTGACCTCAAGAATGAGATTCGTCTTGTGGCGCGCACACTCTCCGCCATTGCAAGTGGTCAAGAAGCAGCTTAAAAAGAAGAAACAGATTTTAAATCAGGAAACATAGCCATGGTGATGATCGCTGTTGGTGCTTTTGTATGCGTTGTTATTCTTCTTTGGTGCATGCAGTTTTTTCTTTACCGTGGAAAGCTTGCAAGTGCCCGTGACAACCTTTTGGAAAAGGATCGCAAAATTGATTTTCTTCAAGAAAGGTTGACTCTTCTTGTCGCGGAAAATAGCCATTTGAATGCAACCCTGGATCAAGAAAGAAAACAAACAGACGAAAAAATCAAATTTTTGATGGATGCGGAGGCACGCTTTCAAACCCAGTTTAAAGTGTTGTCTTCTGAAATTATGCATAATCAGAGTCAAAACTTTCTCGAACTCGCTGATGCAAAACTGCGTACTTCTCTTGAGCAATCTAAGGAAGCGGTCACCGCGTCTTTAAAGGAAAAAGAAGTGGCCATTCATAGTATGCTTGACCCTATAAAACAGGCCCTCAGTCAGGTGGATGGAAAAATCCATGCGATGGAAAAAGAGCGTGTTGGTGCCTATGAAAACCTTAAAACGCAGGTTCATTCTCTCATTGGCTCACAAAAAGAATTACGTATCGAAACAGCCAATCTTGTCAAAGCCCTGCGTGCTCCCCAGGTTCGTGGAAAATGGGGAGAGATGCAGCTTCGAAAAGTTGTAGAAATGGCGGGTATGGTGAATCACTGTGACTTTACGGAGCAGTCTACTGTGGAAGGGGAATCAGGACGTCTTCGCCCGGATATGATTATTCACCTTCCTGGAGGAAGTCAGATTGTTGTGGATGCTAAAGCGCCTCTTTCGGCCTACCTTGATGCTACAGAAATTGCGGATGAAACAGAACGCCTTAAAAAGCTTCAGGATCACGCCCGTCAGGTGCGTACCCATATCAAGGCATTGAGTGCCAGATCTTATATGGATCAATTTGAAAAAACACCGGATTTTGTGGTTTTGTTTTTACCGGGGGAAATGTTTTTTAGTGCGGCCCTTGAGCAGGATCCAGAACTTTTAGAGGTGGGATTTCGCGATAAGGTTATTCTTGCAACGCCAACAACTTTGATCGCGCTTCTTCGCGCTGTGGCTTATGGATGGCGCCAGGAAGCCCTTGCGGAAAATGCGCGTATGATTGCCGAATTGGGGAAAGAGCTTTCCAAACGCATTCACGATATGACAGAGCATTTTGTCAAAATGGGAAGAAATCTTGGCTCTATGGTGGAAAGTTATAATGCAACGGTTGGTACACTTGAACGTCGCGTTCTTGTAACGGCACGCAAATTTAAAGAATTGGATCATGAGTGCTCAGAAGTTGACGAGGTTCCGGAATTAACAAACATCCCGAGGTCTTTGGCGGTAAATAGTTAGAGAGTCTATTTAGGCGGAGGCCTTAGAGGGCACGCCCATGGTGGTGGAGTATTCAAAGTGAATAACTTCATCCGGGAAAAGCATGCGTCGAATGGCATGGGATGCCTGTGCAGCTTCTGCAAATCCACACAAAATAAGCTTTTGTTTCCCAGGATATGTGGACACATCACCGATGGCAAAAACGCCCGGCATATTTGTGGCTGATGTGGATTGATCTACGGCGATATTCTTTTTATCAAATCCAAGACCCCACTCAAGAAGGGGGCCAAGATTCATGGAAAGTCCGAAAAAGGGAAGAAGGATATCCGCCTCGAGAGTTTTTTTGTCACCCTCCATAGTTTCAACTTCTACGGCAGAAAGTATTCCATCTTGTCCTTGGAGTGAGGAAAGTTGATAAGGAATCACAAGTTCGATTTTTCCGGCTTCTGCGAGTTTGAAAAGCTGGTCTTCTGATTCTGGCGCGGCGCGAAACTTTGGACGACGATGCACAACATAAATTTTTGAGGCGATCTCAGAAAGGGAGATGGCCCAATCTACCGCGGAATCACCGCCGCCGGCAATGACGACTTTCTTATTCGCATACTCTGCACGGGATTTAACATAATAGCGAACGCTCTTGCCTTCATACTGCTCAAGATTTTCAAGCGGAGGGCGGTTTGGACCAAAAGCACCAACACCTGCGGCAATAATGACGGCGCGTGCCTTGAATTTTTGACCATTTGTCGTTTCAAGGGCGTAGGCAAAATCAGAGGGTACTTGTTTTTCAAGTGAGTGTAATCCTACAACCTTTTGACCCAAATGGTACGTTGGGTGAAAGGGCGCAGCCTGAGCGGAAAGTTTTTCAATAAGCTCTGCGCCTGTGATAGAGGGATGTGCTGGAATATCGTAGATGGGTTTTTCTGGGTAAAGAGCAGCGCACTGCCCGCCAATCATATCGAGTCCATCAATAACGTGGCACTGCAATTTGTTCATGCCACATTCAAAAATAGAAAAAAGGCCAACCGGACCAGCCCCAATCACAACAACATCTGTTTCAATGACTGGTAGTGCCACGTTGGCCTCCTTTTAAGAAAGCTAACTATTGAGCAACCGCTTTAACGCGTGCGTGAAGGCGGGAAAGTTTGCGGGACGCTGTATTTCTGTTCAAAACACCTTTTGTAACCGCGCGCATCAATTCCTTTTGCGCAGATTGAAAAGCATTCAATGCTTCAGCAGCTGTTGCAGAGGTAGGAAGAGACTCTACGTTTTTAATAAATGTACGAACGCGGCTCATACGGTTTTTGTTTACAGCCGTACGAAATGCGGTTTGACGAATTGCTTTTTTAGCAGATGTATGGTTTGCCATGATTGATTCACATCATAATTTTTTTCTGTAACATAGGGGCTTCTTCATGAAAAGTCAAGCTTGACTTATCACGTATGCTCTTTCATTTTGGGTAAAATAACTTAAAAACGATAAAATAATGATTCTTGTAACAGGTGCCGCGGGTTTTATTGGATCAAATCTCATCGCAGAACTTGAAAGACGTGGCCATACGGGCATTATCGGCTGTGACTTTCTTGGTCATGATGAAAGGTGGAATAACCTCTGTAAAAGGGACATGTTTGATATCATTAATCCCGATCGTCTTTTCAGTCATATTGAGCAGTACAAAAGTCAAATTCAGATTGTTTTTCATCTTGGGGCCATCTCCAGTACAGATGCTACAGATGGTGATCTTGTTCTGAATAATAACTACAGACTCTCGCTTGATCTATTTCATCTTTGCGCACGCCACCGTATTCGATTTGTTTATGCATCTTCGGCAGCAACCTATGGCGGTGGCGAACTTGGTTTCTTGGATAGTGAAGAAGATATGTACCTTTCCAAACTTCGCCCGATGAATCTTTATGGATGGAGTAAGCACGCATTCGATCGCGCACTTTTGCAGCATAAACGCAGTGAATATAGTGCAACACCACCGCAATGGGCGGGCCTCAAATTTTTTAATGTTTATGGTCCTAATGAACATCATAAAAAGGGACAAAGCAGCGTCATACCCCATTTTGCAAAGCAAATTCAGGAATCAGGTGTGGCAAATCTTTTTGAATCGGGGCGAAGTGATATTCCCCATGGGTTTCAAAAACGTGACTTTGTCTCTGTTCACGATGCTGTGGATGTGATGATTTGGTTGATGGAAAACGGAAATGTCTCAGGCCTCTTTAATGTGGG
>JBDHTO010000089.1:0-4753 GCA_039808665.1 Alphaproteobacteria bacterium | reverse complement strand
CATACCCGACCATCCAAGAGGAGTTTCAAGGGAAGAAACACCATTCACGGCTCGAGAAATATTATCACCTGATGCTATTTGTTGAACGGACACAGAATACCCCACACCCGCAGAATCTGTGACATGCTGCGTTTCTCCGACACGAATTATACGAACAGCGGGCGAAGAAGCCAAGGGATCTCCGACATCACCACCATCTGCAGCAAAAGGCACACCAAAAGTAAAGACTGTTAAAACACTCGCAAGCATCGCTTTTTTCAACGAACCCATATATATCTCCTCATAAGCTGTTTCATGGCACTTCATGCGCCACTTAAAGGGAGGAAATAGACCGAGTGCGTTAACAACAAGTTAACAAGAAAATAATTTATTTGAGTCAAAAAATGCCTCAAATACTTAGAAAAATTGAAATGGGAAAAATTTGGTTGCGGGGGCTGGATTTGAACCAACGACCTTCAGGTTATGAGCCTGACGAGCTACCGGGCTGCTCTACCCCGCGACAATTGTGGTGTCTCTTATATGAAGGAATTCCTTGGAAAATTCAAGGAGAAAAGTAGAAAAACTCAAAAAAACTAAGCCGTTTGCTGGGAAGACATACGAAAGTTCAAAAGATCTTCTAACTTCGCAGGTTTATGAAAAAAATATCCCTGAACTTGCTCTACCCCAATTCTCTTCAAAAAGAGGGCATCCTCGTGACTTTCGACACCTTCACAAATAATTCGAGCACCAGATACACTGATAAGATCCATAATCGCCATAAGCTCTTGCTTCATAAAAGAAGAATCCGCAATGCCTTGCACAAGAGATTTATCAATTTTCACATAATCCAAATCTACCTTGGCAAGATATGCGATCGTCGCGTGACCTGTTCCAAAATCATCCAACGCAATTTGCACACCTTGTTTTCTGAGCCAAGACACAACGGCCGCTAAACTCCCCATACTATAGGGTGCATTGTGCTCTGTGATCTCCAACTGAAGTCGGGATGGAGAAATTTTATAATCGGAAAGAATTCCCATAATCTCCCGCGCCATGTCCATACACAAAAGATTGGGATCAACATTCACCGCGCATTGCATGAACGGATGTTGATACATATCGAAACACGCCTTGTGCAAAACCCACATTTGAAGGGCCCGAGAAAGACCAAAGCTTTCTGCAATTTCTAAACACGTTTCTGGGTTAATATATCCAACATCTTTGTGGGTCCAACGTAACAACGCCTCGTACCCTTCAACTTCAGCTGAGAGAAGGTTAACCTTCGCCTGATACACAAGGGAAAGTCCATATGCTTCAGTTTTTGAGGGATGAGAAGAAAGTGCACTTAAAAGGTCTGCACAATAATCACGTTGAGAAAAATTCAATGCTCTTTTCTTTGTTTTAAATTCTATTAAATTGTATGTATGTTTTTCTGCGTAAAAGTCCATTAAAAAATTGAGAATTTATATAAAATATATTTTCTAACTTCTTAGACATATTTCAAGAAATAACACATACGATGCGTCGCATTTATTCATGAAGAAAAAATTCATGCTGTTTTTTTTAATTATCTGTATAATCCGCCTTGGGAAATTTAATAAAAAATTAAAAAACTACTTCTACTTACTGTTTACTGTTTGTTTACGCAGACCATACGTTTTTCTTTTTATAGGGGGATAAAATCTTGAAAATACTGTTATTATTGGTTGCACTCTTCACAGTCGTCACAGAGATGCATGCCGCTGGAACACCGTCACACAGAGCCATCACAAGAAGGGACCTCACCTTTGCTGGGATTTTAAATGGATGCACAACACGTATGCATGAGGCATTAGAGTCAGACACCGCAACAACTTTTGGTGATGGAGCTCAAGAGGCCCTAAGAGACGGCCTAAGGTTTGTAGCACGCGGCGAACAACCAGAGGCAATAAATTCATCGAGAAATTCATCAAAAAGAAGCACCACAGGCGCTTGGCGGATTGCCTCTTCAGAGGTCTCTGTTTCAAAACGCGATCAACAAGCTATTGCCAATTTCTTTAACCTTTCTGCCTATGCCACTATTTACATGCAAAGGTATACACGTTCCGAGAGCATGTCCCCAGAAGATTGGTATACTGAGAGCATTAACCAAATCCTTCCAACAACAGAATCAACAACACCTCAATCCGCACAATCAAGATACCTTCTTGCCTTCGCCATCTCACGTTTCAAAGGAACAGATCTTGATGAAGCATCAAAGGCAACATTCCTGAGAGCGTTTGATGATGCTGCACATGGTATAAGTAGGGAATTCAAAAGAAATATCCATTCTCTTCTAAAACTTACAAGGATAGCCAAATTTCAATATCCCACTCTCCAAATCAAAACCCGGGATGACTATGAGAACAGCCTCGGCACAGAAAAAGCTCTTACCTTCTCTCCAGATTTTCTGAGCACTCTAGAAGGTAATGATACAGAGGAAGCCCTAAGACTCCTTGCACAGGGACATCACCCTTTTGTTACAGGTTATATTCAGTGGTCCAAAAGCTCCTCCAATCAAACCACACATAATGGTGCTATCACATCAAATAGCAGCAGCTCATCTCAAGGAGCTAGGCTTTCTATCCTCCTCGGCAACAAACAATTCACTCTCACAGGAGACCCCAGAGTCATTGGGCAAATTCATCAACGGATTGGCAGAAGAACATGTATGCGGCCGATTGGGGCGCTTCCAAACGGAGCTTTTATGAGCATAAGTGCGGGAAATACCCAACCCTTGGGGGGAAGTGTTGTTAACACGAATCCTTTTCAAGGTTTCCCATTTCAGGACTTTCTTTTCTAAATAAAACAAAACTCACCTCTTGTATAAAAAACTCCGGCTCACTTCCGGAGTTTTTTTATGTCCTTTGTTTATTCAAAAATTCATCCTTCTTTTACACAGGCTCTGTTATACTCCCTGATAATTCATATTGATAAAAATGTTTTTTATGACACGTTTTTTTTCCATTCTTTTTTCACTCACCTTTCTTGCCCATTCCATCCAAAGCGCACCTGTCACCGCGATCGCTCGTTATGGAACACCCAAGTATGATTTTTCAAAGGATAGTCACGTAAAATATCGTAATCCCAACGCAAAAAAGGGAGGGCGTGTCGTCATCGGTGCACTCGGCACATTCGATAGCATCAACCCCGTTTCCGTGAAGGGTATTTGTGGAGAAGGTGTTACCTACACAACAGCCGCACTGATGCGACGTGCTGCGGATGAACCTTTTACAATCTATGCGCATATCGCAAAAACCATTGATGTTGCACCTGATGCTTCTAAGGTAACCTTTGTGATTCGAGACGAAGCTGTGTTTTCAGATGGAACACCTGTCACAGCGGAGGATGTTAAGTTCACGATTGAACTCCTGAGGGATAAGGGTCTTCCAAGATACAAGAATCACTTCGGCCCAAAAAAGCTCAAAAATATTATCATCGATAACTCAAAAACCATCACTTTTGAATGGCGCCCCAATGAAGAAGGTATTTATGACCCCGAAATCCCCATGATTGTAGGTCTTGTCACCATCCTTTCTAAAAAGCAGTTAGAGGGAAAAGATTTTTTGGATATGAATCAAACACCCCTTGTCACAGCGGGACCCTATAAAATTAAAACTGTGGAATTTGGCAAGCGTATTGTTTTAGAGCGCATCCAAAATTACTGGGGTGAGAGTCTCCCTCTTAACAAAGGTGGCGCCAATTTTGATGAGGTTGAAATTCTCTATATCAAAAATGCAAACACCCATTTTCAAGAGTTCCTTACCGGAAATGTTGATATCTACTTCGAACAAGATGTCAATCAATGGCGTACAAAATACAACGTCCCTGCTGTTAAAAATGGCCGCATCAAAATGCTTGAGATGACCCATGGTCGCCCTGTTCCTGTACGCACCATTGCATTCAATATGCGTCGCCCTATTTTCAATGACTTAAGATTGCGTCAAGCCCTTGATCTTGCCTTTGATTTTGAGACACTCAATCGCCTTGTTTTCTTTGGAAACCTTAAACGCGCAAAAAGTCTTTTTGAAAACACCCCTCTTGCACACAGTGGCGCTATCACTGAAAAGGAAAAAGAACTCCTCGTTCCTTTTCAATCACTCGTTAATGAACATCTTGAAAAGGGACTTGTTTCCAAAGATGTTTTTGAAAAGGGATATACACCCAGTGTGACAAACGGCGATGGAAATCAAAGAGAAAATCTTGCACGTGCCGATAAACTCCTCCAAGAAGCAGGGTGGAACATTAAAAACGGAAAGCGTGTTAATGAAAAAGGTGATCACCTGACACTTGAGTTTCTGATCAAGGACCAACGCCTTGAAAAGGTTGCGCTTGCTTATCAACGAAGTCTTGGCTTCCTTGGAATTAAATTAAAAGTTCGTCTTGTGGACAATGTTCAATATGAAGATCGCACAGCAAATCGGGACTTTGATATGATTTTACATACCTGGTCAAACTCTCTATCTCCCGGTGCTGAACAAGCTTACTACTTTGGTATTACCGCAGCCGATGCTCCTGGAAGCAGCAATTATATTGGTATCAAAGATACGCTTTTAGAAAATCTTGCCAAGGACATTAACATGGCAAAGGATTATGATGATCTCATCGCACGTGTCCACAACCTGGATCGATTTGTGATGCATATGCACATTATGATTCCTGCATTTTTTGATAACACCGCCTATGTCGCATATAACGCTGAAAAGATTGCTTTTCCCGAAATCGACCCTATGGTGGGAGTAAGCATTGTGGATTG
>JBDHTO010000088.1:0-4808 GCA_039808665.1 Alphaproteobacteria bacterium | reverse complement strand
GTGGCCGATTGGGGCGGTCTCGAAAACCGTTGTGCGTGAAAGCGTACCGTGGGTTCGAATCCCACCTCCTCCGCCATTATTTATCAGATATCCGCTCTCTCTCGTTTTTCTTTGATTTTTATCTGCGTGAAAAGACCCCTATTTTATAGGGTTTCTGGGTTATAGATGTTCCTTAGGTGCGAACCTGTTTAAGAGCATGCTCTTAATTTTTAGCTCAAAACACCCCTTTTTATCCCTTTGATGCTCCCAAAATGCTCCAAGGGTGCGAACACAAAAAATCCACTTCGCACCTCTGGGATGCCTTGTTTTCCTTGGGTTTTTAAAAATGCTTAGCTGTTTGGGTTCGAAGAGTAAAACTGGGGGGCGGTTCAAATGGCAGCAAATGGTTCTGCGCCATCTTCCAAAATATCCAAATACTTGCGATAGATATAAACTTTATCCCGTTTATGGCCGCTCACTTCTTCTAATACACCAAGGTCAGTCAAGTGATTTAAGGCACTTCTGGCTGTTGGTTGAGACATTTTTAAGTCTTTAGCCATAAGGGGAACGGTCACTTGAGGTAGGCGTTTCATGTACTCAAGGGCTTGTTCACAGGAAAACCTAGCACGTCCTAAATGAGATATTTTATCGTTGTCCGCTTTAAAAAGATCATTTATTTTTTGAGCCGTTTGAATGGCTTGTTTTGATGATTGCGTAATACCAATCAGAAAAAATTCCAGCCATGTTTCCCACGTGCCATGGGATCTGACTTCGGTCAAGAGATCATAATAGGTATGGCGATTCGCTTTTAGATAAAGGCTTAAATACAAAATAGGTTCATCAAGTATGCCGTTTACACATAAAAGTAAGGTTATGAGTAACCTACCAAGCCTGCCATTACCATCTAAAAAAGGATGTATTGTTTCAAATTGAACATGAGCAAGCCCCGCTTTGATCAGTGCCGGCAGACTTTCATCATGAAGAAATTTTTCAAAATCGCTTAGACAGTCATTTAAATGATCTACCGGTGGCGGCACAAAAAGAGCGTTGCCAGGCCTTGTTCCCCCGATCCAGTTTTGTGATCTTCTAAATTCTCCAGGCAATTTAGAAGAACCTCTACTGCCGTTTAGCAAAATGCCGTGAATTTCTTTTAACAATCTCAAGGATAATGGAAAACCATCTTTTAAACGTTCTAAGCCATAAGTAATCGCTTTAACATAATTAGAGACCTCTTCCACATCTTCAATTGAGACTTCAGGTTTTTGATTGTGTTCAAATAGCATGAGATCTGAAAAGGAGCTTTGAGTCCCCTCAATCTGACTTGAAAGTAAAGCTTCTTTACGTACATACATATAGATAAAAAGCGCTGTATTAGGAATGGTTTTATGAATACTATTTAACTCAGCCAGGGCATGCGTTGCTTTTTCGAGGGATGGATAAAGCATCGCTAAATCTATGGGCGGTGCCGGTGGCATTTTTGGTGGAACATAGGCTTTATATGACTCACCGGAGACCTTTTGTGTAATATATATTCCAACTCTCTGATTCATGGGCTAACTTTTCTTAAACAACACCACCTAAGAAAAGATAACCTGTTATCCTTTCTCAGTCAAGACTAAAAAGAAAAGATAATCACCTAACTTTTCTTAAGGAATTCTGAAAAGAAAAGATAGATGCTCAAAATCAATTTTTCTTCATCTTGAGCATTAAACTGATGTCAAGATTTATGCTCAAAACATCGTTTTTATCATTTTGAGCAATCGGATGATTGTTTTTTAAATCCAAACAGTTTTTCCTGGGCCTCCCATAAGAGAGGCATTTCACGCATCAGCTCGGAAAGTTTAAGGCCCTTTGGTTGAGTCCCTTGCAAAATGGCAGCTTTAATAAAGGGGGAAAGGAAATTAAGGCGCATCAGCATTTGAGCATATTTTTGGGTAATGCCATGGGCTTCACACAATTCTCTCAAGGTGGCATATTTCTTTTGCTTTAGATAATTTTGCCAAAGATGAGCGCGCACCAAAGCTTTCACCATCGTTGGATCGATTTTTGGGTTATCATCTTGTTCTCCACCTTGTGAAGGTGCAATCAGCAATTTACGTCCCCCACGCTTTTCAAAGGTAAGCGGCATAAAAATAGCTGTTTTTCCCTGGTCTGTTTTGTAATGTGATGTCATCGAAAAATATCCTGCTTGCGGTTTAAGGTTTGTATGGGTTCATCGCATAAAAGTGTTGCTAACCCATGTTCATGAAAGTGTACTTCCAGGCCATCATGGCGCACCCAGACTACATCAACCAAAATTTGGACGATTTTATTTCTCTCGAGGGGATGAAGCTGATCCCACACATGACCTATATCTTGTAACGCTTCAAAAGCTTTTTCTTGGGTAATCCCTTTTTTCTCCAAGGCTAACCACGTGGCCGCAGAGACTTGAGGGGCTTTTAAAAGAGTACATACATGTTTTGCAATAAATTCATCCACTTCATGGGAAGGCATATAGGTTGCAGGGCGTGGACACCCAACCCCTCGAAGATGGTGACTGCACACATAATAATGATAACGCTGCTGATTCTTTTTTGTTGTGTAAGATGGTGTGATGGCCGCATTACAAGGCTGGCATTTTAAAATTCCTTTTAAAAGAGCTGGGCTTTTTGTGCGCGATTCCATGCCACGAGAAGCTGAATTGGTTTGAAATATTTTTTGTGCACGATCCCAAATCTCTTTTGAAATAATGCCTTCGTGCTGGCCCTGATACACTTGATCTTTATGGCGTATGCATCCCAAATACAAAGGATTGACTAAGATTTTGCGCATTCCTTGGATACAAAATTTATTTCCTCCAAATTCTTTGCCGCTTTCTTTTCCTGTAAATCTTTTGGTGCGATAGCCTTCTTGGTTGAGTTCTCGCGTTACATTCGTAACTGACTCTAAAATTAAAAAACGGTTGAAGATATGGCGCACCAGTTTTGCTTCTTCTTCATTAATCACAAGTTTTCGATCAATGATATCGTAGCCAAGTGGTGGTGTGCCGCCCATCCACATGCCTTTTTGTTTGGATGCCGAAAATTTATCACGTATTCTTTCACTGGTCAGTTCACGTTCATACTGGGCAAAACTCAAAAGCACATTAAGCATCAAACGTCCCATGGAGCTTGACGTATTGAAAGATTGGGTTACGGCCACAAAGGTCACTTGATGCTTATCAAACAGTTCCACAATCTTTGAAAAATCAATCAGAGAGCGCGATAACCGATCAATTTTATAAACCACCACACAATCAACAAGGCCATTTTCAATATCTTGAAAAAGATCTTGCAAGGCGGGACGGTTCAGCGTTCCACCTGAATAGCCACCATCGTCATAGTGTTTGGAAATCAAGCGCCAACCTTCGTGATGTTGGCTTTGGACAAAGCTTTCCCCTGCCACACGTTGTGCATCTAAACTATTAAAGGCTTGCTCTAAGCCTTCTTCGTGGGATTTGCGCGTATAAATGGCGCAGCGTATTTCTTTTATCATGGCTGTATATGCTGACTTCGTTGACGTAAACCAAAAAATAAGGGGCCATTCCACCGGCCACCTGTAATTTTTCGTGCAATAACCGAAAGGGATTTATAGGTTTGGCCTTCATAAAAAAAACCTTTTTCCACAACAATCACCTCATGGAATTTGCCTTTGTATTCGCGAATTAATTTGGTACCAATTAAGGGTTTGCAGATGCGTGTATGAGCAACAATGCTTTTTCCCTTTTCAAGGCGTTTGGAAAAATAATCCAATTGGGCTATAAGTTTATCGGAACAGGGACCATAGTGAAGCTCTTGCAAACGATAGGCGAGCCTTGGAATCAAATAAGCTTTGGTATAAGGTGGGGCTTGTGTCCCAAAAATATCTTTCCACAGAACTTTTATGGCTTCTATTGACTGATCTTCCAAACTATTAATTTGTTTAGCGATTGATGGTTTCATTATCTTCACGGCCCTTATCACACACATTTGCTCTAGAAGCGCTTCGATTCCAAGAGAAGTCAAGCAGTTCCTGCTCTGAATGCCTTGTATTTAAAGGGTTTTTACTTCTCATAGATCTATCAATAGCTTGGGACAAAATATCGGCAATTTCCTCTATACGACCTTTTTCTATGGCTTCTAATGGTTTCATGATCTCTTCCTCCCGCTCATGTTTATGCTTAGGGTTAATATTCAAAAGTGCTTCAAAAAATGTTCGAACCTCTTGACTAACCTAACGTATGTTAGGTATGATAAATTTAAGTTAAATTTTAGGATATGAGGTTCAATCGTAAAGCGATGGATGCGCCCAAGAAAAACAAACCAGGACCCGTTAAGTCCGTAGGACTGACCAAGGCTCAAGAGGATACGTTTGCTATAATTTGCCGCCTTAAAGAGCAACATGGCGTTGCTCCCACAGTGCGGGAAGTTGCAGCTGAGCGTGGCGTTTCTGCCGTTTCAGCGCTGGAGATTATTCAGCAGCTGGAGGCTAAAGGTTATTTGCGTCGAGGGCACGGGAAAGCTCGGGCTATTGAGATCTTGGATCAACCCCTAAAGTCAGACCAAATTCCCCATATTATACCTATCCAAGTGATAGGCCGTGTGGCGGCAGGACATCCGATTTTAGCGATTCAGGATGATTTGGGTGAGTTTTGCGTGGATGCAAGCCTTGCGCGTGGTGAGTGCTTTGCCCTTCAAATTTGCGGGGATAGCATGGTTGGTATCGGCATACATGACAAAGATTATGTCGTGGTTAGGTCTCAGCCGACTGCGATGAACGGCGAGGTTGTGGTGGCTCTGATCGATGATGAGGCTACCTGCAAAACCTTTTAT
>JBDHTO010000087.1:0-4872 GCA_039808665.1 Alphaproteobacteria bacterium | reverse complement strand
GCAGAAGAAGGAAAAATCCCCTGAATCAATGTTTTTTCTACCTCAGAGAACATGAATTCCCTTCCCAAAAGCCAATAAATACTTGATGTGGGATATCGGCCAATTCTCAATGCCATAAGCATTTTCTCAAGAGTCGCGATATCTGGCTTGACACAAGGAACGCCATGCCTATTTCCCACAGCTTCATTATACCCAACGTGATAGGTAAAATAGAGATAGTAGTACATCCCTCTCAAACTTTGACACACCACAGCGATATCTCTCAGCATGACATAGGCTTCGTCATTTATTGTATTTTTCTCAATTGCGGCATCCAAAGCATCTCGTGCCCATACGAAACGTATGCAAGAGGGAATAAACTCCCCATCCTTTTGTTTTTGAGAAATTAATTTTTTTAAAGACTCCCTAACCAGGGAAATCGCAGGTTTCTTGGGTGATGAAATCTTTGAAAGAAGAAGGGATGCAGCCGCATAATATAAACTATCCTCTTGGCCCAGGGTGGGATACTCAAATCTTTGCTGTAAAGCCCTCAACAGCTCTTTATCATCCCTTGTTTTGCCTGGATTAAACAGCATTAAAACTAAAAGAGCGGATGACTCTCCTCTTTTCGCTTGTTTTACAATTTCCTGACGGTCATTCAATGAAATAGCAAATGTTCCGTCAATCCCCAGTAAATTGTAGGGTTTTACGGAATGAGACACTTTGATACCTTGTTTTTCCTCTGCCACAGCACTCATCGAAGCAGCTCCAACTCCAGAGTGGAAAAACACAAACATAAAAAAGATAAATAAAAGCCTCACAACATCCCAACACATAAAAAGAAATTTACACCTGAATACAGCCCAGGCGAACTATCGTCAAGATGGAAAAATTTTATAAATGTTAGAAACGCAACCCTTTTGTAAAATTATCTGCGTAGGATTTGGGAGAAGACGAGCGTTTTTCAGGTGAGAGAATAACAACATCCAAACCGTGCTGTGCCGCATAGGCTTGCGCCTCTTCGGATGAAGGGAAGTAGAGTTTTACCTGATCACTTGTACCGGAGGCACTTTGCCATCCCATCACACCTTCAACGCTTTTTGCCTCAGGCATGCGTTTCTCAAGAATCCACCTTCCTGCTTTTGCTTTGCCGGATTGCATGGATGATTTTTCTGAGAGATAGATGAGGGCGATTGGCATGGAAAAGGTCCCAAATGGTCGGGGCGATAGGATTTGAACCTACGACATCCTGCTCCCAAAGCAGGCGCGCTACCAGGCTGCGCTACGCCCCGATGTGTTTAGTTTATATACTAAAAGAGCTTACATGCCAAGGGTTAAGTTTTGGTGAAGACAGAGAATTTTAACAAAATCCCCTGTTATCCTATGAAAAGCTCCCGCCTCCACGTCCTTGAAATCTTGCTTTCCGTCCCCATAACAAAGGCCTTGATGTCCTCATTACTAGCCAAAAAACTCGGGGAGAAATCATATTTTTTTGCAAGCTCATCCCGCATCATCTTTACACGAGCCATCTCGAGATCCTGCTCCCTTGTTGGAGGCAGAGGTGGCGTGTAGACCTCTTCCCTTCCTTCCTCAATAAGTTTTAAAAGTTCAGGAATAAGATCATGATGCACAAGAGTCGGTGAGGACTTCACAAGCACCGCGCGCATCTTTTCTATCTCTTTAAACTTTAAAATCGTTTGAATCATTTTGTCATGAAAGACACTCCCCCGGTTCAGATTCAGCTTGGCCGCATGCTCATCACGAAATCTGAAGATCTTTTTGGCAAGAGCATAATCTTTCTTGGAAATATCCAAACGTTTTAACCGTCCAGGGGATATATCAAAAAATTGCGCTGCATTTGAAAGTAGTTTCATCTCATCCATCGCCCAGGCAAAACGCCCTTTATCCTCAAGATCTTTCACAATCGTTTTATAAAACTCCCCAAGATAAAGAACATCACGTCCAGCATAGGTCAGCATATCATAAGACAACGGACGCCTCGCCCAATCTGTGTGTTGCAAGGATTTATCGAGTGTATGCCCAAGATAATGCTGAACAAGGGCATCATAGGAAACACTTTCACCAAACCCTAAAAAAGCTGCCGCAATTTGCGTATCAAAAATATGCTCGGGAAGCTCTTTACGCATATGAAAGAATATTTCCAGATCTTGTTTTGATGCGTGTAAAACCCAAGTCTTTTGGTTTTGATACAGCGCTTGAACAATGCCATTCACATTCACATTTTCATGCAAACAATCAACAACATAGCAAGCGCCATCTATAAAAACCTGGATAAGACAAAGCTCTGGCCAAAAAGTTTTTTGACGCACAAACTCCGTATCCACAGCCATAAAATCAGATTTTGAGGAAAGAATAACTTCTACTAGGCGTGTGGCATCACTTTGCGACTGAACTGTATGCATAGAAAAATTGAGATAAAATACCTAGCTTATCCTAAACATTTATCAGGCGTTTTGCCAGACCTCTCCCATTTCCTTGAGAAGGGTTGACGTATGACGGCACAAGACAAGATTTTCTTTCTGATTCACCTCTGTAATAAAACTTAAAATCATCATGCAAAACTCCTTGATCCCTTGGACAAAGGACTTTGTTTCCACACTTTCTTCGTCAAAGACTGTCAAAAGATTAGTCAGTGTCAAAATCACTTTTTCGGAGTTTTCAAATTGCTGATAATGCTCTTTTTTCTGAATATGCTCTTCAACATTATTCATCCACTGACTGCAACGCAAAAACATGACGCTCACCATCTTTGTGGGGGTCATAGCAAGGTTTTGTGAGCTGTGATATTTCTGCATAATTTTGTTCATGACTCTATCCCCTAGTTGCGTGATGTAATTAGTTTCATGTAGGAATCAAACATTTCCATAAAACTCTGATAAGCGGCTTCAATTTCCCGAATTCTCTCAAAATCCCTTAAAATACGTTCTTCTTCCTTAATAGCGTCTGCTTTTAACTTTTCAATTTTTTCCTGATTTTTTGTGTTGCCGTCTTCTAAACGCTTAACCTCAAGATCGAGTTTACCCGTTTGATAGGCGACATACCGATCAATAGCATTTTGAAGATCTGATAAAATTCCTGTTGTGGCTGTGATCTGAGTACTAACCACGGGACCATTATCCACAAGACTATTGACACAGCTTGAAACACAACCCACGGAAAAGCCTTCAAAAATAGAACCCTTCGCCCCTTTGATCAGACCATTACTATAGTCACCATTCACCGTCACAACGCCATTTCCCGTATCAGCAGAAAAACTTGCTTTGATCACCCCGCCCTCTTTCCAAAGATTGACAGTGACAGGAACGCCTGCGAGCGTACTACTTTTTGAAAAGTCTGGGAGAGAATAGACACTAAAATAACTATTTGTACTTGTGACTTGATTGCCCACAACAGCCAGGACTTGGCTCAGCTGATCGCTATAGAGCAACTTTTCAAGCACGGATACATCGGGCACGATATCCCCTTCAAGATTTGAATTCACAATCATCTGCCCCTGACTATTTACAGATGAAGAAGATTTTCCAATAGGCAACCCGATCGCCGCCATGCTCCGTGGGGCTGTGCCAGAAATTCCCGAAACCCATTTATTGAGAGTTTTTTCAACTTCAAAAACCTCGTCTTTTGAAACCATCACACTATGAAGATAGGCATCTTTCTTGGGTGTTTTCTTATCACTTTCAAAAGCGGTTTGATCCCGAATAAATTTTCTTAAATCATTATAGGACTTTACAAACCCTGCAAAAGCATCAGCAACAGACTCTGTATCTTGACTAATTTGACAGTCCACCGCACCTGCTGTTACTCCGTATACCTCAATGACCGTATCTGTAACCAAGTCTTTTACATAGTTCGATCCATCACGGGTAATGGGCTTTCCATCGTAAAGCGCCTTAAGACGTAAAGTGTCAATATCTGTAATCTTTGGCTGCGTTGCATCCAGAGGGTTCGTGGGAATAAAAAGACCATTCAACACGGCAAGATCTGTCCCCGTCAAATTAATCGGTACCGTTTTATCCTTGTGAATAAGTTGCCACGTATACCCCCCTCCCGAAGAGGTTTGAAGAATCTCCATAGATACTTTTGTTTCAGAAGAAATGCTATTGACCGCATTTGCAATGTCGCTCAAGCTTTTTCCCCCAACATCCACGGTGTAGGTTTGCACTCCCACAGAAAATTTTAAACTCCCCACCAGCCCAAGATTCGCTGATTTATCTACAAAAGATGAGGTTGATTGCATACTATCTTCTGTCGCAACCTGTGTAACTTCGAAAGAAAAACTACGCATAGGACTGTTTTGCCCTGGTGTAACACGAACAAGATGCTCCGCATTTTGGCCAAGCGTGTTATAGACACTGGCCGTCCTACTTTTCCACACGTTGGAAACATCCTTGTTAACACCCAAATAATTGGAAAGGGTTTGCGCCTGTTTTCCCACAGCAGAACTTAAAGTTTTAAGCTGCTGAAGTGCATCAATAACCTTAAGATTGCGGTCAACCTTGTCTTGAATTTCTTGTGCTTGATCCCTTTTAATGTCACCGATATCTTTTGCGTATTCACCGGGATCCATATCTGTCGTTTTGAGAGGCTGACGAACGGAACGAGTCTTGAATCCGTACTGATCTGTACGTGTAACAACACTACTAGCAGTTTGAGTTTCGGCCATATTCCTCTACCTCTTTTGGTAAAAAGTGCCTGAGGTAGGCAAAAACTACCCACCCCAAGCGATATTATTTAGCGAATGCGCTCAACAAGCTCTTGAAGCTTCGCAGCTTCTTGAATTGCTTGCGAGAACACAGCACTGGACATTCCAGAAAGAGCCTTATATTTCGCAAGTCTATCCGTTGCTTCTGCGATGTTTGCGTCTGTATATGT
>JBDHTO010000086.1:0-4915 GCA_039808665.1 Alphaproteobacteria bacterium | reverse complement strand
GTCTCTTTGCTGGTTTTCCTTCATGAGCATAGATGCAATTTTTTGATGTTGGCTTGTGACGTGGCGGCTCATGGTTTTTGCAAGCTGTTCCACAAAAATATCCTTTGTCATTCCTGTGGCAAATTCATTCTCTTCTTCGCTTTTATTCATGCCTTCAAAAAGAGCTTTAAAGGTTTGGCTATAAAAAGCTTCCATCATATCTGTGGCGGCTTTCATGGCTTGTTGTTCGGTAATAGGGTTGGATCCGTCCAAGTTGAACATGCCGTTCAGCGTTCCTTGGGTGAGCATCGCATCCTTAAATCCCTCTACAGATGCAACACTTGGCCCCTCATTCGCCACCCATTTGTGAGACATTTGTGGGGAGAGCGTTTGTGTCGCTGTGACAGACATAAAGAACCCATAGGATAAAAATTTCTATGATCCTATGTGCAATATCTGTGCCAATAATCGGCTGAGCACATTTTTATATATTTTTTTCTATTTTTTTGATTAAAATCCGAAACTTGTGAAATTAATTATTAAACACTTTCGATTACCCTCGGGTAGTGTCTTATACACTTTTGAATTGGAGTAAAATTATGGCCAGAGCAATTTTTTCTTTTTTTCCTGTAATGCTTTTTTCTTTTTCTGTTTTCAGTGCAGATTCTAGGGAATTGTCTTTCGATTCTGCGTTAAAAAAGAGCGAGGAATCTCCTTTTGGTTCTGTATTAAAAGAGCGTAGCGCACTTCTTAATTCTTCCTTTATCCACAATGTGGGATATGGCACGGATGAGGAAAGTTTTAGTGATGAGGAGGGCTCTGGGAGCGAGCTACCATCCGTTCCGGCTATAAAGACTTTTATAGGGGTTCCTGAAATGACAGCGAAAAAATCCCATAACCTTTTCCCGGTATTGGTTGATGTCAAAGAAGTTTTAGATAGCGGCGTGCCGCCAGAGCGTGTAGGCGTTGTTTTTGATATGGATGGAACAATTACAAAAAATGCAGACCCCCAAGGAAGTCCTAATCTTCCTGTGGAGGAGAGGGAACATGCAGTCTCTGTCTTAAAAAAATTGGATGAGTGGGGGGTTTTTTTGATTATCTCTAGCGCATGGAGTCCGTTTGGAGAAACTTTGGGTAGGATTGAGAAAGTAGGTCTTGGATCGATGATTCAGGGAGATCAAGTTCAGGGGAATATGTATGTTGGGCAAAATTTTTTGACCTATATTAAACAGGGAAAAGCCACATCGGCCAGAGTTTCATGGAGTTCTGATCCATTCTATAGGAGAAAAGATCTTGCGCTGTTTTTCTCAGATATGGAAAAATCCAGCATTTTGGAATACATGTTTTTTTCAGATGATTCCTCGTATAGTACGCGTTCCTTTAGAGATAATTTGAAGGGTGAACATCCCTATCCCCATCTTGCGAAAGTTGTCACTCATTACATTACGAATCCCCCAGAAAGTGAGATTCAGCAAAGTATTTTGCCTATGATTCAACAGATTTCTTTGTCTTCTTCGGGTACTCAAAAGGTTACAGAGCTTGGATTGTTGAGAAAAGAATTATTGGCAATTCAACCGAATGTAATAATAGGAGATGAAAACTCTGAAAATTTATCAACTCAATAAAAAATGGGGGATTTTTAATCCCCCTTATTTTTTTGATGTTTTGATCTTGCCTCTATCCCATATTCGCCACGAATTTCTTAGCGCGTTCTGAGCTTGGATCGGAGAAGAATCTTTTTCGTGTATTAAACTCACAAAGCGTACCATGATCAAAGAATGCCACATGGTCCGCAATGCGTTGTGCAAGACGCATTTCATGGGTCGCAACAATGAGAAGTTCACAACTTTTCTTGATTCCATTGAGAAGATCGGCGACATCACCAACCATCTCTGGGTCAAGGGCCGATGTTGGCTCATCCAAAAGCAAAATGGATGGCTCCATCATCAACGCACGTGCAATAGCAATACGTTGCTTTTGCCCACCAGAAAGTTGATGAGGGTAGGCATTTTCCTTTTCAGGTAAGGCAAACTGCATCAAAAGATGGCGTGCGTGCTCATCAATCTTGGTCTTACCTTCTCCCTTAAGTTTCGGTGCAAGGGTTAAATTTTCCATGACGCTGAGGTGAGGAAACAGCTGAAAATTTTGAAAAACCATCCCGACATAACCGCGGGGAAAATTTTTGATAGGTTTGTCTTTCCAAAGAACGTCACCATCAAAAGTTTCAAGCCCGGCAAGGCATCTGAGCAGTGTTGATTTCCCACTTCCAGACGGTCCCAGCAGCACAAGAGTTTCCTTTTCGTTTACGGAAAAGTGAATATCCTTGAGGATATGCAACCCTGGGACATGTTTGTTGAGGTGTTTGATTTTAAGCATAGGCGAGCCTCTTTTCCAAACGCGCTGCCACAATAGTAAGGATCATAACCATAAGGTAATAGCATAAAGCCACAGTGATATAAGGTTCGAAGTAAAGATATTTTTCAGAGGCGACCATCATGGCGCGCTTGAAAAGATCAGCTTCTCCAATAATTGATACAAGGGCCGATTCCTTAATGAGATTGATCCATTCATTGATGATGGAGGGAAGTGTTGTCCGCACAGCTTGGGGAAGAATAATCCGTAAAAAGGCTTGGTTGTAGCTAAGTCCGAGGACTTGTGCCGTTTCCCACTGCCCCTTATCAACACTTTTGAGTCCTGCACTCATGTGCTCTGAAACATAGGCTGCGGAGTTGAGGGCAAAAGTCAAAACACCTGCTTCAAAGGTTCCAAGATTAACGCCTGTGACAACAGGAAGCCCAAAATAAATAATACTGAGCTGGACAAGAAGAGGTGTGCCACGAAAAACAGAGGTATAGAAAATTCCAAACCCACTGAGGAGAGGATTTTTTGAGGTTTTACAAAAAGCGAGAATGATCCCAAGGGGAAGTCCCCCCAGAAGAGAGAATGTGGTGAATTTTAAGGTCACCAGAATTCCCTCTAGAATGAAGGGAAGGCTTGTAAACATGACATCGAATTGGAGCATTATTTAAGCTTCCATTTTGTTTTGAGGTTCTCAAGTGTTCCATCTTTTTTCAATGTTGCAACAGCTTCATCGACTTTTTCAACGAGCATGGATCCTTTGGGTAATGCCACAGATGTACTCTCTGAACCCTCAGGTAGAGTCAAAACTTTGAACGATGGGCTTGTTTCAAGAATTTTATCTGCCTCGGGGATCCCAACGATAAGGCCTGCAATACGTCCTGTTTTAAGATTTTGAATAAGGTCCGTGAGCTTTGACAGTGTTTGGAGTTCTATGTTGACATATTTTTTCAGGATAGTTTTTCCATAAATTTCATTTGTCGATCCCAACTGAGCACCGATTTTTTGACCTTCCAAAGCTTTAAAATCCTTAAGATCTGAGGAGGCAACGGTCACCAAAACGGCACTGTTATCATGGTAAGCAATCGAAAAATCCACAGATTTTTTCCGTTCTTCATTGGCGGCTAAGCCTGCAATTGCCATGTCCACTTTTTGTGATTGAAGAGAGGCAATAATACTGTCAAATGGGATATCTACGAATTCTGCTTTTTTCCCCATATTTTCAGCAATGGCATGTCCGAGATCAATGTCAAAGCCTGTAAGTTTTCCATCCTTATAAAATTCATAAGGTGGGTTGTCTCCTGATGTTGCAATTCTTAAAACTTCAGTAGGTCCAGTTTGTTCTTTTTTTTCACATGCTGATGTGATGAGGGCAAGTGCGAGGGCAAATACGTATTTCATAAAAAACTCCGATCATGTGTCATTAATGTAAACGATGTTTAGATCCCTGTCGATAAAGGATCAAAAACATGTTTCATCGTCGGATGTTTTTATGAATTTCTCTGAGGACTTCTTTGACCCCATGGCCACTAACGCCGGATATGGCAAAAATGCTGGAATGTGTGACTTCTTTGAGGGCTTGGATTTTTTCCTCAACCTCTTCATCCAACAAAGCATCACATTTATTTAGGGCAATAATTTCATTTTTTTTATCAAGCCCCGCACCGTATTCTTTGAGCTCATGGCGGATGATTTGATAGTTTTGAACAACATCTTCTGCGGTACCATCAAGAAGATGCAGAAGGACAGAACATCTTTCTGCGTGGCCGAGAAATCTTGTCCCAAGTCCGACACCCAAGTGCGCATCCTCAATAAGTCCGGGAAGATCGGCGATTACAAATTCATCTTCATCAACATAAATAACGCCAAGCTGAGGATTAAGGGTTGTAAAGGGATAATCTGCAATTTTTGGCTTTGCACGGGAAGACGCCTTTAAAAACGTGGATTTTCCTGCATTAGGAAGACCAATAAGTCCCAC
The DNA here is from genome assembly GCA_039808665.1 of Alphaproteobacteria bacterium. Taxonomy (GTDB): domain Bacteria; phylum Pseudomonadota; class Alphaproteobacteria; order Paracaedibacterales; family JAKBAR01; genus JBDHTO01. Next base: position 600 of record JBDHTO010000086.1, on the reverse strand, counting down.
ATCAGCGATAAGCTTCAGCTGCATCCAAATCCAAAGCTCTTTTCCAGGATAACCTGGTGTTGAGTGGCGAGGCGCTTGATTGGTCGAGCTTTTGTAGTGAGCATTTCCCATGCCGCCGTCACCTCCCTTTAAAAGGACAATGGTTTGTCCTTCTTCGGTAAAGTCAGCGAGAAGCTCGTCGTGATCTTCGGAAAAAATTTGTGTTCCCACAGGGACCTTGAGAGTAAGATCCTGACCGTCTTTTCCGCTACGATTTCTTCCCATGCCGTGGTGTCCACGCTCTGCACGAAAATGCTGTTGATAGCGATAATCAATGAGAGTGTTAAGTGCCCGTTCAGCGGTGATGATGATGCTGCCACCCTTGCCACCATTACCGCCATCTGGTCCGCCAAATTCAATAAATTTCTCACGGCGAAAACTGACGCAACCAGGTCCGCCTGCGCCAGATTCAACATAGATTTTGACTTGATCGAGAAACTTCATTGTGTGGACCTATTTAAATTTAATTTCGTGGCGAAGCTTAAAGATGCCAAGCAAGTTTAACATCATTAAAAGTCCCCCAGAAATACTCATAATCAGAATAACTTTGCTTTGATCAAA
>JBDHTO010000085.1:0-5036 GCA_039808665.1 Alphaproteobacteria bacterium | reverse complement strand
TTTCCTTTTGGCTTCAGAGAAATTTGTCACCTATTTTCAAAGGGAACTCAACTACCTGCGCAATGCAGGCTCCGTTTTTGCAACAAAACATCCAAAAATTGCACGACGCCTTGACTGGACAAAGGGAGATTCTTCGGATCCCCATGTGGAACGCCTCATTGAGTCTTTTGCGTTTCTTTCTGCGCAGCTCCATCAAAATCTTGACGATCGCTTTCCCCAAATTGCTGCAGGTCTTTTAAATGTTTTGTACCCCCAACTCATCAACCCGCTGCCTTCTGTTAGTATTGCCCAATTTGATGTGGATCCCACAAAAGCAAAAATGACCACAGGCTATCCCATCGATCGCCATACAAGTCTTTTTGCCTATGCGGATGAGGGACTGACTTGTCGGTTTCGAACAACATCCCCTGTCATGCTATGGCCTATCACACTTACAAAAACAGAATTTACACAAGCAGATCTCTATACGTTCAAAGACAGCGTTCCCAAACATCCTTGGTATCTCAAGCTGACATTCCAGACACACAAAATTGATTTTTCCGATCTGGATATGAATACACTTACTTTTTACCTTTCCGGGGATCGTATGTGGGCGGCAAAGATGTATCAGGCCCTTTTTGGACATAACGATAGCCATATTTTATTTTCAAGCGATGGGAAAACACTGGAATCACTGCCCCCCGGAAGCATCACACCCGGTGGATTTAAAAAGGAAGAGCAAATTCTCCCCTCTCCCAGCCATACGCATCCCGCCTATCAATTACTTCAGGAGTATTTTCACTTTCCGGAGAAATATCTTTTTTTCTCTCTCAATAACCTTTTACGGGCCTGTAAAAAAACCAGTACACAGACACTTGAAATATTGATTCCTCTTGCGGATACTAAAATTGTCAGCACACAGGTAGTTGTTCCTGAAAATTTCCTGCTGGGCTGCACCCCCATTGTGAATCTTTTTCCAAAAGTTACTGACCCCCTCAGACTTAATCACAAACAGGTGGAATACAGAATCACACCAGACAGCCGTCTTGAGCGCACCCATGAAATTTTTTCTTTGGAATCCGTCCACTCCGTCTCCGATGATGGAAGCATGCAAACTTACGCGCCCTATTATTCTTTTGAGCACGGAAGGGATGGCGAAGTCTTTTGGTATGCGCGCAGACAACCCTCTGATCGCCGTAACATACCAGGAACAGATGTGTATCTCGCCTTTGTGAATCAAAAATTTGACCCCATGAAACCAGCATCTGAGGCTATCTATGCAAATATTCTTTGCACAAATAGATTTCTTGCTGAGCAAATTCCCGCTGGCGCCGCCCTTGGCCTTGAAGGGAAACTTCCCGTCACACGGATTACATGCCTTGAAAAACCTGTTACGCCATCCTATTCGCCCGCGGATGGGGAAACCCTTTGGAAGCTCGTCTCTCAACTCGCGATCCATCATTTGGGGTACACAGACCCCTCTGTCAGTTTAAAAGTTCTCAAAGAAACACTCCATCTTTATGCAGGACTATCAAAATCTCAAAATCAAACCCATATCGATGCGCTTACAGGATTTAAAAATACACAAACCGTCAAAAGAATTCGTCCTGCCAACCAAAACAATCAATCTCATCCTCAAGCATGGATTGGCTTTGTGCGAGGTCTTCAGGTCGATCTCACCCTGGACGAGGAAAGCGATCCCTCCGGCATGAGCTTTGTGCTTGCCCATGTGCTTCGACATTTCCTCGCCCTGAATGTGGCAGTTGATTCTTTTGTTGAAATGAATTTGTATAGTGAACAACGTAAAGGAGCTTGGTTATCATGGGCGCCCCTGTCCGGTCAACACCTCCTTCTGTAGCCACATCACTTGCGCAAGAAGCCTATGAATTCGAATTTGCACAAGCTGTTCGCATCATACACAACCTTGCAAAAGACAAACCCCTTGTCGGATCCCGCGATGATCCGAAACAAGATCCCGTCAATTTTCGGGGACAGGTAAGCTTTGGCATTAGTTCTTCGGATATTCATAAACTTGAGATGCTTCCCTCTCCAGAAATGACTGTAGCCTTTACAGGCATTGCCGGGATCCAAGGTCCTCTCCCTGATATGTTCTCAGAAATTCTTGTAGAGCGAATAAAAGCCAAAGATTTCGGTTCTCGGGATTTTTTGGATATTTTTAATCACCGTCTTGTCACCTTTTGGTACAAGCTTTATTGCAAACTTTATCCTGGTCTTTTAGATGCGCCTATTGGAGAAACATCCATCGGTCAATCCCTCATGGATCTGGGCGGTGTGAGATATCACAAAGAAGGCAATAAGCTTATCCCCTTTGGCACACTTTTTTGGCAACGCTCAGGATCTGCAAGAGGGTTAGAAGAAGCCGTCAGTGGATTTTTTAACATCTCCTGCATCATCCAACCTTTTGAAGGGTCCTGGAACGAAATCAAAAAAGATGAGCAAACAAGACTTGGAAAACGCTTTCACAGCCTCGGTATTGACAGTGTTTTAGGCAGAAAAAGCTATGACCAGGGCGCAGGGTTTAGAATCATTCTAGGTCCTATTAATTATAAACGCTTTCTCGATCTTTTACCCTCAAACGACGATAAAAGTGGGTTTCAAGCGCTTAGATCTCTTGTCGCGGCTTATTTTGATGCCCCACCTCGTTACAAAATTGAGCTCATTTTGGAACAAAAAGAAGTCCCACGGGCAGCACTTGGAAGAAACTTTGCATTAGGCCGGAATGCCTGGCTTAATCTCAAGAAAAACTATCCAACAGATGGACACGTGACCCTTGGATTTCACGCCGCCAGCAATTTTTCTGAAGAAAAAGCTACCTGAGGGTTCCAATCAATCGATTAAGGTCTTCACGCTGCTCTTTATTATAGCCCCCTTTTTCCTTAACCCCTGACTGAGCCTGAAGCTTTGCAAGCTCCCCAGCTGCTTTTTTTGCATCGATCGGCGCTCTGGGCTGCACTGTTTTGGGTTCTTGTAGGGCGTGACTATGCTCATGAGAGGACGCAACCGTCGTCAATGTATCTATGGCAGCACCCGCAATCGCTTGTTCAATACGATGTTCGATATCTTTTTGCGCATGGCTGTGAAGGAATTTTGCCTGCTGTTCCATCACAAAGTCTTGAGCACGCTCCGGCAACATCGCCAGTAAATGCTCACTCCCCGTTTGAATCATGGGCGCAAATCTCGCCGTTTGCAACGCTTCTGGGTATTGATGCCTTGGAATAAAGCTACTTATGGCAAGCTCAACTGCACAAACAATCAAAATCCCTCGAAGGATACCAAATCCAAAACCAAGAGCACGATCAATACCCCCAAGTGCGCTCTGCTTCACATAGCTTGAGATCACGTGACTAATGAGGCTAAAGAAAATAAGAAAAATAAGGAAAATAGCAAATCCCGCGACAACATCCGCAATCATCGGATTTTTGATATACGCTGCAGCATAATGCCTTGCAACAGGCAAAAGAACATAAGCCGCCACACCTGCACCTGCCCAGGAAATAAGCCCTAGAGATTCTTTTGTTAAACCACGCACAATTCCCATCAAACAGGATATGCCAAAAATAGCGATAACAATAATATCAACAATATTCACGGATACCCCCGAAATGTTTGAATCAGTTCATTAATATGAGAAAGCGTTTGAAGATGAATACCTTCTTCTCGTTCCCCATGTGCTTTTTCTTTTGCACAGAAAGACTTCTTAAATCCAAGCTTTTTTGCTTCATTATGACGAAGTGAGGGATGTTGGACACGTCTCACCTCTCCCCCAAGACCAACCTCACCAAAATAAATCGTGTTTTTCGGGCAAGGAGTTTTAAAATGCGCAGACAAAAGTGCCGCCACTAGTGCAAGATCCGCTGCTGTTTCTGAAATCTTCATGCCTCCGGCAACGTTAACATACACATCCTTATTCCCGAGGGACACGCCACACCTTGCATCAAGAACCGCAAGAAGCATGGCAAGCCGACTACTGTCAAATCCCACAGAAGCGCGCCTGGGAGACGGAAGATAGGTTGGTGCAATTAACGCCTGAATCTCACACAAAACAGGTCGTGTCCCCTCAAGCCCTGCATAAATAGAAACTCCTGGCTCCATTTCATCATGATCATTAAGAAAGAGGGATGATGGATTGCTCACCTCCTCTAGCCCCGATTCAGACATATTAAAAACGCCAATTTCATAGGTCGGACCAAATCGATTCTTAATGGAACGCAAAATACGATAGGGATAGTGCTTTTCCCCTTCAAAATACAAAACCGTATCCACCATGTGTTCCAAAACTTTTGGTCCCGCAAGGGAGCCTTCCTTCGTCACATGTCCCACAAGAATGGTTGTGATGTTACATTCTTTAGCAGCTTTGATAATTTCATGGGCAGAAGCGCGCACCTGAGCTACACTTCCTGGCGCAGATTCAATGTGTGCAACACCCATCGTTTGGATAGAGTCAATTACAACAACACGAAGATCCTTTGTCCCCCGTATCGCCTGAATAATGTCGTCTGTACTTGTGGAAGAGGAAAGGATAAGAGGGGAATTTGTAAGATTCATACGACGCGCACGTAACCTTATTTGATCAAGCCCTTCCTCACCGGAGATATAAAAACATGTATGATCAAAAGCAAGCTTTGCTGTCACCTGAAGCAGAAGCGTGGATTTTCCAATCCCTGGATCTCCCCCAAGAAGGATAACGGATCCAGGCACAAGGCCACCACCACAAACACGATCAAACTCAACAACATGAGAAAGAACACGGGGGGGTAGGACTACAGGTGTATTAATGGGGGATAATTCTAGGGCACGTGTCACTGTCGATTTAGATTTAGGGGTGTGATCCACAACCTCTTCAACCAATTTATTCCATTCACCGCAGCCTTCGCACTTGCCACTCCATTTGCCGTGCCATGTACCGCACTCCTGACAAATATATTTTGTGGCAAGCTTGGCCATAACGTCTCCTAATACACAATCTTCATCGGACCATCCGCAAGGCCGTGTATAAATTGGTGAACATATGCGTTATCAGAGTGATCAAGATCTGT
>JBDHTO010000084.1:0-5281 GCA_039808665.1 Alphaproteobacteria bacterium | reverse complement strand
AAAATCCTGAAAATGAGCTTCTTCAACAGATTGCTTCTTCTGAAGGTCTTTTAAATCAAGCATTTGAAAAGAACACGACAATTTTTTCCTAAAAACTTAAAAAAAAATCCGCGCATTAATAAATCCTTAATACTCCCGTGTTCAAATGAGAATAGGGAAAAATTTTTTTGATCAGAGATTTTTATGGTTGAAAGTATGCAACACAAGCTGGACAGGGTGAGACCACCCCGAGTTCAGATCACCTATGATGTCGAAATTGGTGATGCCATTGTGATGAAACAGCTCCCCTTTGTCATGGGTATTATGGCGGATCTTTCTGGAAAGCCAGAAAACCCACTTCCCAAGGTTAAGGCGCGTAAGTTTGTTGAAATCGACCGCGATAATTTCGATCATATCATGACCTCTATTCAACCGCGTCTTGCCCTTCGTGTTCCTAATAAGCTGGACCCGAATGAGGAGCATATGAGTGCGATCTTACTTTTCAATACCATCACAGATTTTGAACCCCTTAACGTTGTCAAACAAATCGAGCCCCTGAACAAGCTTTATCAAGCTCATGTAAGGTTAAAAGACCTCATGACAAAATTGGATGGCAACGATCCCCTGGATGAAATGTTACGTGAGATTATAACAAACCCTGATCAGCGCGAAGCTCTCAAAAAAGAGCTTGGTCTCGACGCTGCTGCACCTGCAGCCGGTGGCGATACCCCACCAGCAGCGCCACAAAGCTAGGGAAGGAGTAGAAGATGGCAGACGATACCACAGCAGCCCCAGAGTCAACGACTCCGATTTTGGAAGCCATGATGACAGCGGGTAAGCTTGCCCGTGATGACTCCCAGCGGGACTACGCAAAGGAATTGGTCACAGAATTTCTCAAGGAGCTCATTGATCAAGGAGATAGCGCACCTCACGATACTGTGGCGTTCATCACGCAAAGAATGCAACATCTGGATGACTCCATGACATCCCAGTTGAATGAATTTATGCATGACCCGGATTTTCAAAAACTTGAAGGATCTTGGCGCGGCCTGCGCTATCTTGTGATGAATACTGAGACAAGCACACACCTTAAGCTGCGTCTTATGAACATCACAAAACAAGAAATTTTAAATGATCTTGAAAAGGCGATTGAGTTTGACCAAAGCGCGCTCTTTAAAAAGATTTACGAAGAAGAGTACGGTACCTTTGGTGGTCACCCCTACTCCTGTATTGTGGGCGATTACGAATTCACACGGCACCCCATGGATCTTGAGCTTTTGCAAAAGATTGCTCAACTTATGGCTCCGGCCCATGTCCCCTTTATCACAGCAGCCCATCCAAAGCTTTTCGACCTTGATGTGTTTGAGCATCTTGGCGTGCCACGCGATCTTGCCAAGATTTTTGAAAGCTTGGAATTGATTAAATGGAATTCTTTCCGCGATATGGAGGACTCCCGCTATGTCACCATGGTTCTTCCGCACACACTGATCCGTATGCCTTATGGCGCTAATACCATGCCGGCCGATGGGATCAACTTTGAAGAAGATGTCGCTGGCGCAGATAGCTCAAAATTCTGCTGGACAAACACATCGTATATTCTTGGAGAGCGCATCACCAACGCTTTTGCCCACTATGGTTGGACAGCAGCGATTCGCGGTGTTGAAGGTGGCGGTATCGTCGAAGGACTTCCTGCCTATACCTTTAAAACAACGGATGGCGATATCGCCCTTAAGTGCCCTACACAGGTTGCAATCACAGATCGTCGTGAAAAAGAACTTTCTGACCTTGGGTTTATTGCTCTTTGTCACTGTAAAGGCACGGATTATGCGGCATTCTTTGGTGGACAGACAACTCAACGCCCCAAAGTCTATAACACCGATGAAGCTAATGCTAACGCAGCACTTTCTGCACGTCTTCCTTATATCTTAGCGGCATCTCGCTTTGCCCATTATATCAAGGTGATCATGCGCGATAAAATCGGTAGCTTTATGACAAAGGATAACGTTGCGAAGTACCTCAACACCTGGATTGCAAGCTACGTTCTCTTGAATGACGACGCATCACAGAATGTTAAGGCATCCTACCCTTTGCGTGAAGCACGTATCGATGTCTTTGATATCCCAGGAAAACCGGGGTCCTATACCTCCGTCGTTTATCTTCGCCCACACTTCCAATTGGAAGAACTTACGGTATCTATTCGCTTGGTGGCGACACTTCCACCACCTGCGAAATAATTGATGAAGGAGAATTATTATGGCCAACGGCATCGATAGCGGTCAATACTACGGATCACAAGGATTTTTACCTCTTGGCAGTGTAAACCTCTTTGTTCCCACTCTTCGCCAAAGCAATCAACCGACCCAGCGTGCCCCTGAGTGGATGGTAGAAATACCGGACATTACAAAGTCCAATGTAGCGGATTTTGATACCTATGCTGAGCTTTTTGACTGGCACGCGGAATATAGCCGTCATACTCTTGGCCATACAGGCAATGAAATGTTTACATCTGCGGCCATTGAGCATACAGAGGTCAGCCTGCTTATCCCCGCAGGAACATACACGGCAAAGGTCCGTCAAAAACTCAATAATGGCGCAGTCAATGCAACCATTACAATTGTACGCCTTGGAAACCTTACGGACCTCAAAAAACCTCTTCAAAAAATTACTTACACAAATTGTATCTTTACGCGTGTGGGACAAAAATTCGATTACTTTGGCGTTGCTTTCCGCTTTACAAAAGTCAAAGAAGAAAACTTTGAAATGGGCCAAGAAGACGAGGCCGCAGCAGGTAATAACGTCTGCGAAGTTGATTACGCAAAAAACATATTGGCCTAAGGGTCTTAGTCTGATTCAAAAAAACCTCCCGTGGTGGGAGGTTTTTTGCATTCATTTTCTTACTCTAGTTAGCCCATAACAAGGGACTCTCCATCACGAAGGATAGCTTCGGCTTCACGGGTAAATTTACCATCTTGATGATGGAGTAGCATCCCTTGATGAAGGGTAAGGTTTGCACCACTGCTTTTCACACCTGTCACCACCACACGTTTTGCAGCTTTTCCGTGCCCTGGCCACAAGGGATAAATATGAATCCCCCCCAATTTCCCGGCAAAGAAAGAGAGAATATGATCCAACCGATCCGCGCGGTGAATGAATGTAATGGTTCCTTTCGGCTTGACCATTAGTAAACAAAAATTTGCCCATTCAGAAAAACTTGCGGAGTCCTCGATATTGGCATGTCTTTTGAGAGGATTCGGCGATGGACGCCCTTTATCATGCTCCACATAAGGAGGATTTGTCATCACATGGGTAAATGTCCCAGCCGCCAACCTTGGCGGTGCTTTGAGGAGGTTTCCACATAAAATTTCCACCCGATCTTGGAGATGATTCAGTTTCACATTCTCCGCGGCAAGGCGAACATACTCTCGCTGGAGCTCTAGACCAATCACCTTGATACCGTCAAGACGCCTTGCAAGGCAGAGAGAGGCCGCCCCCACTCCTGCGCCAATATCAAGAACCGTATCTCCCGGTTTTGCATGCACAGCTGCTGCAAGAAAAATGGGATCAATAGCAACGCGATAAGCCCCCACAGGTTGCTTGAGCAAAACTTTCCCCCCCATTAAACTATCTTCCGTCACCTCAAGGCTTTCCACATCGTCTCCAAAAAATGCATTTTTTTTAAATTTCCTCTATAGCTTAGCGGGATTTCCCTGTAGATTAAACACCAAGAGTGGCATTCCTAGGTGTAAAATTAATGCTCGCCCAAAAAGCGCAGGCTCAACCACAGCAGAAAAACGATTCCGCGGACCTTATCTATCGTCTTCAAAATCTTTTAAGTTCAGACATGGAAAAACTCACAGAGGTTATTCTCAATGCACTTGATAATGATGTGGAGCTTATTCCAACCATTGCAAAACACCTCATCCTTGCGGGGGGGAAGCGTCTCCGCCCCCTTCTGACGATCGCATGCTACCACCTCTTGGCTAAGGGCAATGCTTCTCACCGTATTATTGAGCTTGCAGCGGCCATTGAATTTATCCACAACGCAACACTTTTACACGATGATGTCGTCGATGCTTCCACTATGCGACGTGGACGCCCCACAGCCAATGTTCTTTGGGGGAACAAGGCGAGCATCCTTGTGGGTGATTTTCTTTTTGCAAAGGCTTTTGAACTCATGCTTGGGGAAAGTGGCCCAAGGGTTCTGCCTATCCTTGCCAAGGTTGCCCAAACTATTACAGAGGGGGAAGTCTTTCAGCTTTCTTACTTGCGCACCTTTGATATGACAGAAAATCATATCATGCAAATTATTGGCACAAAAACCGCCGCACTTTTTTCTGCATCCTGCGAAATGGGCGCCGCACTTTTGGATCTTGATGAAAAGATTCAGTGCCAAATGCATGAATACGGCTATCACCTTGGCATTGCATTTCAGCTTATTGACGATATTTTGGATTACACAGGAAATGAAGCAACCCTTGGAAAAAGTGTGGGTGATGACCTTTCCGAGGGGAAAGTAACCATGCCCCTCTTTATCGCCTACGAACGTTCGTCAAAAGACGTGAAAGACAACCTCCAAGCCATTATTTCAAAAACAAAAGTCACGGATGAAGATTTTAGAACGGCACTTCAAGCCCTTCACAACTCAAACGCAATTGATGCCGTTTTTGAAATGGCCCATAACCACGCGATGGAGGCGGTAAAGTGCCTAGAAGGTATCGAGGACCACGAAATTAAGTCCATCCTAGAAGAACTCCCCAAGAGTATTCTTCTTCGTCAAGGATAAAAAGGTTCTCAACCCCTATTAAATCTTTATTAACTTTCCCTTCCTAAACTTCAAAAAGATACTTGTTTTCTCACTTTTTGGAGAGCTTCGTTATGAAATCATTTTTTGCGGGTCTGTTTCTTTCTTCCCTTCTTCTTTTTGCGGCATCCGTCCTTATGCCAAAAGATGCATTCAGTATGAAGTCGGGATCACATGAATTATCATCTCTATCATAGTGACGAACATAAAAGGGTCCTTCGGGACCCTTTTTTATAATTAGCCCTATAAAACGCTTCATGACACAGCGAGTTCTCTCCTATTAAATCTTTATTAATCTTTCTTTCATACACTTCAAAAAGGTACTTTGTTATTTACGCCTTTTGGAACATTTCATCATGAAATCATTTTTTGCGGGCCTGTTTCTTTCCTCCCTTCTTCTTTTTGCGGCATCTGTTCTTATGCCAAAAAATGCATTCAGTATGGAAGAACCTGCTGAAGATCATAAAAATGACACAGGTGAACATAGCCATATCCACACCC
>JBDHTO010000083.1:0-5305 GCA_039808665.1 Alphaproteobacteria bacterium | reverse complement strand
AATCGATTCTTTGTTTTGCACTACCTCCTTCCCTTTGTCCTTATTGCTATTGTAGGGCTTCATCTTATTGCGCTTCATCAATTTGGCTCAAATAATCCCCTGGGCATTGATAAGAAAACAAAAGCAGACACCATACCCTTTCACCCTTATTACACAATCAAGGATCTTTTTGGTCTCGGCATATTTTTAACTGTTTATGCTTATTTTGTGTTTTTTCAGCCAAACTTCTTTGGAGAGCCTGACAACTACACCCCGGCAAATCCCCTTGTGACTCCTGAACATATTGTCCCTGAGTGGTATTTCTTACCGTTTTATGCAATTCTCAGGTCTATTCCAAACAAACTTTTGGGCGTACTTTCCATGTTTGGTTCTATCTTTGTCCTCTTTGTATTACCGTGGCTTGACAGACATCCCGTCAGAAGCAACAGATTTAGACCTTATTACAAATGGCTTTTCTGGCTTCTTGTGATCGATGTTTTTGTCCTCGGTTGGATTGGTGCAAACCCACCAGAAGGTTGGTTTATCACAATCGGTCAGCTTGCAACTCTTTATTATTTTTTCCACTTTATTGTGCTTCTTCCCGTCCTCTCTCGTTACGAGCCAGTTCTGGAGCTTCCACAAAGTATTGATCAACCCATAATTAAAAAAGCGTAACGTTATGAAAAAGGTATTAAAGCTTTTCGTCCTCCTTCTTTACGGTCTGATGTTCACAGACGTGTCTGCAAATCCCATCTCAAAACCATGCAATAAAGTATGGCCCTTTCAAAAAATGATGGGAACTTTTGACCGAGCAGCTCTACAAAGGGGATTTCAGGTGTTCAAAGAAGTTTGTGCAACCTGCCATTCCCTAAAGCGCATACGATTTCGGGAACTTGAAGCCCTTGGGTTTTCAGAAGCAGAAATTAAAGCTATTGCAGCCTCTTACACCTATAAAACCCTTAACAATGAGGGAGAGACCGTCGAACGTAAAGGTGAACCATCTGACTCTTTTCCCTCTCCTTATGAAAATGAAGCCGCAGGACGCGCTGCAAATGGTGGAGCTCTTCCACCAGATCTTTCTCTCATCGTTAAAGCACGCCCTAATGGTGTGAATTACGTGTATTCTCTCATCACTGGATATGGAAAAACACCGCCAAAGGACATCACTGTTGCCGAGGGTCGTCACTACAATCCCTTCATGAATGGTGGTCAAATTGCCATGGCACCACCTCTTACACAGGATGGTCAAATTACCTATTCTGATGGAACCAAAGCCACCATCGATCAAATGGCACAGGATATCGTGACATTTCTTGCTTGGGCTTCGGAACCAGAAATGGAAGATCGCAAACGTATTGGTTTCGCTGTGATGATTTACCTGATCATCATGAGTGGGGTGTTTTTCTTTGCCATGCGAAAAATATGGAAGGCTGTAAAATAAATTTTTCTTTAAGATTTTTTTAACCATTCCTCACCTAGAATTTGCGGGATGTTTATTTTCTTAGCGATGGTTTTTATGCTTATTTACGGTTTTCTTCTTATTCTCGGCACAACGGGTGCTTTTTGCTCTGATCATAGTGAAGAGGATGATTCATTAGGGGTTATTCCAAGAAAAAGTGCATCTTCATCTCCCATTCATATTAGAGCAAGTAGGGAAGAAGAAGGCGCACCTGCTGGAATGCGTCATTCATCAAGTCTTTCAGAATTTACTCATCCTCGTCTTTCAAGTTTAAGACTGAGTCAAGAGCTTGATCTTGAGGTGGCTACGAGGAGCAAAGCCCCATCAAAACTAGCTCTTGAAAATCTTAACAAAGATAGACCGACCTCTTAAACCGTGTTAGGCTCCTTTGGAAAAAGGAGTCTTTTTATGAATCCCACAGCATCCATTATCGTTATCGGTAATGAAATCCTCTCTGGTCGTACACAGGATAAAAATATTAGCTTCTTAACCTCTGCGCTTTTTGATATCGGCATTGAAACAGAAGAGGTACGCATCATTCCCGATGATATAGAAAAAATTTCCTCAACCGTTAATCATCTTCGCAGTCATTATTCCTATGTTTTTACAACGGGTGGTCTTGGTCCAACCCATGACGATATAACGGTTGAAGGTATTGCCAAGGCCTTTGACGTTAATGTGATTTATCACCCAGATGCTGTTGAAATCCTCAAAAATTACTATAAGGAGCATATTACAGAATCCCGCCTTCGTATGGCACGCACCCCTTTTGGTGCAACACTGATCGATAATCCTGTAAGCGCAGCACCTGGATTTCAAATGGAAAATGTATTCACTCTAGCTGGGGTTCCAAATATTGCAGAAGCCATGTTTTTTTCAGCGCTTCCCTCATTAAACAAGGGTAGTCCTATTTTTCAGGAACATTTTGATTTTCACATCGGTGAAAGTCTTATCGCCAATGATCTGAGGATTATCCAGGAAGAATTTCCCGATGTCTCTATCGGTAGTTATCCTAATTTTCGTGGTGGAAAGATTGGTGTTACCGTGATTTCCAGAGGAAGAAATCAAGAAACCGTTCTTAAATCCCATCAAAAGATTTCAGAAATTCGTCTCCCCTAGTGATGCATAATCGCGCGGGGATTATAATCCTTATCAATGGCAACATAGACAAAAACGCCCTCTGTCACATTGATATTTTCTTCACTAAATCCCCTTCTTACCGAAACCTCTACCTTTACATGCATGGATGAGTGTCCTATACGCTGTACTTCTGTGTAAATACTCACTTCATCTCCAACAAAAACGGGTTTGTGAAAATGAAGTGTTTCAATGGAAACGCTAGTTACCCGTCCTTGTGACGTGTTCGATGCCATACTATTTGCAGCCATATCCATCTGAGACACAAGCCACCCGGCAGAGATATCTCCCGTAGGATTTGTATCCTTAGGTGAAGCAATAGTGCGTACAGAAAGAAAGCGATTAGGAGGAAGATATTTATCCAAAGGAAAAGTCCCTTAGCAAAAACTTTATATTGCTACTTTAGGATGATTCCTTTGGAAAATAAAGACGTCAAGAATTCATAGATTGGAAGAAATCTGCGTTGTTTTTGGATCCTTTGAGCTTATCCAAAAGAAACTCCATAGCCTCGACCGTTCCCATGGGATTAAGAATACGACGAAGCATCCACATTTTTGTGAGCTCACCCTTGCTTGTCACAAGAAGCTCTTCCTTACGGGTACCAGATTTGTTGATATCAATGGCTGGGAAAACACGCTTATCTGAGAGTTTTCTATCCAAAACGATTTCAGAGTTACCTGTTCCCTTGAATTCTTCAAAAATTACCTCATCCATACGAGATCCCGTATCCACAAGAGCTGTTCCGATGATGGTGAGGGATCCACCCTCTTCGATGTTACGTGCAGCGCCAAGAATACGCTTTGGACGTTGTAGTGCATTAGCATCCACACCACCTGTTAAAACTTTACCCGATGAAGGAACGACTGTGTTATAAGCACGGGCCAAACGTGTGATAGAATCTAAAAGAATCACAACATCTTTTTTGTGCTCCACAAGTCTCTTTGCGCGCTCAATCACCATTTCTGCAACTTGTACGTGACGTGTTGCGGGCTCATCAAAGGTAGAGCTAATAACCTCTCCACGCACAGAACGGCTCATATCTGTCACTTCTTCTGGTCTTTCATCAATCAAAAGAACCATAAGATAAGCCTCAGGGTGGTTTGTCGCAATAGCATGGGCCAAATTCTGAAGCATCACGGTTTTACCCGTACGGGGAGGGGCCACAATCAAGGCGCGCTGTCCCTTTCCAAGGGGGGCAACAAGATCAATAATGCGCTGTGAGAAATCCTTATTCTTTTTATTATCATCAACAGCTTCAAATTCAAGCTTAAGACGCTCATCCGGAAAGAGGGGAGTAAGGTTGTCAAAATTGATACGATGGCGTGCAACATCTGGATCATCGAAATTCAATTTGCTCACTTTCACAAGAGCAAAATAACGCTCTCCATCCTTTGGGGCGCGGATTTCACCCTCTACGGTGTCGCCTGTTCTAAGGCCAAATTTTCTTACCTGTGCTGGGGAAACATAAATATCATCGGGACCGGGAAGATAATTTGCCTCAGGTGAGCGCAAAAATCCAAATCCATCTTGCAAAACTTCAATAACTCCTTCGCCAGAAATTGAAATGTCTTTTTCCGCCAATTTTTTTAAAATAGCAAAAAGAAGATCTTGTTTACGAAGAGAGCTTCCGTTTTCAATGCCGTGCTCTTCGGCAAGAGCAATGAGTTCTGAGGGAGATTTACGTTTTAAATCACGAAGATTCATGAAAAATACCTTAAAGATGATGAAAAATTGTATTAGAAGGGTTTTACAATAACGCTTATGACAATAACCGCCATGATAAGGACGGGAATTTCATTGATAATCCTAAAGAAACGGCCAGAAAATTGACATTTTTCTTGCTCAAGCTGCTTTCTGCAATAATCCAAAAAGAAGTGATATGCGAAAAGAAAAAAAAGCCCCGTAAGCTTTAGATGGAACCAAGGAACTGTCCATACGTCCTGGATTGTAGCAAGGAGAATGCCTGTAATCAATGAAAAATGCATCGCAGGTTGCATAATAATTTTGTAAAGCTTGCGCTCCATCACCTTAAATTGCTCCCAAAGAGCTGGATTCTGGGTTTCTTGATGATAGACAAAAAGACGGGGGAGATAAAAAATACCCGCCATCCAAGAAATAACACCCATAACATGAAAAGCTTTGATCCAAAGCATGTATTCAGTAAGAAAATCGATCATATCCACACATTTTTTTATCAGATGAACATACTTTTTCGCATTTCATACCGGCCAATCGCCCCAAAACCATTTGACACAAGCCCTCAATAAAGATTGGGTGGTCGGAAACGGTGAAAATACGGGAATAACGAACAAGATTCATCTCTTTTGCATATTCTTTGTACTGTATATCCAACTCAACAAGGGTTTCAGAGTGATCAGAAACAAAGGAGATGGGGACAATCACAACACCTTTTTTTTCATTACGCGCCACTTCCATCGCCTCAGTCAAACTTGGTCCCGTCCATTTTTTAGGACCAACTTTACTTTGATAACAAAGATCGTATTCATATTTTTTTAAAAGATCATGATCCATGACAGCGTCCATAGACACTTTGGCATGAAGGGGGTAGGGGTCTCCTTCCTTAACGATATCTTCTGGAATTCCATGGGCGGAAAAAAGTATTTTTATGGGTATTTCCTTTGAAATATGGCTTAAATGCTCCACCAAAAGCTCTCGATAAGCTTCTATAAATCCATTTTCCCCAGGAAAACAGCAAAAAGAATGGGTTTT
>JBDHTO010000082.1:0-5348 GCA_039808665.1 Alphaproteobacteria bacterium | reverse complement strand
TTCCGGATACGATGGGGCGTATTCTCTCGCATCTTTCCTTTAAAGAGGGATGGAAATTTTTAGGTGTGAATGCTGTGCATCATGAGAATATTGCTGTGTGGACGGTTTTTGCAAGCATTCATGGAACCTCCACAGGTGGTATAAGCACAGCAGAAAAAATCCGTGGGGAAGTTATCATTGATTTCCACAAGAATGCTTTGCGTGCTGAGGTTCTCTCTGGAGAGGCTGGAACATCTGAGTTAATGACGAATTTTTTTCAAAGGGCGCAGAAAAAGCCTTTTCTATGGGGTCCGTTGATCGATGCTCTGCCGGAAAGGATGTGTCCCACGATGAAGAGTCTTTCTTTGCGAGTCTTGGAGAAGTGGGTTTTTGTGATGGATAACCCTCAAGAGACTTTTAATATAGGTACGGAGTCTTGGAATAAAGTTTTTAGCGAAGTGCCGGCGCATCTTCGCATAGCTTGTTTTCATGAAGTTGCTAAAAAAACAGAACTCCAGTACGGTTATGCTGCCTCACCCGATGAGAGAGATGTGCAACGTCTGCTTATCGAGAGAGCCGTAAAGGGAGATGGGCTATTTGCTGGGATCTCTCGTGAAGAGCGTCTTACCTTTTTAGGAAACATGGCGGAATATAAAACCCGGAAAGGTAACCCTACACTTTATGCGCAAGATGTTCAAAGTGTGCTTACTAAGGCGGCGAATAGAGGAGAGGGTATATTTGCTGAGATCTCCCGTGAAGAATGCCTTGCTTATTTAAAAAATATTGCGGAACGCATAAATTCTGAGGGTGAATCCACGCTTTACGCACAATATGTTCAATGTGTACTTACTGGGGAAGCAGCTAGGGGATCGGGTATATTTGCTGGGATCTCTCGTGAAGAGCGTCTTGCTTTTT
The DNA here is from genome assembly GCA_039808665.1 of Alphaproteobacteria bacterium. Classification (GTDB taxonomy): domain Bacteria; phylum Pseudomonadota; class Alphaproteobacteria; order Paracaedibacterales; family JAKBAR01; genus JBDHTO01. The sequence continues at coordinate 4,454 of JBDHTO010000082.1, read as the reverse complement.
TGGAAAATCTTGCGGAACGCATAAATTCTGAGGGTAAGTCCACACCCTATGCACGACATGTTCAACGTGAAATCCTTGGCAGCGCGGGGTGTGGCGGTATATTTACTGGAGTCTCTCGTGAAGAGGTTCGTGTTTATATGGAGACGGTTGCCGTACGTACGAACCATGATGGTAGTCCCACACCTTATGCACGGCATGCTCAACATATGCTTCTTTGGGATGCATGGCATGGAATCGCTGTGTTTGCCGGGATCTCCCGTGAAGAGCGCTTTGCCTATGTCAAAAAGAAGAGTGAGCAAGGAATCCTTCGTGGAATGTCTGCTGAGGAAGTTTTGAAAAAACTTCAATAAAAAACGTGAGTTTCATTCAATCTTGAAAAGAGGGGCGCGCTTGTGCGTCCTTTTTTTGTGTGTTCTTGAGAGTTAACCCGCCCTACACATCCGGTGTGATGCGTTCCGTAAGTTCGATATCACTGAAATCCGTGCTCATCCAAAAATTCTCGTGCACATTAAAAAAGGCAAGGCTACATGTGTTAAAGCCACTCACGGGATGGGTATGTTTGGACTGTTGAGCAAAATTTTCAAGCCCTGGGTTATGGCTGATAACAAGGACGTTTTTAAATCCGTCATCGATACGCTTGACGCGCTCAAGGATGTATTGTGCCGAACCTTGGTAAAGCTTGTCCTCAAAAACAATTTGTACCGTGGAGGGGAGAATTTTTTTAATACCATCTAAGGTTTGGCGGGTGCGCCGTGCATTGGAGCATAAAACAAGGTCAAGCCCCTGTACCTTATTGTGAAGTCGTTGACAGATGTCATCCAGCTGTTTGAGACCCTTTCCAGAAAGGGTGCGATCGCGGTCGGGAACTTTAATATTATCCGGCTGAGCTTCAGCATGGCGCATAAGGATAAGTTTTTTCATAAAAATGCTCCCGATATAAACGGAAAATTAATGCGTCTTGTGTAAATTAGAGCAAGAAGTTGGCGCATCTGTCAAAGGAAATTCATGTCTTTTTGTCTCTCAACCCTTCAACTTATTCGATCACCGGGGATTGGCCCTGTGACATTTCATAACCTTGTGGAGAAATGCGGATCTGCGAAGGATGCCCTTGTTTTTTTGAAATCTCAAAAAAAGGATACTTTCCCCAAAGAGTTGGCTGAAAAAGAGTATAAAGAGGCAAAAAAATTGGGGATTCACCTCCTTGATGTTAAAAGCGAATACTATCCAAGTTCACTTAAAACCCTTGCAGATTATCCGCCGGTAGTGAGTGTTTTTGGAAACCCAGAGGTTCTTGTCAAACCCATGATGGGTATTGTGGGGGCGCGTGCGGCGTCTGTGAATGGGATACGGTTTACACATAAACTGGCTCAGGGTTTAGGTGATGCAGGTTATGTGGTTGTTTCTGGGCTTGCCCGGGGAATTGATGCGGCGGCGCATAAGGGCGCTCTTGATCATCAAACTGTTGCTGTTGTTGCGGGTGGTGTTGATGTGGTTTATCCCCCTGAACACAAACAGCTGAGGGATGATATTGCAAAAAATGGTGCGGTGATTTCAGAGATGCCGCTGGGTCTTTTTCCGGGAGCAAAGCATTTTCCACGGCGTAATCGATTGATTGCGGCGATGGGGATTGGCCTTTGCGTGGTGGAAGCGACAAAACCTTCTGGATCGCTTATTACGGCAAGTCATGCTCTTGATCAAGGGCGGGAGATTTTTGCGGTTCCAGGATTTCCAGGGGATGCACGTTCTGTAGGAACAAATGACCTCCTCAGGATGGGCGCCCATGTCCTTGAGTCGGTGGAGGATGTTTTGCATGTTTTTGGGACGTCATCGCTGCAAAATACTCGTGCCAACCACCTTTCTATGAGGGGAGGGGATGAGCTTGCCGAGAAAGCTTCTGCTTATAAGAATATCACAGATATTCAAAGTGAGATTCTTTGTAAGCTTTCTCCAACTCCTATTAGTGTTGAAGTACTTCTGCAAACCCTTTCCTATCCAGAGAGCACCGTATTTGATGCATTGACGCGTTTAGAATTGGATGATCAAATTATGCGCGACAAAAGTGGCTATCTCTATCTTCCCGTTGTGTCATGAAGATGATGAGAGGTCAGCGTCGTCTAGTCCGCCAGAGGAGGGTAGCCGCAACCGGTGTGTTTGCCTAGGAAGACCATTTGATTCTCCACCATCTCCGGGTATATCGAGTGCCATGATATGTGTTGCAGAAGGTTGAGGCGCCGCTACTATTGAAGCACGCCTAGGGAGGAGCCTGAACTCTCCCTCAGGGGTTGGAAAGGATTCAGTGGTTTCCATAGGATTTGTAATGAATGCACCACCCGCCATAAGACGAACGCCTGCTGCTTCCCCTTCTATGGGATGCAGGTCTGAGGTATGGGGTGTTTCTGCAAAGAGGGCCTGTCCATGTGTAGGTCTGTGCATGGAGGTTTTAATCATCATGTATCGTTGTCTCACCGCCTGCTCTTCATCTCCAGCATTTGGAAGTGGTGCATACGCATAAAACGTGTAGTATTTTCGATCTTGATCATCGGAGAGTGTTTGAATATCGAGGGAGAGGGATCCTGCTTGATATGCACCGTTAAGGGAGGTAAGCAATTCTTCCACATCACCGTACCCCGTAAGGAGTTCTCGTAAATATCCCTTTATGGCGGTGGTGCCACCCTCTAGGAGTGCACCAGAAAGGGCGCCTTCTGTGGGGAACTCAAGGTCGCCTGTTTGTAGAATTGAAAAAAGGACTTGAGCGCGTGGGGTTTCAAAGAGGATGCTATCCGCCTCATCCGAAGGGGGGTTGCGTAAGTAGCCCCGTACATTATTGTTGGCCGTGTAAACAGCATTGAGAATACGCATATATTGAGCAACAACCGCTTCCGCGGCCGTGCCGTTCAGATACCTGTGAACAAAAACACTATAGGGATCCCGTGGAAGGCAATACCCACAAAACCTTACAATGCGTCGTGCAGCACTGAGCGCAGATTTTGTGTATCCCCATGCCACAGGAATGGTTTTTTCCGCTGTTTTAAAGAAGGTTTGTCCCGCAACAACAGCAGCAACAATTGTTCCCACGGTTTCTGCTGCTGCATAGAGAGGGGGAGCACAAAAAAGGGTGATTGTGAGAAAAATCAACATGGTTCTATGTTTTACGGATTGCATGCGTTCTCTCCCTCGCTATTTCACATGGATGAAATCATCATGATTATGACGCCCCTTTTTTAAGAAATAATTAAGAGGAAAGAGATCTTGTCAGTCCTTATGTGTTTCGATAAAACTCAGTTATAGAATGACCTTAAGACAAGAAAGTATTGATTCATGCTTGCAGCACGGATGAGTTTGATTAAACCTTCACCAACCTTTGCCATTATGGGCGAGGCGCAAAAACGAAAAGCCATGGGGGAGGATGTAATTATCCTGGCCGCAGGAGAACCCGATTTTGACACGCCAGAGCATATTCGTCAGGGTGCAAAAATTGCCATGGATCAAGGCGTGACACGTTATACGGCGGTGGATGGTTTATACGATCTCAAAAAGGCGATTCAAACAAAATTTTTAGAGGATAATAATCTTTCCTATAACTTTTCTGAGATTATGGTATCCACAGGTGGTAAACAGGTTATTTTTAATGCCTTTATGGCAAGTCTGAATGAGGGGGATGAAGTTGTGATCCCCGCACCTTATTGGGTGTCTTATGTGGATATTGTCAAACTTTTTGGTGGTATTCCTGTGATTGTGGAATGCAACGAAGCGGAAGGATTTAAACTCTCTGCGGAAAAACTTCAAAACGCCCTTTCTTCAAAAACAAAATGGCTTATTTTGGGAAGTCCCTCTAATCCAACGGGTGCTGTTTATTCAAAAGAAGAGCTTTTGGCGCTGTCCCATGTGCTTGAGGGACATTCATGTATGATTATGTCCGACGATATTTATGAGTATCTCACCTATGAAGGAGAGTTTTTCAATATTGCTATGGTGGCGCCATCTTTGAAATCTCGTACTCTGATTGTGAATGGTGTAAGCAAAGCTTATGCCATGACGGGATGGCGTATTGGATATGGTGCGGGACCTGAATCGCTTATCAAAGCCATGTCGACACTTCAATCCCAAAGCACATCAAATGCATGTTCCATTTCCCAGGCAGCATCTATCACAGCACTGACGTCACCAAGGGTTTTTCTTGAGAGTTGGAAAAAAAGCTTTGTCACACGACGTGATTTTTGTATCGAAAAACTGTCAAATATCCCTGGTCTTACGTGTTTAAGACCAGAAGGAGCCTTTTATTTGTATGTTGGATGTGCGGGGGTTTTGGGAAAAACAACTACGGAGGGTAAAATACTTCACACGGACTATGACTTTGCGACCTATCTGCTGGAACATCATGGAGTTGCTGTGGTGCCAGGAGGTGCCTTTGGTCTTTCGCCCTTTGTCCGTATTTCCTATGCGACGTCTATGGA
>JBDHTO010000081.1:0-5363 GCA_039808665.1 Alphaproteobacteria bacterium | reverse complement strand
ACATACTGTGACATAGATGCAGCAGCTGTAACTGTTGCTGTTTGCACCTTTTGTCCATCAGAGATGCGGAAAGTACCCACACCGCTTGATACTGTGTATGTCATCACGTATGTACCAGCACTTGCTGATGTACCTGCTGAAACTGTAGCACCCGTATACATAGCGATTGATGCCGCTGTACCTACGGAACGTGTACCAGAACCAATACCCAACTGACCACGCAAGTTTGTTTGGAATGTGGCGGCTGTACCGTCAAACCCAGAAACGTCTGTCGCGTGATAGTTAAGTGCAAGTGTTGAGTTCGCATCTTTTGTGTTTGTCAAGATAAGAACACCAGCTGCGGTTGGTGCAGCAACTGTTGCAGCAAAGACTTTTCCGTCTTCATAAGTCACTTTAACATCATACAAAGCACCGTTGGCTGTGACTGTCGCGTCAGAAATAATACCGTCAATCGCACCTTGAGTGTTTGCTGTGTTAAATGTACCTGTGAAAGCGTTTGTCACTGCGTTAACAGTAAAGGCTTGTGTCACAGCACCCGCGTTAGCAACAGAAGCAGCAGAACCGTTGAAGAGCTGTGTATTACCCCAACGTGAAAACTGCGCCAAGTTACCAACCTGTGTAAGCAATTGTTGATACTCTTGGTCAAGCATCGCACGCATGGAGTCATCCAATGCGTCGTTGTTTGCCTGAGCCGTCAAACTTTGCATACGTGTGATCACAGAACCCATTGTTTCCAATGTACCCGTACCCATTTGGATCAAGGAAACCAGCTGGTTTGCGTTTTTTGTAGCCTGAGCAAGGTTGCTAATCTTAGCATCCAAGCGCGAACCCACCGCAAATTCAGAAGGCTTACGGGATGGATCGAACGTTGTACTACCCGAAGCAAGTTCCTGTGTCGCAAGACCTTGCAAGCGTGTGTTACGCTCTAAATAGCGCCGTGCTGCCATGGCGCTTATGTTTGTGTTTGCTGAAATATCAGTCATTTTATCCTCACATCGTGTAAGTTGTTATTAAAAGCGCTTCTTGCGCTCACTTAAACGTGTGCAAGTTTTATGCCAACTCTCTTCCAACAAAGATAAAAAAGACCATAAAAAAAACCGCCCTAAAGAGCGGTTTTTTTCTATACGTTATAAACGACAGCGTTATGCCGGAACAACCGAACAAATCGCACGGTCATCACGACCACGTTTAAATTGCACTGTTCCTGTTGCCGTTGCAAAAAGTGTGTGGTCACGGCCAACACCAACATTTGCACCAGGTTTAATTTTTGTTCCGCGTTGGCGCACAAGAATGTTTCCTGCCAAAACAGATTCACCACCGTACTTCTTTACACCGAGGCGCTTACTTTCAGAGTCGCGTCCGTTCTTAGAACTACCACCAGCTTTTTTTGTTGCCATTTGTTTACTCCCTCAGTCTCTTATGCCTTATGGCTAATCTTTTGAATTTGAACAACCGTCAAATGTTGGCGGTGACCTTTTTTACGACGATAGTTGTGACGGCGCTTTTTCTTAAAGACAATCACTTTACGATCGCGCATCTGCTCTAGAACTGTCGCCTCAACTTTTGCACCTGACACGAGTGGCTTACCCACTGTGATTTTTCCCTTTTCGGAAAGAAGAAGCACTTCGTCAAATGCAACTTTAGCACCTGCTTCAGCTTCGAGTTTCTCGATACGAAGGATAGTATTTTCTTGTACGCGGTATTGCTTTCCGCCTGTCTTGATGACTGCAAACATGGATTAAGTTTTCCTTAGTCTAAATTGAAATCGTATTTTTGCGATTTGAGCTTACTTTTTACTATCTTGATTCATGGTTATCTGTCAAGATTTTTGTAAGGGATTCCTTATTATTTTGATTCATGGACGCACTTCTCGTTAAGGATTTGATCCAAGAAGCTTGTATTGCCATCTTAAAGATCGGCGCACCCGTCCTTCTTATCGGTCTTTTGGTGGGTTTTGTGATCTCCCTTATCCAAGCACTTACCCAAGTACAAGAGATGACCATCAGTTTTGTTCCCAAGCTCATTGCGATTTTGGCCACGATCGTTTTCGCTTCATCTTATATGAGCACAACGCTAATGAAGTTCACCCATAAGGTCTACAATCAAATCACAGTTCAGCCCCATGAGGGCCAATGAACAAAATTGACCTCAGCGCGCATTTTCTCCCCTACGTCATTTTTTTTGGACGTACCGCGGCACTTTTCCTTATCACCCCCGGATTCGGGGAGCACCAAATCCCCGCCCGATTCCGCCTCATGATCGCTTTTGCCCTCAGTTTTGCCTTGGGACAAATTGTGGAGCTCCCTTCCATCGCAACTGCCCACCCTCTCAATCTTCTCACAACCCTCACCCAAGAGGCGCTTATCGGCTTCCTGATTGGACTTGTCGGACGTATTATTATTTCCCTTCTTGATATCACAGGAACTATCGTCAGCATGCAAGTTGGACTGGGAAACGCCATGATGTTTAACCCGAGTTTTGGGACACAAATGCCCTTTGTCGGAAGCTTTCTCCTTTTATCCGCAACCCTTTTGTTCCTGACCCTCGACCTGCACCATGTGGTTATTCACGGCCTTGTCAAAAGCTATCACACCTTTCCTGTGGGAAGTGGAATTTATTCACAAAAAATGTCATCAAACACCGCGGAATATCTTGTCGAACTCATGGGGAATTCCATCAAGCTGGGCGTTCAAATAAGCCTTCCCTTTCTTATCCTTGGCACAATTTTTCAATTCTTCCTCGGACTTTTGAATCGCCTCGTCCCCAGTTTGCAAGTTTTTTTCGTCATGCTTCCCGCACAACTTTTCCTTGGTATATTCCTCATGGTTGTTACTTTTGGATTTATCCTTGCCGTTGCCTTAAGCTATTTCAAAGACCTTCTTATCGCGTCACCTCTCTTAAACTAGGAACGACATGGCCGAAGAAAACCCCACAGAAGAAGATCAAAAAACCGAAGACCCCACGGAACGGCGTCTTGAAAAAGCTTTTGAAGAAGGCAAAATTGCCTACTCACGAGAGCTTGTTCATTGGTCGGTACTTGCGTCTTCAGCTGCCCTTTTTCTTTGGCTTATCCCCTATGCAAGTCGCGCCTTTCTTTCCATGACAGCCAGTATTTTTGAAAATTGCGGCGACCCCCTTTTCACTAACGTCCGCTCCTCCCAAACACCTTTACTAATCATCCACGAAGTGATCCGCATTGTGGCACTTCTCTTTGTGATTGTTGTCGCAATCATCGCTGTGGGGTCTGGACAAACAAAAGGCAACTTCACACTCTCCCAAATTGTCCCAAAACTCGAACGTATTTCCCCTTTTGCCGGAGCAAAACGAATCTTTGGAAGCAAGGCTTTGATTGAGTTTTTAAAAAACCTTACAAAGATGGTTATTGTGGCCGCCGTGATGTTTTATTCGATTAAGTCCTACAAAGATGATTTTGTCACCTGGTCCACGATTTCGCTCTCTGATGGTCTTGTCATTTTACGAGAGATTTTTGAACACCTGTTTATTGCCGCACTTTCGATTCTTGCCGTTATTGCAGGCCTTGACTATGCTTATCAACGTTTTTCCCACTGGAAATCCCTCAAAATGAGCAAACAGGAGATCAAAGACGAGCATAAAGAACAAGAAGGAAACCCTCAGATCAAAGGCAAACTTAAAGAGCTCCGCATGGCACGTGTACGGTCAAGCATGGGGAAAAAAGTCAAAGACGCCACAGTTGTGGTGACAAACCCGACACACTATGCGGTTGCCATTCATTGGGATGAAGAAAACATGGACGCCCCCAAAGTTGTGGCAAAGGGCGCAGATTTCCTCGCTCACGCTATTCGAGACATTGCAAAAACAAATCATGTTCCCATCGTTGAAAATCCACCCCTTGCCAGGTCCCTCTATGATAAAATCAAAATCGATCAGGAGATTGAGCCAGAACACTACCGTGCCGTCGCAGAAGTGATTAAATTCGTTACAGACCTGTCCAAGAAAAGATTTTAAATTCTCTTAGAGTGTATTATTTTAGTGTATTATTTTAGTATAAAATATTCAGTCAAACACAAGGATATATACAAATGATTGATGTCGACTCTTTTCTTATTAAGGAATCCTGGGATCACTACACCCAAGAAGAGCACAATCTTTGGAAATACCTTTATGAACGGCAACTGACGATCTTTGAGCGATGCGTATGTGACGAGCATATTGAGGGGATGAAGCGTCTGAATATTAATCCTAACCACATTCCAAAATTCAGCGAGCTTTCGACAATTCTCAAGAACTCTACGGGTTGGGATGTTGTACCTGTTCCAGGTCTTGTCCCCGATGATATCTTTTTTAAACTTCTCTCAGAACGGCGTTTTCCCTCCACCTGTTTTCTCAGGGATCCGGATCATATCGACTACCTCCAAGAACCCGATATTTTTCACGATGTGTTTGGTCATTTACCCCTCTTGATTCAGCCTGTTTTTGCGAATTATATGGAGTATTTTGGAAAAAAAGCCCTGGAAGCTTATCACAGGGGTGAACTTGCACGTGCCTCACGCCTTTATTGGTACACCACAGAATTCGGTCTGATCAAAACACCGAAAGGTCTTCGCACTTATGGTGCTGGCATTGTCTCATCCTTTAAGGAAACGCAATATTGCGTCGAAGATCCAACACCTATTCGCATCCCCTTTAATCTTGAGCGTGTCTTTCGCACGACTTACCGCATCGATGACCTTCAGGAGAATTACTTCGTTATCGAAAGCTACGATGAACTTTTTGAAGCGACTCAGCAGGATCATAATACCCTGTTTGATAAACTCAAAGGTGGGGAGGATATTCCCTACGGCACACTTCTCGAGGGTGAAGAGAATATCCAGCACAACAGGCTCCTGTAAGGGATTCTATTTATAGAGGGAAAATCTTTTCGTCATAAGACTAACCGTTTCCCACGGACCAAAAAGCACGGCCCCATAATAGGTAAGATTTTCCTCTGGCGTTTTTAAAGTATTTTCAAGCTGCTCCACATAGGTTCCCCCTGTCATCGTATCGGTAAAAACACCATGTTTTATCTGCTGCTCCCTCGCACTGTGTACAGCCTTTCTAATTTCAGAAGATTTACCACGAAGGATGATAAAGGGCATCTTTGATATACACGGGTAAATGTTCCCCGCTCTATCTTTATAGTCATTAAGATGCAAAAGGTCTCCGTTCAGCTGCCCACCCAGCCCGATCGTCATATGGGCAAGTGCGTTCATGGCAACCCCCACATCAATATCTTTGTTCACAATCCCCACTAACTTATTTTCGAAATTCATGACTTCTCTCCATTACTTTTTTGAAGGGACAATTCGCCCCTTTAAATACATTAAAAAATTCAATTGTAGGAA
>JBDHTO010000080.1:0-5370 GCA_039808665.1 Alphaproteobacteria bacterium | reverse complement strand
TCTTCCTTCTTTGCTTTTTTCGAGCCCTTTTTACCGTCCCCTTTTTGAGGGGTGGTGACGGGATTCCACTGTCCTGTTGCAGGATCAAGTTTAACTTGTATAGGTTTTCCATCGACATAGACAAAGTCGTTGCCTGCGGCATCTTGGAGGACTTGTCCTCCCCCATCAGAGGTGGGGACAGGTTGTCCTGTATTTTGTGGGTAATAGGGTGGAACGGACCCTTGTGTTGCGGGAGTTATTTGGTTTCCAACCATATTAGGATAAGAGAATGCAGTTTGTGGTATGCCATAGGATGGAACACCTTGTGCCGCGATCATGGGTTGTCCTGTATTCGCTTGTGGGTAAAGACCACTTGCGTAAAGAGACGGCGCAACAGCAACGCCAAGAAGCATAATCTTCAAAAGGTTTCCCATTTTCAATTCCTCAATGGTTTAAAACTCTATTCCATAAATAGAGTTTAAGAGAGAGACGTAAACATTTCGTTAACGTAGCTCTTAAACAATCGAGATGATTCGTTTTATTGAGAATTACTTTGGTGCGATAGCCTTAAGAAAGGCGTCAGCATTGCCCTGGGCATTGTTCCATGCGCTTTGATATTGTGGGCGATTGGTCAATGCCATGCTAAACTTTGCATCAGCGGCATGAACGTAGACATCAACAATTTGATAGCCGCCATTATTGACCAGATACCACGTGACTTCGACGGTTGGTTTCTCAGGGGCTGTGAGGGTGCTTTCAACCTTTGTAATGGCGCCAAAGGAAGGATCGACAGACGATGTTTCATTATCTTTGACATCAAAGGTGAGTCCCTTATATTCCTTGAATTTATTGGCATAGCTCTTGGAAAGGCGCTTAACAACGATGTTTTTGTATTTTTTCTTTTGTTCAGCATTCATGCCGTTATAGGCTTCTTGACCAATAAAGAATTTAAGAAGCGCTTCTTCATCAAAACTATCCAGAAAGATACCTTGAAACTCTTTCTCAGTTGAGGAAGCTGACTTGTTAGCATTAACAAGGGTGTCAATGGCACGTTTTCCAACGCCGCGCATGTAATCAGCACCTGCTCCTGCAAATGAAAGGGATGTTAAAACACAAAGAACAAAAAATATACGACCGAAATGCATGATAAAACTGGAATGGAATGTCTCTTAGACCAAGGATAGATCAATGTATTTAATATCTCGTTAAGATTGTCAACGTTTTTACGTGTAATTTTTTTATTTTTCATTAAGATAAAGATAACACGAGGAGAAAACGATGCTCTGTCTTAATCGCAAACTCAATCAGGCGATACAGATTAACGATGATGTAACTGTGACAGTCCTTGACATTAAGCGAGGATCTGTGCGGTTGGGCATTGTGTATGGTGAAAAGACGCGCGTGCTCAGGCATGAAATTTATCTTAAGGTTGAGAGTGAGAATAAGGGAGCGGCGCTCAATCTTCCCGAAGTTTTGAAAAATATTGAAAAAGTCGCTGGGAAACGCCCAAAAATTTTAAGAAGAGAGGGAGAGAAGCTTGAGGATTCTCATGAATAATTGGGCGCAAAGGCGTTTTTTCGTCTTTTTTCAGATATTTTCTGTGTTGTTAGTTTTTGGAAACTTTGTGTGGGCTGAGTCTTCTCAAGGGCAAGATAAAAAAAATCAATCCTTGAATCAGCCCGCGTCAGTGGCTGAAGATACGACAAAGTCGGAAAAATCTCAGAGTCCTCTTTCAACAACTGTAAACATGGTGGCGTATCGTAACGGATATGTTTTGGCCATGCGAAAGTTTTCTTTGCCTCTCAAGCAGGGTAAACAGACAGTAAAGTTTGAAAATCCCCCCAAAACTCTTTATATGTCTTCGCTTATGCCCTCTTTCGAAGGTGGCGATGGGGCAGTAGAAATTATTTCCCAAGCGCTTATTGAGGATGGATGGCGGGTTCATTTCGATGTTGTCAGCACCTATGAGCAAACAAAGACCATGTATCTTAGATATATGTTTGGTGGATTAAACTGGGATGTTGCCTATATTGCGATTCTTTCGCCAGATCGGTCGACACTTTCTTTGAAGGGGTGGATTGAAGTGGAAAATAATACAAGTGCTGATATTAAACACGCGCAAATCCTTTTTAATGGATCCAATGCAAAAATGAGTGCAGAAAACCCCTCTGATGAGGATTCAAGTGAGTTTTCTTATACGATACCCAGGGTTGTGGATCTTGATGCAGGGCAAAAGATTTTTCTTTCTTTTCTTGATAAATCCTCTATTCCCTTGAAGCAAGAGCATGTTGTCTATGTCGGGGGGGAATATCTTTATGATCTTAAATCCACTGCTCAGACGCCCGATGTTGTTCAGGTTGTGGAATTTAGAAATGACGAAATTCACGGTTTTCAACACACACTTCCCCAAGGAAAAGTGACCCTGTACCAGGGGCATAAAAATGGTATGGATGAACTTGTTGGAACCATGCGGTTGCATGAGAAAATTATTGGTCAGCCAGTACCACTACAAATTTCAGCAGAACATCATCCATCACCTGTTTACTGTGAATTGGAACAAACAGATTATAAAAAACTTATCGGAACCAGTAGTGAAGCGGGTTACAGAGTTGTTCTGACTAACAGAAATGAATCTCCTGTAAGTGTGCGTGTGGTCGTCAATACACCTCAAGAGTCAGATTGGAGTGTTATTCGCACATCTCATTCCTATGATACGCACTCAAAACGTCAGTTCTCTTGGACAATTACGGTTCCGGGCGGGCAAAATGTAGAATTAAAATACAGAATCAAGCTCGAAAATGCAAAATAATATAAAAATGACATCAATATTGTTGTTTTTTTACTTTTAATTAATTATTATTAATTAATATTAAAAATAAATTAATTTCCATTAACTTTCTATTAATACATTCTCACTAACTCATACTTCGTTCGTTAACAAAAGACAGAGATGAGAGGTTCCTTATGAAAGGTACGAAATTATTTTTAATGACGTATTTATGTGCAGGCGCACTTTATGCGATGGATACTCAAGACGCAGACAAAGAAAACAAGTTTGATAGTTCCCAAGTACCTCAAAGCACACGTCAATACATTCGGTCCTCAAGCGTCTTTTGTCCCAAAGATTTAAAGCCAACAAAAGTAAATCCCGCTTTAACAGAGAGTCCGGTAACGACAGAAAAAATGAGTGGACTAGCCAGAATATTTCGTGTCAAAAGGGATTTTATCGAAGAGGTTTATAAAACCCTAAAAGACAAAAATTTCAACAGATCAGATACGCTTATGTGGATTCGTGAGCAAAATTTGAAAATAGGTTCGAGAGAGCATTTAATGCGGATTTCCGTTGTCGAGAGATTACTGAAGGAGCACATTGCTGCAAAATTTTCAGGGGTGATGGATGAGAGTGCTCTCAGTAAAATTGCTTTAACTCTTGATGAGACAAAGTCCATGAATGGTGGCGAAACTGGTTCCATGAAAGATCTTAAATTTCATCATGAAGCTCTTTTTGATGGTACTTTTGACTTTCGTCGAGCCATAGATATTGCCATGCGGCGTCAAGGCGGTGGTATCGATATGCAAGACTACATTGCAAAAGCCAGGAAGTCTCAAATGTATTTGGAGCTTCTTTTGTCAGAATATGCACGTAGTTAACCATATAGAGAGTCTTATAAAAGAGATATAGACAGAAATTGCCCTCTCTCTCATTTCCTGCTACCTCTAATGCATAAGGTATTGATGGGAATGCAGCATGCTGGCGAGGACGATGGAAAACAAATCCACGGGAATGGGACTTTTGGATGAGCTTAATACGGCGCAATATCAAGCCGTAACGCATACGGAAGGCCCACTTCTTGTTCTTGCTGGGGCAGGGACAGGAAAAACGCGCGTTTTGACCACACGACTTGCGCATCTTCTTAATACAGGACTTGCACAGCCTTGGCAGGTTTTAGCGGTGACCTTTACAAATAAAGCGGCATCGGAGATGCGTGAGCGTGTTCAAAAGATTTTGAACGCAAGTGTTGATGGAATGTGGATTGGTACCTTTCATGCCCTCTGTGTGAAAATTCTCAGAAGACATGCCGATCTTTTGGGCTATCAGTCTAGCTTTACAATTATTGATACCGATGACCAACAACGCCTTTTGAAGCAGTTGATGATTGCAGAAGGTATTGATCCCACGCGAGTTACTCCAAAACTTGCCTCGATTATCATTTCAAAGTGGAAGGATAAAGCACTTTCCCCAGATCAGGTCAAGATCAGGGATCGGCGTGCTGAGCCTGTTTTGATTCATCTTTATGAGCAATATCAGGAAAGAATGAAAATCCTTAATGTGATGGATTTTGGTGATCTTTTGATGTTGTGTATTAAGCTTTTTCAGGAAAACCCAGAGGTTCTCGCCTTATACCATGGGCAATTTCGTTATATTATGGTGGATGAGTACCAAGACACTAACGTGGCTCAGTATTTATGGCTTAGGCTTCTTGCTCAAGGAACATCCAATATTTGTTGTGTGGGGGACGATGACCAATCTATTTATGGATGGCGCGGTGCAGAAGTTGGAAACATTCTCAGGTTTGAAAAGGATTTTGAAGGAGCTCTTGTTATCAGACTTGAGGAAAACTACCGGTCCACAAACCATATTTTGGGTGCAGCAGGCTCTTTGATTGCCTATAACCAGGACCGCCTTGGTAAAACGCTACGAAGTGCCGGTGGAGAAAATGGTGAAAAGGTTGTGATCAAATCCTGTTGGAATTGTGATGAAGAAGCACGCTTTGTCGGGGATGAGGTTGAGCAGGCCCAAAGAAAGGGGACCCCTCTCTCTCAGATGGCGGTTTTGGTGCGTGCAGGATTTCAAACACGTCAATTTGAAGAAAGATTTATGACAATTGGTGTGCCTTATCGTGTGATTGGTGGCCTAAGGTTTTATGAGCGTGCCGAAATTCGTGATGCCCTTGCCTATATTCGTTTAACGGTGCAGCCGTCTGATAGCCTTGCCTTTGAACGCATTGTGAATCTTCCCAAACGTGGTATTGGTCAGGCAGCCATGAACCTTTTTCATCAAACAGCGCGGGAGGAGGGGGTTCCCCTGGCCAAAGCTGCAAAGATGCTTCTCGATACGTCCTTGATTAAGGGTCAAGCAAAAAGCTCTTTGATGGAGTTTTTCAAAAATTTGGAAAGATGGCGTGATAATCTTGAAACCATGTCTCCTTCAGAGCTTGTGGGTCTTATCCTTGATGAGTCAGGTTATACGCACATGTGGCGTCAGGATTCAGGAACCGATGCGCCAGCACGCCTTGAAAACCTTAAAGAACTCTTGCGTGCTATTGATGAATTTGAAAGCCTTCAAGGGTTCCTTGAGCATGTAAGCCTTGTCTTGGATACAACCAACGC
>JBDHTO010000079.1:0-5464 GCA_039808665.1 Alphaproteobacteria bacterium | reverse complement strand
TTCCACGTGTCATAGCATGACTTGCTTTTTCTCTTGCATGTTGAGCCATCTCTCTTCCACGTGTCATAGCCTTTTTTCCATGCTCTTTCACGCGCTCCTTCATATGGTGAGCCTTCGCTCTCATCGAAGCACGAAATCCATGCTTCTTTGGCTCAGCGCTCTCCTCCGCGGAAACAACCTGTCCCAAAACAAACACCGCCATAAAAAGTATTAACATCCTCTTTATCATATGCATATCTCATTCCCCTTCGAGTCAAAATCAACAATAAATTACCATTAATTATATAAATCTAAATGATTAATAATTTATTAATATTAAAAATAAATATAAAATATCTATTGATAAATATTCAAAAAAAGAATGGGTTATATCATCCAGAACACTTGCTTACACTAATTTTTTTAAACAATGACAAAAATATTCTTAAGAAAACTATTTCCTATATTTTTCGACACATTGATCACCGACCTTTATCCACAATTTTAAGGTTTCCCGGTGTCAACAATTTTTTCTTCTCTTTTTACAAAAAAGATGATTGCGTTTTGAAAATTTTAGATAACTAAGCAAGCAAAATAAAGGGCTTCACCTATCGTGCTTAAAAATACAGCACACCTGTGCCCAAGTCCCATTTTCGTTACACCTTTCCCCTCCTTCACAGGTTATTCACAAAGTTATCCACAAAAACGGTGGAAAAGTTAAAAAAGGGTTAATTTTTTAGATCAAGATAAGGACTTACTCTTCTTTAACTTTTTTGGGTTAGACTGATATATGACTGCGTTAACACCCCGGGAAACAATGGCGATACAAACCCATCAAGAACAACACTCCTTTAAAACACCTCTTGCACGAGGTAAAAAGCGTGTGATCGAGGAAAATCAATCAAAGTCCATACATACATTGGGTCAAATCGATCAAAAACTTCACGCCCATATCGCACAAACATTGTTTTTTGCACCCCCAGCACTTATCAACACCTATGTTGACTGGATTATGAACCTAACCTACTCCCCCGGACGTCAAATAGAGCTTACTTACAGCGCCCTTCAAAAACTCCAACAATTTGCTGAATACGCCACAAATGCAGACTGTCAAACAAACCCCGAAAAATGCGCTGTTCCCATCGCTACCGATCGACGATATAGGGATGAAGCCTGGAAAAAACCGCCCTTTAACCTCTATCAACAGGCATCTCTTCTCCTTCAAAATTGGTGGATGGAAGCCACATCCGATGTACGCGGCATGACAGCACACCACAGTGATATTCTACCCTTTATGACGCGGCAAATCCTGGACACATTTTCACCCCTTAATTTTCCACAAACGAACCCCGTAATCCTTGAAAAAACACGTGAAGAAAAGGGCATGAACTTCATCAGGGGATTTCACAACCTCATAGAAGATATCACGCGACATCACATGAAAGAGCCCGCCTTTGGCACAGAAGCATTTCAAGTTGGTATTAATCTCGCCACATCAAAAGGGCGGGTTGTTTTTCAAAATGAGTTGATTGAGCTTATTCAATACTCCCCTCTCACAGAAGATGTTCACAAGGAACCGCTTTTGTTCGTCCCCGCTTGGATCATGAAATATTACATTTTAGACCTGTCTCCTGGAAATTCTCTTGTCAAGTTTATGCTTGAGGCCGGACACACCGTTTTTATGATTTCTTGGAAAAACCCCTCCAAGGAGGATAAACACCTAGGATTTGAAGATTACATGAACCTTGGCGTGAAAGCTGCACTTGGTGAAATTGAAAAAATTATTCCACACACTAAAATTCATGCTGCCGGATATTGTTTGGGAGGAACACTCCTTACCATTACCGCCGCGGATATGGCCAAACATCAAGATCATCGTCTTGCCACACTCACACTTCTTGCGGCGCAAACAGATTTCACAGAGGCTGGTGAGCTTCTTTTCTTTATTGATGAGGCGCAGCTAACGTACCTCGAAGATATGATGGCAGAAAAGGGCTACTTTGATGCCTCTCAAATGACGGGTGCCTTTAACATGCTACGCTCTCATGATCTTATTTGGTCACAAATTGTAGAGCAATATATGCTTGGCAACCGCATCGCTGTGAATGATTTTATGGCATGGAACAGGGACAGCACACGACTTCCCTATCGCATGCACACGGAGTATTTACGCAAGCTATACTTGAATAATGACCTCACCGAAGGGCGATTTACAATCGAAGGACACCCCATTCTCTTGCAAAATATTCGCATTCCTATTTTTTGTGTCGGCACAGAAAAAGATCACATCTCCCCCTGGAAATCCGTTTACAAAATCCATATGGAGATCGATTCCGACATTGATTTTATCCTCGCAAGCGGTGGTCACAACGTGGGTATCATAAGCCGAATCGGTCACCCCAAGGCCGAATATCGCATGCTTCACCAAAAGCACACAGATCCCCATATGTCTCCTGATGAATGGCTTGTTTCAGCACCTTCTTTTAAGGGATCATGGTGGACCGCCTGGAAGAAATGGCTTTCCAAAAAATCGACAGAAAAAGTCAAAGCACGCCCAGTAAAATCCGTCAAAGGGCTTCTCCCTGCACCGGGAAGTTATGTGCACATGAAATGATTTAGTCACCCACAAGGCCGACTTGCATCACCGTTTGACGTTTCCCCTTAATCAAGGGACAATACACCTGCTTTTCCGCGTCGATCACGATGGCCCCAGAAAACTTGGCAAAAATCCAGTAAAAAAAATTCTCTGCATACTCAAATGATTTACCCAAAGGTGAAACCGGGGGATGAAACAAAGCACGCTTGTGGGACAAGAAATGAAAAAGACACGATTCTAACAGACCTAAGGCCTGATCTTTTGTATAGGGCTGACCATGCCCAAAGGGATTATTATCAAAGCGTGCCCAAAGCCCACGACGATTGGGAACCACAAGAACAAGATGCCCCCCCGGGCGCAGGACGCGCCAAACTTCCCGCAAAAATTTTTTCTGGGAGGATGTATGCTCTAAGGCATGAATCAAAAGACATTGATCAAAAGCATCGTCTTGAAAAGGAAACCTTTGTTCATCCACAAGAGCCACTCGGTGAGATTGCCCATGCTGCTGCAATACCCCCATATGCTCAAGGGGTGCATGAAAAAATGACGCACCGTCGTCATAATCAAAACCATACCCTAAACAGAGGGTTTTATGAGAGGGTTTCACATATTCCATGATTTTTGGCTTCAAAACCCTCATAACCTCCTGACCGAGGGGAGATCGATAAAAACGATAAAAATAAAGCGCATCTTTCGTCATGGATCCAGTCTACACGGTATTTTTGGAAGAAAAAACCCCACCAAAACAGGTGGGGCTACACAAAAAATATTGTTTATTTAGATTTTTTCTTTGAGCTTGAAGAAGAAGTCTTACTTTTTGAGGATTTACCTCCTGAAGATGATTTACTCTTCGATGATGAGGGTTTTTTTGAAGAAGAAGATTTACTTCCTGATGTCTTACTTTTTGAGGATTTACTTCCTGACGTCTTACTTCCTGAAGTCTTACCACCTTTTTGTTGGGAAGCATGATCTTCTTTTTCATCATTTTTTCCACCGCGACTGGAGGAACGGCTACTACCTTTTGCCTTTGCATCCGCATGGTCTGATGATCCTGAACCCTTTTTTGAACCGCGGCTGGAGGATGACTTGCTCCCCTTTGCTGGGGTTTCATCTTCTTTTTTGGTATTTTTTCCGCCACGACTGGAGGAGCGGCTACTACCTTTTGCAGAAGTTTCCTCATGTTGTGCCGCATCGGTCGTCTTCTTCTTACGTCCAAAAAGACCGCCCCCGCCCCCAGAAGATTTCTTCGCCGACTTAGCCGCCATTTGGACTTCTTTCTGCTCTGCCGTATACTTTTTGATGTCCCTGTTAATATCTGCTTCCTCATCAAGGTCTTTTGCCTTTTTCGCAAGACCTAAATCTTTCTTCAAGGTCGCTAGAAGTGCTTTTAATTTTGTAAGATGCAATTCTGGATTTTTCTGAAAACTGCGACGGTCTTTTTCAAACGCTAAGACGAGATGATGCTCTGAATCACGGAGCTCTGCATCTGCTGCAGCCTGCATTTTATTGGCCTTTGTTTCGGCTTTCTTTGCTTGGTGGGCTTGAAATTTTCCTTTCAAACTATGGAAAAGTCCATGAGCCGCCTTCACTCCCGATGAGACAACTTTTCCAACCTGTGCAGAAGTTTGATGCTGACGCATGTTACCCCTAAGTGCATCAATCTCATCCCTTAAGTCATTAATGGCATCGATGTCTTCTCCATCATCTTCAGCTTCGTTGAGAATATCTTCTGCCTCATTAAGATCTTCTGTTGCAGTAGCAAAATCCTTATTTGCCATAGCATCTTCTGCATCAGCGTATTTACCTTCCGCCTCACCGAGGAGATCACCCTGCGCACCACCTCCATCGTTGTCATCGCCATCAAATTCCTGATCATCCTCTTCCTGTTCATCGCTAAAATCATCGTCAGAGCTATCCTCACCGTCATCATCTTCATCGTCCGATCCGGCATCATCCTCTTCATCACTTTGACCTTCATCTTCATCATCGTACCCCTCATCGTCATACTCCTCGTCGTCATCATAATCCGCAGCATGAACCTGAGAAGCAACCATCGCGTGAAAGGGAATACTCGCAGCACCGAGTAAAAATGCAAGAGCAAAAATAGATGTAAATTTTGATTTTTTCATAACAATACCTATCGGAAAATTATATCAACCTTATTTTATTTAAACAAATTATGATTAATATTCAGTTAATCTCATAAAAAAACCCACCAACATGGCGGGTTCTTTTTAAGACCAAGAAATAAGTCAATTTAGTACTTTTACTTATTTTTGGACTTTCCCTTGTCTTTAGACTTATCCTTCCCCTTGCTTTTATTGGGATTATCCTTTTTGACTTTCTTATCTTTGCCGACCTTAGGCTTATCTTTCGATTTACCCTTATCTTTGCCGCCCCCTGCTTTTTCTTCTTTGATATATTTCGCAATGGCTTTACCCGCGGCACTTTGGGATTTCCGATCCCCCTCTTTCTGGGCAATAGCCGCTTCCTTTTTTAAGAGAGCAATAAGACTCGGAAGCTTTTTATGTCGATTGGGGGATCCCACTTTGTTTTTATTTTCAAACCCATGGATAATATGCTCAATTTTTGTGAGCTCTTTCTGGTCTGCATCACCCTTCTTGGATGCCGCTCCGCCATGGCCAGCAGTGTGGCCTGCACTTGATTTTTCTTCTTTGGTATATTTCGCAATGGCTTTACCCGCGGCACTTTGGGATTTTTTATCCCCCGCTTTTTGTGCAGCGGTTTCTTCCTTTTTTAAGAGGGCAATAAGACTCGGAAGCTTTTTATGTCGATTGGGGGATCCCACTTTGTTTTTGCGCTCAAAGCCTGTGACAATATGATTAATTTTTGTGAGTTCCTTCTGATCTGCGTCACCTTTCTTGGATG
>JBDHTO010000078.1:0-5504 GCA_039808665.1 Alphaproteobacteria bacterium | reverse complement strand
GCGAATGGAGGGGGCTACTATCATTATTCCTACTCCGTGGTGCGTGGTTGTGACCGTATCGTTCCTGTTGATGTGTATGTGCCGGGGTGCCCTCCTACGGCAGAGGCTTTGCTGTACGGAATGCTACTGCTGAAGCACAAAATTCAAAACAAAACGATAATCGATCGGGGTTCTGTTGTATGAGAGCTCAAGACGATATTACTTTTTTTGAGAAAGTCTCGAACCTTTTGGGAGAGGCAACAAGGCATTGCTCTTTTGAAAAGGGTGAATATGTTTGTGTTTTGGATAAATCATCCTTTCTGCGTGCTATAACCCTTATTCGGGATCATAAAAGCTGTCTTTTTAATCAGCTCATCGATCTTACCGTTGTGGACTTTCCAGAAAAAGAGAAGCGATTTCACGTAGTCTATCACCTTTTGAGTATGACCTATAATAAGCGGATTCGCCTTAAAGTGGAGCTTAAGGAAAAGGAAAATATCTCCTCAATTATGTCTGTTTTTGCCTGTGCAAACTGGTATGAACGAGAAGCGTTTGACATGTATGGCATTGTGTTTGAAGGGCACTCTGACCTTCGTCGTATTCTCACGGATTACAATTTTGATGGCTATCCTCTGCGAAAAGATTTCCCCCTCACAGGATATGTGGAAGTGCGCTACGACGATCTCTTAAAGCGTGTTGTGTATGAGCCAGTTCAGTTAACACAAGCCTATCGCTCCTTTGACTATGTCAGCCCGTGGGAGGGTATGATGGATACAAGTGTGCGTGGTAATCCCACCCTTCCGGGGGATGAAAAAGCAAAAAACTCGGGAGGTGCTGCGTGACAGTCAATGCTGAGAAACAAACTTATACCATTAACTTTGGTCCTCAACATCCTGCAACTCATGGTGTGCTTCGTCTTATTCTTGAGCTTGATGGAGAGGTTGTTGAGCGTGCCGATCCTCATATTGGATTTTTGCATCGCGGTACGGAAAAGCTTATTGAGCATAAAACATATCTTCAGGCCATTCCTTATTTTGACCGCCTTGACTATGTTGCGCCTATGAATCAGGAACATGCGTTTGTTCTTGGGATTGAAAAACTTTTGGATGTGACTGTTCCAAAGCGTGCGCAGTATATTCGAGTTCTTTATAGCGAACTCTCTCGCATTGCAAATCACCTCCTTAATGTTACAACGTTTATCATTGATGTAGGTGGTTTGACGCCTTTCCTTTGGGCATTTGAAGAGCGTGAAAAAATCATGGCTTTTTATGAGCGTGTTTGTGGAGCACGACTTCATGCGGCCTATTTTCGCCCGGGGGGAGTCCACCAAGATTTGCCCGATGGATTGCTCGAAGATATCGCACATTTTTGTGAAACTTTTCCAAATGTTTTGGATGATATCGAAACTTTGGTCACGGAAAATCGTATTTTCAAACAACGCACAGTGGATATTGGTGTTGTGTCCAGGGATGAGGCAGTAGAGTGGGGATTTACAGGTCCCATGTTGCGTGGAAGTGGTGTTGCCTGGGATCTGCGGAAGGCTCAGCCTTACGAAGTCTATGAAGAATTGGACTTTGATATTCCGATCGGTCTTCATGGGGATTGTTATGACCGGTATCTTGTGCGCATGGCGGAGATGCGAGAGTCGATAAAGCTTTGTAAACAGTGCATCGAAAAAATGCCAAAAGGCCCTGTCCATGCTGCAAATAAAAAGATTACCCCACCCACACGAGCAGAGATGAAACACTCCATGGAGGCGCTGATTCATCATTTCAAACTCTATACAGAAGGTTTTCATGTTCCAGCGGGGGAGGTTTATGCTGCTGTTGAGGCACCCAAAGGGGAGTTTGGTGTTTATCTGATTTCAGACGGTTCCAATAAGCCCTATAAGTGTAAAATCCGTGCCCCGGGTTTTGCATTTCTCCAAGCGACAGATTGGATGAGTAAGGGGCACCTCCTTGCGGATATTACGGCGATTGTGGGGTCTATGGATATTGTTTTTGGTGAGATTGATCGATGAGCTTTTCCTTTACAAAAGAAAATCAAAAACAGATTGAAAAGTATCTTGGAAAATATCCAAAGGATCGTCGTCAAAGTGCGCTTTTGCCACTTTTGGATATCGCTCAGCGCCAAAATGGTGGATGGCTTTCCATGCCAGCACTTGAGGCGGTCGCGGAAGTAATTGGTATTGCAACGCTTAAGGTTTATGAGGTTGCAAGTTTTTACACCATGTTCCACCTAAAACCCGTTGGAAAATACAATGTTCAAGTGTGTGGTACCACACCTTGTATGTTGCGTGGTGCAGAGGGTCTAAAGGAAGCATGTCACAAACATCTTGGTGTGGGAGATAAAGAAGTCACAAAAGATGGCCTTTTCAGTATTGAGGAAGTGGAGTGTTTAGGGGCGTGTGTGAATGCGCCGGTTGTTCAAATTAATGATGATTTGTTTGAGGATCTTGATGCACCTGCGCTTTTGGCGATTTTAGATCAATGTAAAGCAGGGAAAATGCCCAAACCCCTTTCTGCAAAAGGACGGACATCTGCGGCACCTTTTGAGGATAAGCCTAATCTTTTCGCGGCCACTGAAAAAATGGTCAAAAAACCACGGGGAGGCAAAGATGCTGCAAAATAAAGATCGCATCTTCACCAATCTTTATGGAGAAGCTCCTTGGACACTTTCTGCATCTCAAAAACGTGGGGATTGGGACAGTACAAAGAAAATCTTGGCCTTGGGACAAGAAAAAATTATTGAAGAGGTCAAATCCTCTGGTCTTCGTGGTCGTGGCGGTGCTGGTTTTAGTACGGGGATGAAATGGTCTTTTATGCCAAAGGGTGACGATAAGCCCCATTACCTTGTGATTAATGCTGATGAAAGTGAGCCGGGGACGTGTAAGGATCGCGACATTCTTCGGTTTGAGCCCCATAAACTTGTTGAAGGGGCTTTGATTTCTGGTTTTGCCATTGGTGCTCATGCTGCCTATATCTACGTGCGTGGGGAGTTTTATAACGAGGCTATGAACCTGCAGCGCGCCATTGATGAGGCCTATGAAGCAGGGTTGCTTGGAAAAAATGCCTGTAAATCGGGATATGACTTTGATCTTTTTGTCCATAGAGGGGCAGGTGCTTACATTTGTGGAGAAGAATCAGCACTTCTTGAAAGCCTTGAGGGGCGGAAGGGAATGCCACGTCTTAAGCCGCCATTCCCTGCGATTATTGGGCTTTATGGCTGTCCGACCATTGTGAATAACGTAGAAACCATTGCAGTTGTTCCAACGATTTTGCGCCGGGGGGCCGGTTGGTTTGCAAGTCTTGGTAAACCTAATAACACGGGAACAAAAATCTTTTGTATCTCTGGACATGTAAATAAGCCTTGTAATGTTGAAGAAGAAATGGGAATTCCCCTTAAAGAGCTTATTGAAAAGCACGCAGGCGGTGTCCGAGGTGGTTGGGATAATCTTAAAGCAGTGATTCCAGGGGGGTCCTCTGTACCCATGCTTCCCAAAAATATATGTGCAACTATAAATATGGATTTTGATAGCCTCAGAGAACAAGGCACAGGCCTTGGCACAGCGGGTGTGATTGTGATGGATCAATCCACAGACCTTGTGAAGGCGATTGCACGTCTTTCGAAATTTTATATGCATGAAAGCTGTGGTCAGTGTACACCGTGCCGTGAGGGAACAGGTTGGATGTGGCGTATGATGAAAAACTTGGAACGTGGCATTGGCACGTCGAAAGATATTGATCTTTTACTCCAGGTTACAAAGCAGGTAGAAGGACATACAATTTGCGCCCTGGGTGATGCTGCGGCTTGGCCAATTCAGGGCTTGATGAAGCACTTTAGGGGAGAGGTTGAAGCGCGTCTTTCAACAGATGCACAGGAAGATACGCAGGAGGCAAGGGCATGATCAAGCTTACTGTTGATGACAAAATCGTTGAAGTTGAAGATGGCTCCACAGTGTTTCAGGCGTGTGAAAAAGCGGGTGTTGAAGTTCCTGTGTTTTGTTATCATCCCAAACTTTCTATCGCGGGAAATTGCCGAATGTGCCTTGTTGAGGTTGAAAAATCTCCAAAGCCTGTGGCGAGTTGTGCTATGCCCGCAGCTGAGGGTATGGTTGTCAAAACAAAAACCGATATGGTCAAAAAAGCACGTGAGGGTGTGCTTGAGCTTCTCCTCATTAATCATCCCCTGGACTGCCCTATTTGTGATCAGGGGGGAGAGTGTGACCTTCAAGATATTACCGTTAGTTATGGTTGTGGCAGCAGTCGATTCGATCTCAATAAGCGCGCTGTGACCGATAAAAATATGGGCCCACTCATTAAAACCATTATGACGCGCTGTATCCACTGTACAAGGTGTGTACGTTTTGCCCATGAGATTGCAGGAACTGATGAACTTGCGGCGGTGAATCGGGGAGAGCATATGGAAATTACGACTCTTCTTGAGGGAGCTATTACTTCTGAACTTTCAGGTAACCTTGTGGATGTGTGTCCTGTGGGTGCTCTTACGAATAAACCTTATGCTTTTCACGGACGCCCGTGGGAGCTGACAAAAACACCAACCATTGATGTGATGGATGGTGTGGGGTCTCATATTCGCCTTGATACACGTGGATCCTTTGAGATTATGCGCATTCTTCCCCGTGGTTGTGACGATATTAATGAAGATTGGATTAGTGATCGCACACGCTTTGCCTATGACGGATTGAAATACCAACGCTTAGACAGACCTTATCTTCGTGAAAAGGGAAAACTTACAGAAACCTCTTGGGCAGATGCATTAAGGGCTGTGACTCATCTTTTAACCTCCCATAAACCCGATGAGATTGCAGTTCTTTCGGGCCCCCTTGCCGACGTGGATGGTTTATACGCTTTAAAAAAATTAATGCAGGGTCATGGGGTCGAGCATTTTGAATGCCGGACACAAGGGTCAAAATTGGCACCTGTCGTGCGAGAGGATTATCTTTTTAATGCAACGATTGCTGGAATTGAACAGGTGGATGTATGCCTTATTGTCGGCGCAAATCCACGCATTGATGCAACGCTTGTGAATGCACGTTTGCGCAAAAGGTATTTGAATCACGGCCTTCGTGCTGCCCTTGTCGGTGAACAAATTGACCTTACCTATCCTTATGAATATTTAGGAGATAAACCGGTTGATCTTGAGTTTCTTAGGGATTCTAAACACCCTATGACAAAGGCTTTAGTGAGTGCAAAAAATCCCATGGTGATTGTGGGTGAAGCGGCGCTTATTCATCCCGATTCAGATAAAATTCTCGCCCTTATCAAAGATTTTTCTCTCAGCAACAACGTGATTCGCAAGGATTGGAATGGCCTGAATATTCTACATACACAAGCGGGGACAACGGGTGCGCTGGATCTTGGTTATTTACCCGCAAAGAGTGATGAAAATCTCGAAACACTTTACGCCCATGTTGAAGCAGGACGTATCAAAGTACTTTATCTTTATGGTGTGGATGATCTTGATTTTTCAAGGCTTAAAAAAGCACACATCATTTATCAGGG
>JBDHTO010000077.1:0-5603 GCA_039808665.1 Alphaproteobacteria bacterium | reverse complement strand
CAAACCATGGATGATGCCTTGGGAGAGGCGTTTGATAAAGTTGCGAGTATGCTTGATCTTGATTATCCGGGTGGACCAAAGATTGAAAAGCTCGCTATGAGTGGTGATCCAAAATCCATTTCCTTTCCAAGGCCATTGATACGAACGCCAGGATGTGATTTCTCATTTTCTGGACTCAAAACAGCGGTGCGTCAGTTCATAGGAAAATTCCCAGAATCTCGAAAAGAAGATATTGCTGCAAGTTTTCAACAAGCTGTGTTGGATGTTCTTTTGGACCGCACAAAACATGCGCTTGATATGTGTTCGAACAATCTAACATCTTTTGTTCTTGCGGGGGGAGTGGCTGCGAATCAGTACATCAAGCAGGGGCTAACGCGCCTTATCGAGTCTCGTGGTTTAACACTTATTGCTCCGCCTATTTCTCTTTGCACGGACAATGGCGCTATGATAGCGTGGGTAGGAATTGAGAAAATGAATGCGGGTCTCTCGGGAGATTTGCTTTTTGAGCCACGCCCCAGATGGCCGCTTTCATAAAAATAAATAGAGGCAACTTTTGACAGCGAAAACACTTGGTATTATCGGTGCGGGTTCTTTTGGAACAGCAATGGCGTCAACGGCCTTGCGTGCAGGGACACATGTCACTCTCGTAACCTTATCAAAAGATCAAGCAGAGGAAATTGAAACGCATCGTACAAACAAAGCTTATTTTCCGAACTTTGTTTTTCCTTCAAAAATTCATGCAACAACCGAGATGAACACAGTCAAAGATTTGGATGCTGTGATGGTTGCTGTGCCTGCGGGAGCTCTTGCAGGTGTCCTTCACCAATTAAAGGATATTCTTCCCTCTCAAACACCTGTGATCCTGACAAGCAAGGGAATGGTGAGTGATAAAGGGGGGCCCTCACTTCCTTATTTGATGCACCAAGAGACGATTCACAACCCTTGTGTCGTTTTGGCGGGACCTAACTTTGCGTCGGAAATTGTTGAAGATCTTCCCACGGCGACATCCATCGCATGTTATAATTTGGATATTGCGCGCAGGGCATGTTCATTTTTTCACCACGGATTGTTTCGGACTTATCCAAGCCAGGATGTTGTAGGTTGCCAAGTGGCAGGCGTTGTTAAAAACGTTTTGGCCATTGGTTGTGGCATTGTTGCAGGACGTGGTTTGGGGATGAATACTCAGGCAGCAGTTGTAACACGAGGTCTTGCAGAAATGACACGTCTTGGCGTGCGATTGGGCGCAGACTCTACGACATTTATGGGGCTTGCTGGGGTGGGAGATTTGATGCTGACATGTACAAGTGTAAAGTCTCGAAATTATTCTCTTGGGTTTGCGCTTGGACAAGGTGAAGCGGTTCAAAAACTTATTCAGGATGGATCCCCTCTTTCAGAAGGTTATTTCAGTGCGCCGACACTGGTTGAACTTGCAAAAACCCAAGGTGTGGAAATGCCCCTTTGTCAAGCCGTTGCAGATGTACTCGCGGGGAAACCTGCGGAATCTGCTATTTCTGATCTTTTAAGTCGCCCAACATCAGATCATGAATTTTTGGAGATTAGCGATGTATTGGTTGCTTAAATCTGAACCAACATGTTACAGCATTGACGATTTAGCGCGAGATAAAACAACCCGTTGGGATGGTGTGCGTAATTATCAAGCGCGTAACAACATGAAATCCATGGACGTGGGTGATATGTGTTTTTTTTATCATTCATCGACAAAAATTCCAGCTGTTGTGGGGATGATGCGTGTTGTCGAACTTTATGCACCAGAAGCAGAAGACCCAACCTTTGGGTGTGTTACTGTTGAGTATGAAAAAACTTTTCAAAATCCTGTGACGCTTTCTTTAATCAAGGAAAATCCTTTGCTTCAAAACCTTGCTCTTTTAAAACAGTCCCGTCTTTCCGTCATGCCTGTCACAAAAGAAGAGTGGCGAGAGATTTTGAAAATGGAAGGCGGGCATTGATGTGACGGGGGAATCTTTTTTAAAGATAAAAGACTATGTTGCGCGCGTGATTCTTTTTTCTATTCCTTGTGTCTCTCTCTTTGCGCCACAGCTTTTGACAACGTGTGTGATTATATGTGTGCTGGTAACTTCTGAGTTTCGTTACAAAAACAACACAGATGTCAATATCGCCTTCCTTGCTTTTGCTTGTTTTTTGAGTGTTGGCGCTTTTTCTCACGGTGTTATTCAAGAGATCTTAAAGCTCTTTTTTATGGGCGGTGTGGCCTTTTTCGCTCTTTCATGCAGGATCACGACCCAGCAGAAAAAAGCATTCTTTTTAGGGATGCTTATTCTTCTGGGCATTCTTTGTGTGGATATTGTGCTGGATCAAAAACTTCACAAAATGCTGAATCGATCTCTATCAAAAATGTACATTCAGTGTGGTTTGTTCCTGTCGGTTATGGCGTGGCCATTTTTTTCTTTTGTGAAAAATAAAAGTATTGGCTTCACCCTTTTTATTTTTTGTGCGTTTGTCATTTTCTTTTTGAAGAGTGATTCAGCCATTCTTGCATTTACACTGGGGGCACTTCTCGGAGAGGGGGTGTATGTTATGTCACGCTTTTTTCCGTCCTTTGCGATTTACTTTTTTTCGATCACTTCAGGGTTTTTAACATGGATGGCTCCGTTTCTTTTCAAGGTATTTTTGTTAGATGGAAAGGAACTCTCTCTCTTTCAAAATTTTAGTGATATCAGTTATCTTCATCGTCTCGCCATTTGGAAAGAGGTTGCAAAAAAATCTTTTGAATCCCCCTTTATTGGACATGGAATCGGATCCTATCGACATATTCCAGATGACATGATTGAAATATTTCATGGAAAAGGGATGGTTATCGGAGAAAAATTCGGACTTCACCCTCATAACTTACCATTGCATGTGAGTTATGAGACGGGGTCGATAGGATTATTTTTTATTGCGGTGATCATCGGTATTATCGCATATCGTGTGATATCGGAATCAGAGGGTAGGGCACGCGACCTAAAACTTGGATGTTTTATTTCAAGTATGGTAGTTTTTTGGTTAAGTGTTGGAGCCTATCAAACATGGTGGCTTTCAACACTTATACTGGCGGTTTGTCTTTTTCAAAGGGAGAGTGACTATGGAAAAACAGGATCTTTACAAAATTAAGAACAAGGTCGCTCATTCTGTGACTCACGTCTCAAAAGATGCGATGCGTTTTCTTCCAGTCATTGTGGAGGTTGTTACCGCTTTTGTTTTTCTCTCTATTGCGCTTGCGATCTTGGATGATGTTGAGGTCGGTCTTGCTGTTCGGCAAATTTTCAAAGTTGCTTTTATTTTTTCCCTTTGCCTTTTGTCGAGTTCATCCTTTTTTCGTACCTATCACGGCGGAAAAATTATGAACAAACATCTTTTTTTGAAGGTAGGCCTTGGTCATATTTTGGCGCTGCTTTTCTTTGTTCCCCTGTGGCGGCTTTTGACACAAGAGATCGATATTTCTTTTTTTCCTGTGGTTACAACAACGTTTGTGTGTTTCTCTGCATCCATGGGGATTCGTTTTTTAACTGAGCCCAAGGGTGAGCTGACGCTACCCGGTTTTTGAGAGTCTTGGGGCTTCTTGCTCTGTGAAATAAAAATTTTCAACCAAAACAGCTTCGACTTTATCGTTGCCAAGTGTGCGATTCGTAATAAGTTGAAGAATTTCTTTAATATTTTTGAGATCAGGCTTAAGCCCTGTGATCCAAATATTGCTGAGCACACTTGAAAGATTGATGATGTACTCACTTCTCAAGCGTGGCCCCATATTCTTAAGTGTCTCTTCATAAGCTTGATCTTTTGTATGAACTTTGACAGAAAGTTTGAGATAACCCACGGCTTGATCATTTTTAATAATGCCTACAATAAATGGGCCAACCGTTATAAACCCAGGTGCTTCTTTTTCTTCTCCTTTGCTTTTTTTTTCTTCTCCACCACCTTCTCCTCCGCTATTGCTGCTACCGCCCCCACCGCTTTCGCCGTGTTCTTCGGCAGAAATCGGTTGTGCTAAGCAGAGAAGTAGTGTGAAAAGGCAAAAAATATTCAAGAAAAAGTTACGAAAGCTAACATCTACCCAGAGTTTAGGGGATAAATGTAAAGAATTTACTAAGGCGGTGGATTGCTTAGGAAACTTGTCTTTTTTTGCCTAAATTATCCATAGCGACGTGAATGAAATTGACCTCATTTGAGCTAAAGAAAGATTTGGCAACCTCAATGTATTCATTGATAATGACAGGAAGAGGGGTCTCGAGTGCGTAAAGGCACTCAAAGGCTCCAAGGCGAAGAACGGCAAGAACAACTTCATCAAGCCTTTGGAGTGTCCAACCTTCCGCAAGAATCGATTCTACGGCTTGATCAATGGATTCTTTGTGTTCCGTAACGCCGTGGACCAGTGTATTGAACAAGGGCTCGTCTGGCTTAATCGCTGTACTATGTTGAGTGTCATGAAGATGGTCTTTGATGAAATGATCCAGCATAAGGGTAAGAGGCTGATCTATGTGTTCGCTTTGATAAAGGGCCTGAACAGCGAAAAAGCGTGCAGCACGACGTCCTGTAAATCTGGATGAAGATTTCATGCAATATACCGATAAATAAGGGGTGTAAAAAAATCTATTTCTTCAACACATACACGAAAGATGCGGAATTTTCAATCTTTCCGGGGGTATTAATCCCGATGATAGGGGTGATTTGAGAGAATGGAATAGGCACGATAAATTTGCTCTGTTGCCATAACGCGGGCAAGCATGTGGGGCCATGTGAGTTTTCCAAAGGAGATGATTTTTTGGGATTTTTCTCTGACTTTTGGATCAAGACCATCCGCACCACCAATGATGAATGTTGCTGATCCGTGAGAGAGTGCTGCCCTTTCTAAAACATCTGCAAAAACGCGACTGCTTATATTTTCACCACGTTCATCTAAGCTGATAACATAGGATCCCGGGAGAATAGATTCTAAAATACATAAACCCTCTTGGGCTTTAGAGGAGGGTTTAATTTCTTGAATCGATAAAAGAGAGCCAAGACGCTTTTGATAGTCCTGGATAAGTATAAGCTCTGGCGATGATTTGAGCTTGCCTACGACAATGAGTGTTGTTTTTGGAAAAGAGGCAGTAATTTATGTGCTCCACATTTTCTCTAGGCTATAACGCTCACGAACTTCGGGCCTAAAAAGATGAACGACAACATCGCCGAGATCAACCAAAACCCAATCACCAAGCTCTGTTCCCTCAATAACGGGCGAAAGATGATGATCCTTTCCAAAGCGCGCAACGTAATCAGCCATGGCAACGACCTGTCTTGAGACGTTTCCAGATGCGATGACCATATAGTCTGCGAAGCTTGCTTTTGATTTTATATCCAAGATGACGATATCTTCTGCCTTTTTATCATTTAAGAGCTCAGCAACAGCCTGAGCAACTTGGGTAGAATTCAATTCTTCATGCACAACAGGACGTGCTTTCATGAGTATTCCTCTCATTAAAAAAATCTGGATATCTTTGGAATTGAGCCATGCTAGCGGATCTTAGGGGAGATGTTAAGTAAAATCTCTGTTTTCTGCGATCTGGCATACGGTATACCCTACACGGCCTACAATTTTATTATCG
>JBDHTO010000076.1:0-5664 GCA_039808665.1 Alphaproteobacteria bacterium | reverse complement strand
CATTTTAAGTCGGGGATCATCCTTTTTCATATTCTGCAACTTGCCGAAGCAGAAAACATTACTCTTAACGTTCATCAGGAGCAAAATACCCTGTCCTTTCGTTTGGACAGTCAACGTATTGCTTGAATTTATTCTCTGAAAAAAGAGTTATAGGGTGAATTCAATAAAAATTGCATCACAGGCTGAACTGCTCCACATTCTCTGTATTTCCTTAGGAATAAGCATTTGATTAAGCTTAAAAAGGGCGCACCCAATGGAAGAAGGCTCCCCACCGCACCAATTTTTCTCCATCACTCCCATAAAAAAAGCCCCCAAAAAGGGGGCTTTTTTCTTAAAAATTAACACTCAAAAACTAATACTCAGGCGCTGGAATATCAACAACATCAACTCCCTTCGCTGAAAGAGATGAACGTATGGTCTCTAACTGCTCTTTTATGTAGTCGCTACTTTGGAAATATATGTTAATTGCAGATAATATACCGGCATTTGCAAGCCTCGTCATATCCTTATCCAGAGAGAACCCTAAAGTACCAACGTTTTGCCCCATCATCGTATGCTGCGTTTTGAGGACCAAAACAACAGAAGACGAATAACTTCCGATAATTGCACCAAAATGGTGAGCGTGAAAAGGTTGCCCGCTTAAAGTTACAACAACATATTTATCGAATTCTTTTTTTAGCCTATTTTGTCTATCTCCATTTGTGGGGATAGTAATACCGGAGAAGGGGAGAGTTCCAGTATAACCTGACCAAAGATTATCAGTGGACGCACCAATACCACCATAGCCATAGCCATAGCCATAGCCACCATAAACAGGATATTTAAAATCAACGGCCGGTTTTCTCTGGCCAGAAGTATCCCAACCCAACTCTGTGAAGCGGTTTCTAGCGAGCTCCTGAAAAGAATTAGCTAGTCCTTCTGCATACTGATCCCAAATTTCCTCAAAGGCATACTGAAACTGCTTAGGAGAAAAAGAGGTCTCATTAATCCACGAATCACCCTCTTCGGTAGCCATGAGAAGAGTACCCGTTGAAATACTGGGTTTAGCAACCCCCACATCCTTTACTACACTCATAGGATCATCTACCTTTTTCACACCAGTTTTCTTAGCGCGAAAAATATCCGGAAGCTCCACAGACCCGTATTTTCCAGGAACTTCCCCTTTCTTCAGCAGCTCCATCATTAATTTATGAAAAATAGCGTTAACAATCACCGGCATACCAACAGAAAGCTCCATACCGGCCGAAGCGTCGCTAAGAGTAAGCATACGTTTAAGATTTTTTGTGGCTGCATTAACAATGGGGTTAACTCCTGAACCCGATGATGGGGTTCCACCCTTAAAATCGATAAGATTTTCTTGATCTTCACGCCACATCTCAACAAAGCGCATTTTTCCCGGACCACATGGACCGTCGCCTCCACCGGATCCCGACAGAACTTCACCCAAATATTCATCCAACAAGCCATGATCTCGTGACCAGAAAAACGTATCAACAAGAGTGATAATGTTGTGGAACCAAGTTATCCGATTTTGAGTAAAATCATGCGTAGATGCGTGATTACCCATCTGAAGACGAAGCATACTGTCTTCGAAGGTACCTAGCACGGGCCACGTTCCTCCTGTATAATATCTTCTTTGCTCTTCCCCCCAACTTGCATAAAGACCTCTGTGAGGAGATCTAAGAGAAGGATCGTATCCCACCGCAGCGTTCAACTCATCAATAAACCCTTGAGGATTTTTGAGAGCCCCCCATAGATCATCAGAAATATTTCCAAATGTTTGCAGGATCGGGCCTAAAGTATCCTCCCCAAGACCAAGAAGTGGCGAACCTGACAATCGTCTCGATATATCTCTCCAGGTATACTCTACTGGTGGAGAGCCTTTACCTGAGTCCTTTTTCTTCAGTACTTTTTTGGTTACAGAAGGTTTCTTAAATTTTGAGGAGGAAGCCGTCGAAGCGAGCAATGCGTCAAGATCGTCATCTGTTGTTGAGGGCAAAACTACGCTCCGCGAGGGAGGAGTTTGCTTAGACTTAGGCTTTGCTTTTGATTTTACTGTGGACGTCGAAGCGAGCAATGCGTCAAGATCGTCATCTGTTGTTGAGGGCAAAACTACGCTCCGCGAGGGAGGAGTTTGCTTAGACTTAGGCTTTGCTTTTGATTTTACTGTGGACGTCGAAGCGAGCAATGCGTCAAGATCGTCATCTGTTGTTGAGGGCAAAACTACGCTCCGCGAGGGAGCCTGGGATCTAGATGATGGTGTCACGTGCCCTCTTGATGAAGAGGTGTTTTGCCTTCTCGCCATCAGCTCAGAAAGAGACAGTCCTTGCCCATCTGATGCATTTACAGTTTGAGACAAAACCAAAAACATACTCACAGACAGCATAAGTTTTTTTTTATCAAACATGAAATTCTCCAAAAAATTTTCATTAGATACCGTTAAATACATTTACAGGCATCTCTTTTATATAAAGTGTAGAGAATATATATGAATAAAATCTTAAAAAAAACAACAATTTCTTTAACTCTATGATTTTTTTCTATATATACCTACCACTACAGATCAATTTTATTACGATTTTCCTTCTTTCTTTTTATAAATCCGTCCTTGAGAATTTTTGACCTTTCCTGGTACAAATAATCAACTTCCCCATCTTTTTAAATGCGCGTGAACCCCTCATTTATTCATCTCAGGCTCCATTCTGCCTACTCCCTCCTTGAGGGGGCAATGAAGGTCAAGCGTATTCCCAAGTTGTGTCAAAAATACGATATGCCGGCAGTGGGTCTGACCGATACCCACAACATGTTTGGTGCTCTTGAGTTTGCAACCGCGTGTGCAGATAATGGTATACAACCTATTGTTGGATGCCAAGTTCGCCTCTATGAGCCAGGAGAGTTTGGGAAAGAAGGGTTGTTTTTTGACCTTTCCCTCCTTTGCCAAAATGAAGAAGGCTATCAAAATCTCATGGCTTTGCTTAGCCAAAGTTTTATTCACGCCACAAACAATCTGCCCCCTCACCTCACCCTGTCACAGATAAAAGAACAGTCTCGTGGGCTCCTTTGCCTGAGCGGAGGCGAAGGATCAAATATTCACCATGCTCTTTCTCTGGGTAAGGAAGAGGTGATGACCAAGCACATCCAAGAGTATCAAGACATTTTCAAGGATCGGTTTTATCTTGAGCTCAACCGATTCATTCCCACAACGCACTCTCTTGAAAAAGATAAAAGTCTGGTGGATACGGCGGATCGTTTGGGCATCCCCCTCGTTGCCACCAATAACGTATTTTTTGAAGAAAAAAGCATGTTCAAGGCTCATGACGCCCTTTTATGCATTGCCGAAGGTCGTTATGTGAATGAGGAAGATCGCCGCAAAGTTACACCTGAGCATTATTTTAAGTCATCGAAGGACATGGAAGCCATGTTTCCAGACTTGCCGGAAGCACTTTCCAACACGACACTGATTGCAAAACGCTGTCACTTCATGCCAAGGGGAAGAAAACCCATCCTCCCAAGCTTTGATTGCCAGGGAAAAAGTGAAGACGATGAAATTCGCACACAAGCTTTTGAAGGGCTCAAAGATCGCCTGGGAGAAGAGATCCCCCCTCATTATATCGAACGCCTGGAGTATGAATTATCCATCATCAAAACCATGGGTTTCTCTGGATACTTCCTGATCGTTGCGGACTTTATTAAATACGCAAAATCCAAAAGTATTCCTGTCGGACCCGGACGTGGTTCAGGAGCAGGCTCCCTTGTGGCATGGTCACTGACCATCACGGACATGGATCCCATTCGTTTTGGTCTTATTTTTGAGCGTTTTTTGAATCCAGAGCGTGTTTCCATGCCGGACTTTGATGTGGATTTTTGTCAGGATCGCCGTGATGAAGTCATCGATTATGTCAAAGAGAAGTATGGCTCCGACCGCGTTGCACATATCATTACCTTTGGAAAACTCCAAGCACGGGCTGTACTTCGAGATGTCGGGCGTGTCCTTCAGATGCCTTATGGGCAAGTGGATAAAATCACAAAACTTATCCCCAATAACCCCGCAAATCCCATAACACTCGAAGAAGCTCTTGTGATGGAACCCGCCCTCAAAGAGGCACAACAAAGCGATGATACTGTCAAGGAACTGATTGAGCTTGGTTCCAAGCTTGAAGGGCTTTATCGCCACGCCTCAAAACACGCCGCGGGTATTGTGATTGCGGACCGCCCTACCCAAGAGCTTGTCCCCCTTTATGTTGATGAACCGGGGGCCCTGCCCGCAACACAGTTCAGCATGAAATATGCAGAGATGGCGGGGCTTGTGAAATTTGACTTTTTGGGACTGAAGACACTAACCGTTATTGAAAAATGCTGTGAATTTGTACGTCACAAGGGTGTATCCATTCAGATTCAAGATATTCCCCTTGACGACTCTAAAACTTTTGATCTGCTCCAACGGATCGATACGATAGGCGTGTTCCAGCTTGAAAGCGGCGGTATGCGAGAGGTGTTGAGAAAGCTCAAACCGGATCGATTTGAGGATATCGTAGCCCTTGTTGCTCTTTTTCGTCCTGGCCCTATGGACGATATTCCAAGGTATTTGGCCTGTAAACACGGTGAAGAGGAAGTGACATACCTTCACCCAGATCTTGAGCCCATCTTGAAGGATTCCTATGGTGTCATGGTCTATCAAGAACAGGTGATGCATATTGCGCAAAAAATCGGGGGATACTCACTGGGTGCTGCGGATTTGCTAAGACGTGCAATGGGTAAGAAGATTAAGGAAGAAATGGATGCCCAAAGAGAGCGCTTTGTCAGTGGCGCCATTGAATACGGTGTCAAGGAATCGATTGCACACCAAATCTTTGATCAAATGGCCAAATTTGCAGGCTATGGATTTAACAAATCCCACTCGGCTCCCTATGCCCTTCTCGCTTATCAAACAGCTTACCTAAAAGCGAATCACCCCGCGGAATTTTTCGCAGCGTCCATGACCTATGATATGCACAACACGGACAAACTGAATATGTTCCGTTCGGATATGACACGTAGTCATATTCAACTTCTCCCCCCTGATATTAACAACTCTTACCCTCATTTTGCCGTAGAAGGTGGTGCTGTACGCTATGGCCTTGCGGCCCTCAAAAATGTGGGAGAAGCAGCCATGCAATCTCTTGTCCATGAGCGGGAAAAAAGTGGCACCTTCAAAAGTATGGAAGACTTTGTTGAGCGATTTGATTCTCAAGCTCTCAATAAACGTCAACTTGAACACCTGATTGGTGCGGGATGTTTTGACTCCCTTGACCCAGATCGCGCAAAGCTTATGTGGAATTTAGAACACATCCTTCGCTTTGCCTCAGAAAGGAATCAAGAAAGAGATAATCGTCAAGTCTCTCTTTTTGGGGGATCTACAGAAAAAACTCAATTTGTTTTCGAAAAAGCAGAACCATGGGGACCTCTTGAAAAACTGGCCCATGAATTTTCTGCCCTCTCGTTTTATCTTTCGGCACACCCTTTGGATATTTACAGTAACCTAGAGAAAATCGGCGCGACACCTTCTTCTCGGCTGGAATCGACCCCGGACAATACGTTTTTACGCCTCATAGGCGTCATTATCACAAAAGTAGAAAAAACAAGCAAAACAGGGCAAAAATACGCCTTTGCTCAGATTTCGGATCA
>JBDHTO010000075.1:0-5677 GCA_039808665.1 Alphaproteobacteria bacterium | reverse complement strand
CCCTCGACAAATCCATGGAAATTAGGAAGATTTTTGAGTTTATCAAAAGCCGCTTGAAGAACGGCAATCCCCTTTGATTCCTCGGATCCAATATTCAAAAGGCCAAGCGTTGGGTTTTCTCCCCCAATACCACAGGATTTTGCAAGGACTTCCCCCATCAGAGCAAATTGAACAAGGTGCTCCGCACGACATTCCGCATTCGCCCCGAGATCGAGAACGATAGTTTTTCCTGTTTGTGTCGGAATAGATTTAGCGATCGCCGGGCGATCAATCCCATCAAGAGTTTTAAGAAAAATCTTTGAAAGAACCATCAAAGCACCCGTATTCCCCGCAGAAATAACTGCATGGGCACGATTATCGGCAACGGCTTGAATAGCAAGTCCCATTCCCGATTTTGCCGCTTGACGCAGGGCCGCAGACGGTTTTGTGAAATTCGTGATGGCCTCACCGGCGTGAATAACCTCACACGCACGGGAAAGAAGGGGATAGTTTTTAAGGGCTTGATTTAAAACAGCCTCATCCCCAAAAAGCAAAAAGCGAACACTTGAATGTGTTCGCAGTACGATCTCAGCTCCCGCCAAGACAACAAGGGGTGCGTGATCACCACCCATAGCATCCAGTGCAATAACCGTTGTCATGGGAGGCGACGACCTTATTTACTCAGCAACCGCTTCGGCTTCTGCTTTTGCAAAAACCTGACGACCCTTGTAATGACCACAGGAGTCACAAATGTGGTGCGGCAACTTACGTGCACCACAATTTGAACACTCACCAGATCCTGTTACCTTGAGCGCATGGTGTGAACGACGCATACCTTTGCGTGATTGAGATGTTTTTTTCTTTGGAACGGCCATAATATTCTCTCAAAAAGACTAATAAATTTTGAAACTTGGGATACATATAGCGAATTCACGGGTAAATTGCAAGGAGCTTATCATCTTTATGCTAAGAGAATCCCCATCATCAGATATTCCCTCTCTCTACCACAAGGGGATTCTTTATGCCTTCTCTTCCTGTGAAGAGGTAGATGGATCTTTTTTCTCGGAGGTAAAAGGATCTTCTTCCTCTATTTTCTCCTGCTGCACTGCGCGCTTCTTTTCCTTGCGCTTTAAGAGATTTTCCCGAAGAGCTTTTGCAAGAGCGTCTTGATTTGTTTGTGTTGCCATAGAAATATATCATTTTTTCTTTGATGGGAAACTATACCTATGGCATAGTGTGGACGTCAAGATTGCCGTCGTAGCACAGTGGTAGTGCACACCCTTGGTAAGGGTGAGGTCGAGAGTTCAATCCTCTCCGACGGCACCATTTCCCTTATTAATCCAATCAAATTCTCTTGAGTTATTCAGAGGAAAGTCACGCGTGACCGCTGTCAATGGACATATGCCCCGGGTTAATTCCAAGCTGGTCATAAGCTTCCATCCACATATTCTCAGGAGGGGAGTCAAAAACAAATTCCTTTTCCCCGCTAAGGACAACCCATTGATTCTCCTGAAGTTCCTCCTCAAGCTGGCCGCTCGACCATCCTGTATACCCCAGCATCAACGCACACTGATGGGGACCTTGGTTATGAGCAATATCTCTTAGGATTTCAAGTGTGGCTGTAATGGAAAAATCCTGATTAATACCTACCGTTGCGGAATGGGTATAATCGGGACTGTGAAGAACAAATCCCCTTCCGATTTCCACAGGACCACCATAATAGATGGGAAGCTCCGTCAAATGCACGGGGTGATTGATATTCAGCTGATTCAAAAGGTCGCTAAATAAAATACTCGGCAAAGGTTTGTTGATAATAAATCCCATGGCCCCATTGTCATCATGCCCGCAAACATAGACAACGCTTTGAAAAAAACGCGTATCGGTCATGGCGGGAGTCGATACCAAAACTTGCCCCGTTAAGTAACCACTGGTAAAGCTTTGATTGCGACCACTATGACTGGGCTTTTTTACTGAGGTCATGTCAAAATTTCTTCAAGCCATCCTTACTTTCAGTATGGCTCAAAAAGATTAAGGTTCCGTTAAAACAGAAGCCTTTTAGGCACGCATCAGTGGCTTATACTTAATGGGTTTTGGTTCCACATCCCCAAGGCGCCTGCGTTTGTCTTCTTCATAGGCCTGAAAGTTTCCTTCAAACCACTCCACGTGGCTATCCCCTTCGAACGCAAGAATATGTGTCGCAATACGATCTAAAAAGAAACGATCATGGGAAACAACAATGGCGCACCCGGCAAAATCCACAAGAGCTTCCTCGAGAGAACGAAGTGTTTCCACATCCAAGTCGTTTGTCGGTTCGTCAAGAAGTAAAACGTTCGCACCCGATTTAAGAATTTTTGCAAGATGGACGCGGTTACGCTCACCACCAGAAAGTTGAGTCACAAATTTTTGTTGATCCGATCCCTTGAAGTTAAACCAAGAGCAGTAGGCGCGGCTTGAAACCTCGCGTTTACCCAGCTGAATCATATCAAGACCATTGCTAATTTCTTGCCATACGGTCTTTTTGTCGTCCAAGCTCTCTCTCGATTGATCAACAAAGCCAAGAACAACGCTTTCACCGACGTTAAGCTCACCTTGATCTGGTTTTTCAACGCCTGTAATCATCTTAAAGAGTGTCGATTTACCCGCACCGTTGGGACCAATCACACCAATAATACCACCTTTAGGCAAGCGGAAATTCAGATCATCAATCAAG
Organism: Alphaproteobacteria bacterium; assembly: GCA_039808665.1. Classification (GTDB taxonomy): domain Bacteria; phylum Pseudomonadota; class Alphaproteobacteria; order Paracaedibacterales; family JAKBAR01; genus JBDHTO01. The sequence goes on along the minus strand of JBDHTO010000075.1, from coordinate 2,988 downwards.
AGAGTATCACCAAACCCTTTGGAAACTCCTTTTGCTTCAATCACATTTTCACCAAGTCTTTCTCCTGGTGGAATAAAGATCTGACCATCTCCCACACCCTTATCATAGGAACGGCTGAGAAGCTCCTCATAGGAAGCAATACGCGCCTTGCTTTTGCTTTGGCGTGCTTTGGGTGATTGACGAATCCACTCAAGTTCACTGGCAAGTTGTTTTTGTCGATTGGATTCTTGTTTCTGTTCAAGTTCAAGACGTTTTTGTTTTTGCTCAAGCCATGAACTGTAATTCCCTTCAAAAGGATAGCCTTCGCCGCGATCAAGCTCCAAAATCCATCCCACCACATTATCAAGGAAATAGCGATCGTGGGTAATAAGAACGACTGTCCCCCTATAATCTTGAAGATAACGCTCTAACCAAGCCACGGATTCTGCATCCAAATGGTTTGTTGGCTCATCAAGGAGAAGAATATCCGGTTGCGAGAGAAGAAGACGGCACAAAGCAATACGACGTTTCTCTCCTCCTGAAAGCTTGGAGATATCTGCATCTCCCGCAGGACAACGAAGTGCATCCATCGCAATCGCAACTTTTCGATCCAGATCCCAAGCATCGCAAGCTTCGATTCTTTCTTGCATATCCGCTTGCTTGGCAAGCAAATCATTCATTTCATCGTCGCTCATTTCTTCGGCAAAGCGTGCGTTGAGTGCATCAAAGTCAGCAAGCAATTGCTTCGTTTCACGCACACCTTCCATCACGTTATCCAAAACAGAGAGGGTTGTATCAAGCTCTGGTTCTTGGGCGAGATAGCCTATCTTTATCCCCTCCGCAGCCCAGGCCTCTCCAATGAATTCCTTTTCAACACCCGCCATGACTTTCAGTAGTGTTGATTTACCCGCACCATTGGGTCCAATCACACCGATTTTGGCGCCCGGGATAAAGGAGAGCCAGATATCCTTAAAAACGGTTTTTCCACCGGGATAAGTCTTGCCCAAACCTTTAATCACATAGGAGTATTGATAGCTTGCCATAGGTATTTTTCTTTCGTGTTTTTATATTTAGCGAATAATTTGGAAGAAGCGATTAAAGCGTAGCCCTGTGAACCAGGACACAGGATCAAACTGCATATCAGAAATATCATACCACTTTGACTCTGCGTGCTTATAAAGCTTTGCCTCTGTTGAAAAGAAGAGAAGCTCTGCACGTCCAATAATGCTTGCGGATGGTATATATCCAACCTTGTCCAGGAATCGACTATCTTGGGAGCCATCACGGTTATCTCCCATCATGAAATAATGCCCCTCGGGCACGACAAACTCTTCTGTGTTGTCATGGGAACCCGTGCCAAAATCGAACTTCTTAAGGATATAATGCTTTACACCGTTTGGCATGGTTTCCATATAACGTTTCGCAACTTCTACGCGGCCATATTGGTCTGTGTAGGAATACATATCCACATACTCCACCTCAGACTTCACCCCATTGATATAAAGGTAACCTCCGCGCATTTGAACTTTGTCACCAGAAGCACCTACACAACGTTTAATAAAATCCATATGCGTTTGTTTGGGGTTATTAAAGATGACAATCTCCCCAACCTTTGGCTTGCCCACTTCAAATACCCTTCCCTGAAAATTGGGAATACCCAGGAGAAAAGACTTCGAGCTATATCCATAAGGGTACTTGCTGGCAAAGAGAAAATCACCAATCATCAAAGTTGGATACATGGATCCAGAGGGGATCGTAAAAGGCTGAAATAAAAATGTACGAATCACAAGGGCGATCAAAATCGCAACGATCGTCCCCTTCACTTCGTCCTTGGCTTTACTTTTAAATTCCGCATCCATACCTAAATGTCCTTTGGCTAACAAATTTCGATCATAACTTGTGCTTGAGCATAGGGGTATTCATCAGAAAGTGAAAGATGAAGATGCACTTTTTTACCTAAATCCACCTTCCCTTGGAGAATTTCTAAACTTTTCCCAGTGATTTCTAAAAACGGTTTTCCCAAAAAATCTCGGGAAACTTCAATATCTTTGAGGTACATCCCCTTTTGAAATCCTGTCCCCAGTGCCTTGGAAAAGGCTTCTTTTGCTGCGAATGACTTGGCGAGTTGAATGGCAAAAAGCTCTTCTTTCGATTTTTTTTCATTAAATTTCAGCAAAGCCCCTACTTTTTCTTCGATATAGGCAATCTCACGATTTGTCAGAAATTTTTTCAAAAACCTGTGCCGCAATGCTTCCGATAAAAAAGGAATCAGCCTCCGACAGTCCACTAAATCTGTGCCAATCCCCAAAATCATCATCCACGCTCCGCCGATGAAATAATCGATGAGGTACGAAGCCCCGCAATAATAGAATGAAGATGATCTTGGTCTCTGACTTCAACATCAATAAAGATATCCCAAAACTCACTGCTACGGTGGTTTACTCTCAAGTTCGCAATATTTCCACCCTGTTTCGAAATAATGGTCGTAATCGTTGCAAGGGCACCGGCTTTATTGACAAAAGTAATAAACAAGCGCGCTGTAAAGCGGGCATCATTTTCCGCTTTCTCATTCCACTCCAGGTCTAATATTCGATCAGGATCACGAAAAGCGTGAACCTGATCACAGTCCTTTGTGTGGATGTGCACACCCTTTCCTGTAATCACAAGCCCCACAATATAATCTCCTGGGATAGGGTGACAGCATCCCGCGTAATGAAGAGCCATACCGGGGATTAATCCCTTAATCGAAAGATTTTGCTGTTTTTCTTTTTTAGGGTCTTTTGATTTCTTGGGTGTTTTAATTTCAACTTCTTCACCCCTTAACGTTGCTTCTTTTTGCTCTAAGATTTCTGCCTGTTGCTTCAGTCGATGCTTAAGGTTGTGAGCAACATCACGGGCCGTGTATCCTCCCTGCCCTAAATTCACATAGAGATCATCCAAATCCACAGCATGGGTCATTTCACAGGCAAGTTTGATGAGCTCTTCGTTTAATGAAAGCCCTTCGCGGTT
>JBDHTO010000074.1:0-5810 GCA_039808665.1 Alphaproteobacteria bacterium | reverse complement strand
ATTTTGTTGTCCTTGACTGTGAGTTTCTTCCAATGACCAATAGGTTGTTTTGTGGATATTTTTCGAAGCATTGATGGTGACAATTTCCCCTGGCTGAACCTTATGGACGCTTCTAAAAATACAGGTGGAGGAAGGGATATAGTTATAAGACAGGTATGTGCTGAGGGCGCTATGGTTAAGAGACGGTTTAAAGTCAGGATGTTTGTAAAAGGATTTGAGCTGGGATCCAAAGAAAAGATGCTGATCCTGAATGCCGTAGTAAAGAGGTTTCACCCCGAGGCGGTCGCGCACCAAATGGAGAAGATTTTCACGTTTGTCAAAAAGTGCAAAGGCAAACATACCGATAAATTTTTTTGTGGCATTCTCAAGTCCGTAAGCCTCGATTGCGGCAAGCATAACCTCTGTGTCAGAGGTTCCATGAAAAGTGTAACCTTTTTCAACAAGTTCTGGACGCAGACGGTCGGCATTATAAACCTCACCATTAAAGATAATTGTGTAACGATCACTTTGTGAACCCATGGGTTGAGCGCCAGACTCGGAAAGGTCAAGAATAGAAAGGCGTCGATGGCCAAGGGTAATTCCCTGTTCACCCGTAAAGTATCCTTCCCCATCGGGTCCGCGAAATTCAATGGCGTCGTTCATCATTTTAAGGATGCGTAGGTTTTGTTCCTCTGTTCGTGATTTAAGAAAATCCCAAAATCCAGAAAATCCGCACATAATCTTTTTTCCTTAGAGTGACATATAAAAATTGTGATAGTTGTCAACGCACGCATCGAGGGAGAATTGATCGTGCAATCTTTTTTGTCCTTTTTTTCCCATGGTTTTTCTGAGATCCTTGTCTTTTGCCATACTTAAAAGAGCTTTTGAAAGGAGGGTGGGTTCTTGTCTTGGAACAATGAACCCTGTTTCCTTGTGGAGAACAGCTTCTTTGTTTCCACCCACATCGGTGGCAACAATGGGAAGACCTGCGGCCATTCCTTCAAGCAGGCTATTGGAAAATCCTTCCTCGTGGGAGCTTAGTACGCAGACATCACTGATTTTCAATAATGGTGTCGGATCGGATTGAGGTCCTGTAAAGATAACATTTTCCTCTAGGCCGTAAGCTTTCACTATATCTTCTAGGCTTTTCTTCATGCCATCATCTCGTCCCACAAGGAGAAGTTTCCAAGGCTCTGAAAGTTCGTCTTTTATAAGGTGAAAAGCCTGAAGAAGATCTGAGTGCCCCTTGTAGGGGAGGAGATTGGCCACCATCGTAAAGATGATGCTATCCTGTGAAAGATGAAGTTTCTCCCGTGCTTCTTCTTTGTTTATTGCTTTTTCAAAAGGGCTTGTATCAATCCCGTTATAAATAATACCGATTTGATCTTGTGTGACACCTTCTTCAAGAAGTTGATCACATACACGTTGTGAATTGCCCAAAACACGGGTCATTTTCTGATGTAAAAAATGCTCAACCTTTGTCAAAAGGGGGTGCTTTTTTTGATAATCGTTGGTGCTGCGTCTGCTCATGACAAGGGGGCCAGAGTACCTTGTGAAAAAGGATACTAATCCGCCTAAGACATAAGCATGGGGAAGGAAAAAGTGGTTGATGGCGGTGCGATCTTTTTGAAAATGAAAAAGTAATCTGAGGGTATTGATTGTGATGAAAAAGATTTTACGAAGGGGGGCGGGGAGTTTTTTCGGGCTATACCACGTCTTTCCAAGGGACGTCGTGATGCCCTGTTTTTCCAAAACCTCAGCAAGAGGATTGGGGCCGCCGAGTGTGATCACAGAAAGGTCCCATCCCTTTTTTTTGAGCTTAGGCAAAACATAGCTAAGATGGCGTTCGCACCCACCCACTGCAAGTGTTCCAATAATAATCCGAACCTTTTTTGTCAATGATATTTGCCCCTTACTCTTCAGAGAAAACCTACACAAATTTTTCTCTTTAAGCAACGAGACAGAGTGATTCATTTGCGATATAAAGAGAGGCCAGTCTTTTTTTCTTTAACATATTTATATGAGTCAAAATTCTCGTCCACAGCACTTTCAACGATATCCCCTTTCTTGGCAGGATGAAGATTTTTATGATGAGCAAAATCTTGACGAGGAAATGCGTCGTGTTTTTGACATTTGCCACGGGTGCCGCAAGTGTTTCAATTTGTGTGACAGTTTCCCAAAGCTTTTTGACCTTGTGGATGAGTCAAAAACGGGAGAGCTGGACTCTGTTGATTCAAAGGGTTTTTCGGCTGTGACAGATGCATGCACCCTGTGTGATATGTGTTTTGTTCATAAGTGTCCTTATGTGCCACCCCATGATTTTGATATTGATTTTCCAAGGTTAATGTTGCGTGCCAAGGCGGTGAAGTATAAAAAAGAGGGAACCTCTTTTGCAAAAGATCAGTTGTTGCAGGTGGACCGCAATGGTTCTTTGGGGACTAAAATCTCTGGCGTGGCAAACTGGGTGATGCGGGAAGAAAATACCTTATCAAGGAAAGTGGTTGAGAAAACCACACAAATTCACCATAAAGCGGCGCTCCCTCCGTTTAGCAAAGGAACCTTTGTATCCCAGGCAAAGAAACATCCCCTTTCTCCCAACGAGAAAGCACCGGGATTTGGGGAAAAAGTTGTCCTTTACGCGACGTGCTTTGGAAATTATCACAAGACAAGTCTTGCCCAAGCGGCTTATAAAATTTTAGCCCATAACGGTGTTCATGCTGAAGTTGTTTATCCCGAATGTTGTGGTATGCCCCTTTTGGAGGAAGGTCGTATTGAAAAAGTTGCAGAAGGGGCAAAAAGGATTGCCGCGACTTTTTTACCGTGGGTAAGAAAAGGTTATAAAATATTGTCCCTTGTTCCATCTTGTACATTGATGTTGAAGCAAGAATGGCCCTTGATCCTTCCCCATGATGTTGAGGTGATGGAAGTCTCAAAGCATACAATGGATATCAGCGACTATCTTGTTACTTTATTTAAGGAAAAAGGGATGATTCCTGGCTTATCTTCCCTTGGTGAAGATATAACGCTTCATCTTGCGTGTCATAGTCGTGCGCAAAATGTTGGACAAAAAGCCGCCGAACTTTTGCGTTTGATCCCAGAGACAAAGATTGAGGTGATTGAACGGTGTTCGGGCCATGGTGGAACGTGGGGGATGATGGTGGATCATTTTGAGACAGCTCTTAAGATCGGCACCCCTGTTTTTAAGCAAGCGATAAAAAACAATAACGCTTATGTGGCGTCTGAATGTCCTTTGGCGGATATGCACATTCAGCAGGGTATGGAAAGGCAAGGTAACTACGTTCCTTCGCAATTTAAGCATGCCCACCCCCTTGAAATTTTTGCCTATGCTTATGGGCTCATAGACCTAGAGAAAGAGAACTCATGAAACACGCCCCTATTACAAAAAAAGATCTTGTCTCTAACGAAGAATTTGATGCGATCCGAAATAAACGTCGTCATGAAGTGATGACGCTTAAAAAAAATCGCCGTTTTAGTGTGGGTCCGGATATAACTTTTTATTTTGAAAATAAGGATACACTCATTTGGCAAATCCAAGAGATGCTTTTTATTGAAAAGGGTGGAGATGAGCAGATTCAAGATGAATTGGATGCCTATAATCCTTTGATTCCAAACGGTGATGAGTGGGTTGCGACGATGATGATAGAAATTGACGATTTCGAAAGACGGCGCTTAACACTCGCTCAACTGGGACATATTGAAAATCAAATCTTTCTTTCATTTGATGATGAAGATGTTCAAGCGATCCCCACGGATGATATGGAGCGTACGAATGAGAGTGGAAAAGCCTCTGCTGTTCATTTTTTACACTTCAGATTTTCAAAAGAGCAAAAAAAGAAAATTCAAAATGCTTCATCCGTGACCCTGAGTATCCGTCATCCGCGGTATCATTTTGCATCAGAGATCGTAGGGGAGATTTTGACGTCATTGAAAAATGATTTGTCAAAGGATTAGTATAGAAAAACGTTTTTAAAACTATTACATAAAAAAATAAGAAAGACGATAAAGGATTCTAAGTTTATGAAAAAACAGTTTATTCTTGGTATGCTTGTGCCTCCAGTGCTGCTTTTACTCTATACCATGGGGAAATCTTTTCTGTTTCACCCGCCGATGGGGGAAGATGATTTTGAACAATATAAACTTGGTATTTCCTATGAAGATTCCGACACAAAAGAAGAGTTTTCACCCTCTGTGTTTATGGTTAAAAAGGGCGCATCTTTTGAAGAGTCCAATGCTCAGTCTTTGAAGGGAAAGCCTTCCATCCTTCATATTTGGGCCACATGGTGTGGTCCGTGTGCAAGTGAGATGCCCTCTTTTGTGAAGTTTGCAAAGAAAAATGCGGGTAAGTATAATATCTTGGCTGTGAGTGTGGATACAGCAAAAACAGTGGAAGAAGCCTATAACACCGTTCAAAAACATCTTAAAGAAAAAGGATGGTCTGGCCTTAATATGGCTTATGATCACACGGCAGTATTTACAAACGATGTTAAGGCAAGCGGAGTTCCCACAACAATTTTCCTCAATGCGCAGGGTGTTGAAATTGGACGTGTCAATGGCGGCATGATGTGGGATGATAGAGAGGTTGAACAGCTTTTGAGCTCTATTTTTAAGGATAAATAAGGGGGTTTTGTGATTGAGCTTTATACTTACTTTCGTTCATCTGCATCTTATCGCGTTCGTATTGCTCTTCACTTAAAACACATTCCCTTCTCCTCTCTGGGGGTTGATCTTAAAACGGGGGCACAGACCCAAGGTCCCTTTCAGGAGACCAATTCCCAAAAACTTCTTCCTTTTTTAAAAGATGGCCGTATAGGATTGTCTCAATCCCTTGTAATTTTAGATTATTTGGAAGAGATTTACTCAAAACCCTCCCTTTATCCCAAGGATCATTTAATGCGGTATAGGGCGAGGGAGATCGCACAGTTTATTGCGTGCGAAATGCATCCTCTGAATAACCTACGCGTCCTCAAATACCTTTCAGATGAGCTTAAGATTTCTGATGAAGCCAAAACAAGATGGTATCATCATTGGCTCAAAGAGGGATTTGATGTGCTGGAGAGGGATCTCTCATCTTTTAAAACACCCTTTGCGATGGATAACTCTCCAACCCTTGTGGATGTATGTCTTGTGCCTCAGATCTATAACGCCCTGCGCTTTAAATTTTCCATGATACCTTACCCAAGGCTCATGTCCATTTATGAGCGCTGCTTAGAAGAAGAGGCCTTTATTAAGGCCTCTCCTGAAATGCAAGATGATTGTGATCTTTAAGCTTATTCTTCGCTGATCTCACCGCTATCGTTTTCATCCTCATGATCTTCATCGCTTTCTGAAGCTGGGATTTTGCTTACCGCAACGACTTTTTCATTATCAGAGATTCTGAAAACAATAACACCTTGAGCATTACGTCCTGTAATACGGATATCATGAACCGGACAGCGGATAATCTGTCCTTGATTAGTAACAAGCATAATATCATCGGTGTTGGAGATGGGGAAAGACGCAACAACAGGACCATTTTTGTTGGTGACCGAAATGTTGCGGATACCACTGCCACCACGATGAATGGTGCGATATTCATAAGCGGAGCTTCTTTTTCCAAAGCCATTTTCAGTGATTGTGAGGACAAATTGCTCACGAACTGTGAGGTCTTGGATGCGTTCTGCGCTGAGGGCGATTTGTGTCGCATCCACAGAATCTTCATCATCAGAGATATCTTGAGATGATTCCTCTCCCTCAATCAAGCGCAAGGATGCAGCATGCCTAAGATAAGCATAGCGTTCTTCGATACTAACATCTTCTTGGTTGTTCACCAC
>JBDHTO010000073.1:0-5868 GCA_039808665.1 Alphaproteobacteria bacterium | reverse complement strand
CCTTGTGGAAAAATTCGTATCCCCATTAATGAATCACAAGACAGCATTTCCCAAATCGCTGAATATCTTGATGAGTATAGGGGAGAAGGTATTCAACATGTGGCGCTTTTGACAGATAGCATCAATGATCGCATCACAAAACTTCGCGCCCATGATATTCCTTTTCAATCCATTAGCCCAACCTATTACCAGGTTATCAATGAACGTCTTCCTGGTCATGGCCTGGATCTTGAAACCCTTAAGAAAAATAGCATCCTCATTGATGGTGAAGTTGACGGAAATAAAAAAGATCTCCTCCTTCAGATTTTTACAAAACCGATTATTGGACCTATTTTCTTTGAAATCATTGAGCGTCTCGGACACGACGGATTTGGCGAAGGAAATTTCAGTGCCCTCTTTGAATCCATGGAGAGAGATCAGATGGAACGCGGCATCATTTAAATTATTGATTAAATTGAAATACAGAATACTAATTATTAACTATTTATCCTTAGCATATTGCTAAGGATATTTTTTTATTAACGCTCTATTAATGTTTAAAAGTATATACTCGTAATAGTTGCAAAAAACAATCAAGGGTTGTTTTATGAAGTTACTAAAGGATTACTCCATCCATGTTATCACAGAAAATAACCTTCTAAGAAAGGTTCTGTCTTATCTATTTGCCCATATTGGGACAGAAAATATTCATTTTCATGATAATCTGAGAACACTTGTTATGGAGATGCGCCAATGCAAAGCACCTAAAAGCCTTATTTTTATTGACATGCCTTATCACATTGAAGAACTAAGGCTCTATTCTGATAAACTCGCTTTTATTCCCATTTTTATCATGCAGCAGGATGGAAAAAATCCAACTGTCAATGTTGTTGAATGTCTCAAGGCGGTTTCTCAGTTACGTGAGAAGGTTTCGCATCTCCATGATACAAAGAAATTAGAGGCATTTCATATCGACAATACGGATGAGACTCCCAAAGCTACCCTATTGGATAATATTTTTGAGGGTCTTGATATGGAAAAATTCCTTCAACTTGATCTTTATCTGCACCCACTCTCAAAACCGCTCAGCTTATGTGGTCTTGCTCAGGCACTCATTCCCGTTCTTACAGATATTGATGAAGAGTCCTTTGCCATTCCACTCAGATTTATTAAACCTACCCTCGATACTTCAAACAGTAGCTTTGATGATAACACACTCACACCCTCCATCCCCTCTTTTTACTCAGATCTCATGAATCATCACAGCATTCATTCCCCAGTATCAACCTTTATCAACACCACTACCCTTTACTAAAAATTTTGCCCAAACCTAGAAAATTTACCCTCCTCTACTCAGATAAAAACATCAAATTATCTTGACATTAAGCAAGGCTTTCGCCATCAATAGTGTCATGCTGGGCCTGTAGTTCAGTTGGTTAGAACCCTCCGCTCATAACGGAGTTGTCGCAGGTTCGAGTCCTGCCGGGCCCACCATCTGTTGAATCACCGAAAACATAGGGAGAGATTGTTTCATGATGCGCGCGGTGATCACAGGAATGGGAGGACACCTTCCAAAAAAATTTCTTACAAACAAAGATCTTGAATCGATTATCGATACTTCGGATGAGTGGATTCGTTCTCGCGTGGGCATTGAAAAACGCCATATTGCCGCCGATGATGAAATGACATCCGACCTCGCAGTCCAAGCAGCAAAGCGGGCTATGGAAGATGCGAAAATCACAGCACAGGATATCGATCTTATTGTTCTTGCAACAACAACACCGGACCTTATTTTCCCATCAACCGCAGCACTTGTCCAAGCTAAACTTGACATACCTTCCTGTCAGGCTTTTGACGTACAGGCTGTGTGTAGTGGTTTTCTTTATGCTCTGAACAGTGCGGCAACACTCATCCAATCCGGCCAAGCCAATCGCGCCCTCGTCATTGGAGCAGAAACCATGTCCAGAATTCTTGATTGGAAAGATCGTACAACGTGCGTCCTCTTTGGCGATGGCGCAGGTGCATTTATTCTTGAGGCTAGAGAAACCGAGGAAGAGATTGGGGTTATTGACACAAAACTTTATGCCGATGGACGGTGCGCGGAAGCTTTGTGCACAAAAGGTGGCGTTGGACTCCAAGCTTTTGGGCCTTTGACCATGGACGGTAAAACCGTTTTTAAGCACGCTGTTGAAAAAATGGCGAATGTCGTGCTTGAGGTATGTGAACGCAATAGCATTAGCCTTTCTGATATTGATCTTATGATTCCGCATCAGGCGAATCAACGTATTTTGAATGCGCTTGGGGAACGCCTTAACCTTCCGTCGGAGAAAGTTATCTCCACCATTGCTTTTCAGGCTAACACATCCGCTGCAACCATTCCCCTTTCCTTCGACCATGCCAAACGATCGGGGCAACTAAAATCCGGCATGAAAATTATGGCACCCGCTATGGGTGCTGGGTTTACCTGGGGTGCCAGCTATATTATTCTTTAATTACGTCTATAAAGACTAAACTCATAAAGAAATAACTGGCTTACTATTTCCTCACTCTATTTCAGAGCCTTGAAGGATCAAAATTTACTTGTCAAAATAGCTCTATCCGGACTTTTTCAAGCTTTTTTCCATGCTCAACCGCCTTCTCAATCTGTTTAAGGAGCAAACAAGCAGAGAATATTTTCTCTGGATGCCTGTTTGTCTTGGGACGGGCGCGGGCATGTATTTTATTGCCCCTCATTTTCCCATGTATATGACCTACGCCCCCTTGCTTTGCGTTCTTATCGGGTTGATTTACAACAAGTTTTTTATGCGAAGCTATTTTTTTTATGGCCTTCTTTATCTCATCCTTGGGTATTTACTTATGACGCTTAAAGTAGGGATTCTTGATACCCCTCTCCTTCAAAAAAATCTCCCATCCTTTACACTTCGTGGAACCATTGTCGATATCCTGGATAAAGAACAAGGACAGCAATGGGTTATCGGTGCCATCGAAAATCCCCCTACCCCACTCAAAAAAGTCAAAGTATCCTTTCAAACGACCCCATTACCTTCTGCACATATCGGTGACCATGTTGAGGGAAACGTATCACTCTTTCCCTTTCATCCGCCTATTTTTCCAGGGGGACTAGACCAACGACGTAAGGCATATTTAGAGGGGATTTCCGCGCAAGGGAGGCTTCTCTCCCTCCATAAAGTCACAAAAACGGATGAATATTCTTCACTTGCTCGAATCAGGCGAAATATCACTGAACGCTTTTACACACATATCCCAGGAGAATCGGGTGCCATTGCCGCAGCCCTTGTCACAGGTGAGCGCTCTAAGATTTCCTTTGCAACACGACAAGCGTTTGCAGATTCGGGAATTGCCCATATTCTTGCCATTTCAGGGTTACACCTCAGCCTGATTGCGGGATTTGTCTTTTTTATGGTCCGCGGAGGACTCGCTCTTTCCATGTATATTACTGAAAAATATCCTATCAAAAAATGGGCTGCTTTCTTTGGTATTGTATTCACCTGCGCTTATCTTTTCATCTCAGGGATGGGATATCCTTCCATTCGTGCCTTTATTATGACCAGTATCGCGATGATCGCCATTATGGTGAACAGACGGCCTATCTCCATGCGTGTGCTTGCGATTGCAGCCTTTATCATTCTCCTTATTTCTCCAGAGGCGATCATCTCAGCAAGTTTTCAACTATCTTTTGCGGCTGTTACGGCACTTATTGCCTTTTATGACATGGGGTGGCGGCCCCTTTATTTGTGGTCAAAGGATGGGGGATGGCACAGAAAATTCATCGTTTATGTCACAGGCATTATATTTTCCACCGTCATCGCTACACTTGCCACAACGCCCTTTACTATGGCTTTGTTCAATCGCTTAACGGCCCAAGCTCTTCTTGGTAATCTTTTAGCTATCCCCCTCACAGGTCTGTTTGTGATGCCAAGCGCACTTCTTGCAACACTTTCCATGATATTCGGCGGAATACAGTGGTGCTTTGATCTTTTTGCGTGGAGTATAAAAACACTCAGTTCAATCGCATTTTGGGTTCAGTCTTTTCCGGGTGCGGCAATCCTTGTCCCCTCTCTCCCCGATAGTTTTATCATTCTTTTTACCTTTGGCGGCCTTTGGATCTGTTTATGGAAAGGAAAGCTTAAGCTTTTTGGCATCTTCCCCATGAGTATAGCTTGCTGTCTTGCATTGACGATAAGACAACCCGATATCCTTGTATCGCCCAAGGGCATTGGTTTCTTTCACAAAGGAAAGCTTGAGGTTTCAAAACATTTAGGATGGTTTGAAAAAGCCATGTGGCAAAGGCATCTTGGCGTCAATGAAGTCAAAGTATGGGAAAGCGATGATCTCACTGATAAAAATGGTATCCTTTTGATTGCAGATCCAAGAGAACACTCAAAAATTTGGCTTAAAAATAAATGTGCAACGAAGGATATGAAAATCATCATCACAAATGGTTATCTTGATCGCCTTTGTCAAAATACACAGCCTTTTTCCCCAGAGAGCCAGAAAAACCCAAATAAATTTCCCCTTCTGATCTCGCGCCTAAATCTCAAGGGTGGGACGATCGTGCTATGGCTGCATCCGTTGAAAATTGAAAATACAAGCGATGTAGATAAGGATAAGCCTTGGGGACATAAACTATAAGATTGGATACGACCCATCATAAAAAAAACCGAGGTTATATTACCCCGGTTTTAATATCGAATAAAAAACGCTCCGTTACGGAAACGATTCTTATTTTTTCTTTTCAGCTTCTGCTTTCGCAGCTTTCATGGCTTCTTCAGCCTTTTTTTCTTCTGCAGCTTCATCAACAGGTGTACCCGTTTTGTAGTCAATGATCTCAGATTTTGTCTCTTTGAGCACATCTTTCAAAACTTCAGCAAAGAACTGTGGCATGACAACCTTTTTAAGATCTGGAGCCACTTCTTCAAATGTGGGAGGAGGAACATCTCTTTGGTCCATTTTCTTGAAAACAGCCCACTTATCCTCACCCAATTTTGTTGGAGAATCGATGATCACGCCTGTCGCGGCCTTTTGAACTTTTTCAGCAAGGTCCTTTGGAAGATCGCTAAAGCGAATATAGCCAAGATCACCCTTCGTTTCTTTGACCTTCTCATCTGTGGATTCAGACATTACGAGATCTTCGAATTTTTCACCCTTTTTCACGCGAGAGATCACATCACCTGCGGCTTTTTGATCCTTCACGACAGCTACCATCAAGCGGAATTCTTTCTCGGATTTTCCGTCCTTCATGTAAATCTTCATGAATTCATCGAATTGCTTTTTAAGGTATTCAGGTGTAATTTTCGCGTTGATTTTTTCATCAACAAACTGCTTAACCTTTACAGCTTCGACAGCCTCTTTTACCTTCTTTTGAACGACAGGATCCTTATCCGCTCCCGCTTTTTCAGCAGCACGCACAAGTGCGCGCATATCACGCAATCTTTTCACAAGTCCCATGTATGTTTTGGAAAGAGGAAGAGCTTTAATTTGCTCTGGTGATGCTTTGAGCGCTTCAATAAGATCCGCAACTGTAATTGCATCCCCTTCAATTTTTGCAACAACCAAATTTTTGTCCAACTTTTCAAGTGTGACAAGGGATGGCTCTGTTGGCTCTGCCCCTTCGAGTTTAAAGTTAGCACCAGTTTGGACTTTAGGCTCCTCTTTCTTCTCAGCCGCAGGCTCAGCCTTTTTCTCTTCAGCTTTTACAGCTTCAGCTGTTTTCTCAGCAGGTTTTGCTGTTTCTGCTTTTGCTTCAGAGGATGTCTCTGTTTTTGCTTCAGAGGATGTCTCTGTTTTTGTGCCTTTTTCACCTTCTGCAGGTTTATCACACGCCGTGAGAACAAGAGCCAAAGAGGACGCAGCCAAAAGAGAGAGCAT
>JBDHTO010000072.1:0-6058 GCA_039808665.1 Alphaproteobacteria bacterium | reverse complement strand
TCTCCGCCATAAACTCTCACAAAAAATTTCAAAAATACCGGGGAGCATGTGTGCCTACATATGTGATAGTGGCTAAAACTGAAGGGAAAAAGTGTGCTCAAGATAAAACTTATACTTACAATATTAATGTGCATCTATGTATCAATGACGCATGCCCTCGTGCTCGAAGATTTGGTTAAAGAAGGCAAATTAGAATCCACGTTGTCCCGGAAAACGGTCGGTTACTATATTGGATCTTTTGACCCTCTTCATCTGGGCCATGAAGCTGTAGCAAATCAAGTTCTAGAGCAAAATTTATGCGATTATATACTTATTTGCCCTGTTTGGGGAGGTGATGAGTATAAAAATAGAACGGATGTGCAAGTCCGATTAGAGATGATTTTTGCTGCTTTTGAAAAACACCCCAAAGTCATAGTAACAAAACTCACACCCGGTGAATTACAACGCACTTTAATGAAAAATGATAAGTCTTTAGTCTCAGGAAAACCTTCTGTGAAAACAGCAATCCCCGGAACAGAATACATAGGCGTCATTGGTTCTGATACAGCTCTAGAAACATCCAAAAATTCGAAAAAATTATCTGTTTTTATGCAGGGCATTCAACTTCCTGATAAATACCGAAAACATACCATTGGGGGACTTATTGCAATCCCAGCAAAAAGTTTTATCGTTAGCCTTCGCTCTGGAGATTCAGTTGACTCTTTGAAGGGTGTATTTTCAGATCGTCCGATTATCAAGACAATTTCTACAAATTATATTGATCTTTCCTCTACTAAGGTACGAAAAATCATCCAGAGTGGTGGCGCTCTGGATGATAATTTTGTAAGCCGAGGGGTAAAAGAAATTACTGAAAAATATGGGTTATATCAAAAATAATTCAATATTTCCCATGGAAGGAATCAACAGCGATGTCCGTCATAGGCTTGCCAGCTTTAACAAAATTCCTTTAAAAGATTTATAGAGTTTTGAGAATCCCCCAGATTGGCTCTGGGGGTATAATCGTGAATTCATTAATCGTCTGTAACAACTGCACTATTAAGGCTATTAAGCAAATCCTCGTCTACTTCATATCGACAGTGGCTGGTTTTTTTCGCAGGCGTCTCACTTTTTAAGACGATAATGCCGTTGTAGTCAAAACTCACATCATCGAGCTGAACATCCCAATATAAGTGTTGCTCCAGTAGAGCATTCTTATCGTTATAATCTGCACCCCATATTTCTTCAGGAAAGATAAGCCTAACTTTACCATCATTGCCCGTCGAATACTTTAAACCATACTTTCCCTTCTTTATCTGACGATTCGGCCTAAAATTATCGAGCTTCGCATGACTAGAGTGCGCATCACAAACCAGATATTTTAGATCAGCGTCATAGAGCTCTGTAAAACTAAGTTTGTGAGGATCCACCTTTCCTTTCTCAATCATTCCTTGGGCTTTTTTCCAGTCGCGCCCATGGAACATAGGCTCGTTTCGTGTATGCGCTTTATCGTGCTCCTCTTGAGCTTTTTTAGCATCTGCTTCATCTTTGACTCTTTGATGGGCACCTCGAGCAGCATCCCTGCTCGCTCCTCTATGATTAGATCGTTTGCGTGTTTTTGGTGTATCTGAGTCGTCTGCCCCCTCAACAGGACCCACGTAAAGGGGTGATGCAATAAGAAGTGCCATTATTATGGCGGTAATTCTATTTTTTAACATCGTGATCATTCCTTTATAATTTTATACATTTTCTCAATAACCTAAACACCCATAAATCTGCATTTTCATGGAAGCGTTTGTCATGACTAAGCGGAGGTGGTCTCACATCTGATATATTTCAGTTGATGCCGTTACGTCACCAGATTACACAGTGATTTCTTAATATGAAGTTAAAAGTTTTACCCTATCAAGAGCTGCGCTTATATATAAGCACTCGCCAGGGTTTTGTAGCTAGCCCCCCAAAAATCGAAACACAGTAATAGGAGGGCAGCAAAAATAGCGTCTGTTGCCACCCCCGTCATAAGAAAAGTAAAACTACTTCCTGGCGCATGTGTACGCGTCAAAATTTAAACTCTAGCGGTGCTGGAAGAGCATCTTTGTTTACTTCATATCTACAGTGACTGGTTTCCTTGGCAGGCGTCTCACTTTTTAAGACGATAATGCCGTTGTAGTCAAAACTTACATCATCGAGCTGAATATCCCAATATAAGTGTTGCTCTAATAGAGCGTTCTTATCGTTATAATCTTCACCCCATATTTCTTCAGGAAAGATAAGCCTAACTTTACCATCATTGCCTGCAGAATATTTTAAACCATACTTTCCCTTCTTTGCCTGGCGATTCGGCTTAAAATTATCGAGCTTCGCATGACTGGAGCGCGCATCACAAACCAGATATTTTAGATCAGCGTCATAGAGCTCAGTAAAACTGAGTTTGTGAGGATCCACCTTTCCTTTCTCAATCTTTCTTTGAGCTTTTTTCCAGTCACGGCCCGTGAAAAGTGGATGATTTCGTGCATGCGCTTTGTCATGATTTTCTTTAGCTTTTTTATTATGCTCTTCTTCATTTTTTTTAGCGATTGCCTCATCTTTGACTCTTTGATGGGCACCTTGAGCAGCATCCCTGCTCGCTCCTCTATGATTAGATCGTTTGCGTGTTTTTGGTGTATCTGAGTCATCTGCCCCCTCAACAGGACCCACGTAAAGGGGTGATGCAAGAAGAAGTGTCATTACTATTGTTGTAATTCTATTTTTTAACATCGTGATCATTCCTTTATAATTTTATACATTTTCTCAATAACCTAAACACCCATAAATCTGCATTTTCATGGAAGCGTTTGTCATGACTAAGCGGAGGTGGTCTCACATCTGATATATTTCAGTTGATGCCGTTACGTCACCAGATTACACAATGATTTCTTAATATGAAGTTAAGAAAGGATCAGTTTTACCGTCTCCCTCAAAACCATAATGGCAGCCTATCACAGCTGCCATTAGGATGATTCAAATCATAATTTTGATTTTTTCGTTACGGTCTCCATTCAACTTTGAAAAAGACACGCCATGGATGTTGTCTTTTCAACGGGAATGGAACGCGAGAGGGCAAACGATGGGTCAAAGGCTTGGAAAGCTCTAAGTTAATCCCAAAGTTCTTTAAATAGGTAACCCTTGTTCCTATACCTGTTGATGTACCACTCGCAGAAGAGATCGGATTCGTTGCACGTTGAGCCGAACGGTTCCAAACTTTTCCAGCATCATAAAAGAGATAGAAATGACCTTTGTGAATGGGATAATCCTCTCCTGGCTCAAAACCGTACCTCAATTCAGCACGACCAGCTAGACCTCGATCTCCTCTAAAGTCTCCCGGATCATATCCCGATAAATATTGCTCTCCTCCACATGTGAATTGAGCTCCCGCCAAAAGGGATTGAACGCTGTACTGTCCTCTGACACGTGTCACAAGCGATAAAGCATCGACTAAAGGTTGAGACCTCGTCCACTCTCCAAATACTTTGGTGTAAACGGCTTTACCATTTTCAATGGATCGCCTATCACCCATCAGATTAGACGTACCAAAGGCATTGATACCTTGAGAGAGTTTAGCATCCAAAATATTTCGCGCCTTTAAAAAGTCTTTAAAGGATGTTGATGCCCCAGCAATCAACGTTCTGAGATTATCTCGGTACAAAAGATCTGTGGGAACCTTAGCATCATAGCCAAGCGCTTCCATACCCACGCGCCAGTTTATCTGTTGATCTTTGAAGGTATAGGCTAACTTACTGTAAAAAGCTTCCAAGTAGTAAATTCTACCTTTGATATTTCTATCACCTATAATGAACCCAGGTTTTGTTTCACCATAATCTCCGCGAAGACTTAATGTGGATCCATCTGATCCAATCGGGGTCACATGAGAGAGCTGACCATACCTTAATTCATCATTATTAGGTGTAAGAGTAAGAAGCGCAGAGGTCAAATCACCCATCCTAAAGACAGATCCGGCACTGCCACCCGCAGCCATCCTCATAGGACCAGAATACTCAGATCCCCTATTATCAATAGAAAGATATGGCTGAACACGTCTCTTGGAAATTTTAAAGAGAATTCCACCCTCTCCTAAATTTTCTGGGATGTTGTAGACATCACCCTCAATCGTAAGGCCTGGATAGCTTTTCAAAAGGTTATCGTAGTACTCCATCATGTCCATACGGAAAGGTCTTGTCCTTTGAAGAAGCTGTACATAGGAATTGATCAAAGACCGAATGGCCGCATTTCCTCCCTCAACCTTAACCTCTGAGATAAAACCTTCATTAATATGCAGGGTAATTTTTTGATCCTTATCCTGAAGATCCTTAATCGACACCCTCACCTCGGCAAGGACATATCCATCCCTCCAGTAGTGAGCAACAAGATTCTCCAAGCCTTTCGTTATTTCTTCTTCTGTCGCACTTTTCCCAAGAAGGTGGGAAAGAAAACCAGAAATAAATTCAGAAGTATAAACGGAGTTACCCTTAACCTTAATGTGCTGAATCACAAAACTTCCACGTGCGGAGCTCTTGTTGGAAATAAATGTGCGCACTTTTGACTTTGGGGCACTTGACGTATAACTCGTTGATGGCGCCGGCGCACCAGGAATCGTTTTAATAGGACTCTTGTGGGTATCGAGAGTTCCTTGAGTTGTAAGGGCGCTATCTTTTGTTACAGAAGAGGCGTAAACACCGCTTCCGGTTAGCAAAAATCCCAAGAAAAATATGCTAAGTTTTTTCATTTTTTTTCCCCTTCTCACTTACAAACGCCACTAATACAGGTTTGGGGAATTTGGGGCACTGGTGGCGTCGGAGGAGGTGCTGGATCTTCTACCACCGTAGAGTTAACAACACTCTCCGCCCCTTCTACGGGAAGAGTCCCCACACCAACCTCTCCGCCTTGGATCAAAAATTCTTTTCCTGCTGCCTCTGCACCAAGAGAGGCGTTACTTGGAGGGGTACTCTCACCTTCTCCAGAAAAAGCTCCGGAAGACAGGGTCAAGCTAGTGATTGTAGCAAATGTTAAAATAAAAGTGCGCATAGTAAAAATTTTCTCTAAAATATTTCATAAGTTTAAGGTTGAATGAAATTTTATCAATTGACAAGATGTTTTTTTTTGATAAGCTGTTTGTTTTTATTTTCATGCTCAACCCATAGGGATGAAAGTGTTGAAACAGCAGGCTTTGAGAATCTAGAAAAATTTTTTCATGATTCTCCATCTCTGACACCTAGGGATTGGGAATGGATCCAGAAACGTTACCTTGCGCAAAAGTCAGTAAACCAAGCACCCCCAAGCTTTTGGATGATTACAGGCCTTCCCGGAGCTGGAAAAACCACCTATTATCAAAAGGAAAAAGTCAAATTCCATAATTTTGTGTTTATGGATCCCGACGAAATCGTCGTGAATTTAGAAGGGTATCAAGAAAAATACAGAAAATCACCAAGCTATGCCGTGAATCACTACCGCCCTATCGCAACAAAACTTTCCAAAGTCGTAACTCAAACCGTCCTGGATCAAAAACAAAACATTGTTTATGTGGGACCACTTGGGCCAGACACACTTAAGTTATTCACGAGGCACAGCAAGAAAAATAACTATCAGACTTTTTTAAATATTTTTGTGATTTCACCCGAAGAAGCAAAAAGACGCATCATCCGTCGAGCTATCAAAGAGTCTCGAAACATAGAAAGCTCTCTCGACTCTCTCATATGCGAACACTGTTATTACCTTGGAAAGGTATTTACAACTCTTGAAACCCTAGAAGGTATTACAGAAACAAATGTTATCCTTAATGAAGGGAAAAAACCTCTTATAAAAG
Source organism: Alphaproteobacteria bacterium (assembly GCA_039808665.1). GTDB lineage: Bacteria > Pseudomonadota > Alphaproteobacteria > Paracaedibacterales > JAKBAR01 > JBDHTO01. The sequence continues at coordinate 243 of JBDHTO010000072.1, read as the reverse complement.
AGATCCATGACCCAAAGGATTTTCAGGAATTTCTTCCTTTGATCCAGCGGAAGCACTGCCCGCCACGATCTCCTATTGCCTCGGGTCCTTAACATACCCATGATAAAGCCTGTTATCCACGGGCGTTGGCGCGGGTGCATAATTCACAATGGTTGCCTTCATCAAAATCACTAGTTCTACAACTTCATCCCCGTCTGCACGAGATTTTACAAGCTCACCCACAAGAGGAAGCTCTCCAATCCC
>JBDHTO010000071.1:0-6391 GCA_039808665.1 Alphaproteobacteria bacterium | reverse complement strand
GATATCAACAGCATCCAATGGGATGCACATTAAGGAGAAACATCATGAGATATAGCGATAAAGTGATGGATCATTTCCAAGATCCCCGAAATGTAGGCTCTTTGGATAAAAATGACAAAGATGTTGGGACTGGGCTTGTTGGCGCTCCTTCCTGTGGTGATGTGATGAAGTTACAAATCAAAGTGGATGATCATGGCGTGATCCAAGATGCAAAATTCAAAACCTTTGGATGCAAGTCCGCGATTGCCTCATCCTCTCTTGTGACAGAGTGGATTAAGGGAAAAACTCTTGAGGAAGCAGAAAAGATTAAAAACGTCGAAGTGGCGGATTATCTTGCACTTCCACCTGTAAAAATTCACTGTTCTGTTCTCGCAGAAGATGCCATCAAATCTGCGATCGCCGATCTTAAAAAGAAGAGAGAGAACCAATAATGCAGGCCCTGAGCATTACAGATACTGCGAAAAGCCGCATCAAGATCCTTCTTGATAGCAGAGGAAAACCCTCAAAAGGTATTCGTATCGGCATCAAAACCAAAGGATGTTCGGGCATGCAGTACAGTATTGAATACGCAGATGACAAACAACCTTTGGACGAAGAAATTTCCTGTGGGGAGTTTTCTGTCTTTATCGATCCCAAGGCAATTATGTTTATCCTCGGCACAGAGATGGACTTCGTAGACGAACAAATGCAATCCGGGTTTGTGTTTAATAACCCCAATGAAAAAGGAAAATGTGGCTGTGGAAAGTCGTTTCATATCTAATCCCTTCGAAATTTTTAACCTGCCTCCACGTTTTGCGATTGATCAGCGTGAGCTTGATCGCACGTATTTTGAGCTGCAGCGTCAACATCACCCCGATCAAACCCAGGATGATGGGGAATTTTCCAGTTCCCTGAATGCCGCCTATCAAACACTCAAAAACCCAGTAAAGCGCGCAGCTGCACTTCTTGACATTGTCGGGCTTCCCATACCCGGTCAAGAGGGGGACAGCGTTTCTGCGGGTGTTGTTCTTCTTGAGATTTTTGATTTCCAAGAAGCGATTGTCGCCTGTGAAAGTGCCGAAGAAGCAAGTCGCATCAAGACTGAGCTTGAGGAAATGTTCGTAGAGGAGCAACATCTTTTTAATGAGTCTTTTGATCAGGGAAATTTAGAGGATCTTCCAGAATCCTATATCAAATTGTCCTATGTTGATAAACTCATGAAACAAATTTTCGAAGCTGAGCAACAATTTTTTCCTGCAAAGAAAGTCATGCACTGAGGTTTTATGCTTCTACAGATTGAAGAACCTGGAAAATCAACCACCCCACCCAACAAGTGTGTGGTCGGCATTGATTTGGGAACAACAAACTCTGTTGTGGCTTATGTCAAAGATGGAAAACCATCCACCATTTCCATCCAAGGAAGTCATCTGACGCCTTCTATCATTTCTTTCATTGATGGAAAAATTGTTATTGGTAAATCTTTGGGCCGGTCTTTTTCCTCCACAAAAAGGCATTTTCAAAACCCCAATAAACCGTTTGAGGGAACAACAGAAACGCCCTGCTCTTTAGCGGCTATGCTTTTAAGGTTTATGAAAAACGAAGCTGAAAAAGAATTAGAGCAAAACATTGACGGCGCTGTGATCACCGTTCCTGCTTATTTTGATGAGCCTGCGCGACAGGCCACAAAACGCGCTGCGGAAATAGCGGGCATCAAAGTTCTTCGCCTCATTAATGAACCTACAGCTGCAGCTGTCGCTTATCAGCTGGAGCATGCCTCCGAAGGGCTTTATCTCATTTACGACCTTGGAGGTGGAACCTTTGATGTTTCCTTACTCAGATTAGAGGGCGGGGTCTTTCAGGTCCTTGGTGTGGGTGGTGATACTCAACTAGGAGGGGACGATCTTGATCAAGGCATTGTTGACCTTATGAAGGAACGGGGAACCTCTATTTCCCATCAAGAGGCACGCTATATCAAAGAAAATATTCATTGGGATCATAATGCCCTTTCCCTTGAAGATTTTAAAGAAATCACACACCCTTTCATCCTTCAAACCCTCTCTATTTGCGAAAATGTTTTAAACGATACCTCCATTCATAAAAAGGATATTCAAGGTATTGTTTTGGTCGGTGGATCAACACGCCTTTTTGGGCTAAAGGAAAAGCTCACTGAATTTTTTGGAAAAGAACCCCTAGACAATATCAATGCGGATGAAGTTGTTGCCCATGGCGCCGCTCTCCAGGCTGATGGACTAACCTACGGCAGTGATCGATTGTTGCTTGATGTCAATCCCCTCTCCTTGGGGATTGAAACGATGGGTGGATTATTTGAAAAAATTATCCCAAGAAATACGCCTCTCCCTTGTCATATGGCTCAAAACTTCACAACACATGTTGATGGGCAAACTATGATGGATATTCATATTCTCCAGGGGGAGAGAGAGATGGTTGGTGACTGTCGATCCCTTGGAAGATTTATCTTAAGTGATATTCCACCCCTTCCTAAAAACACGGCAAAAATCCGTATTTCCTTCAAAATGGATGTAGACGGCCTCTTGCACGTGGAAGCAAAGGAACTTTCCTCAAGCACTGCACAATCTATTGAGGTTAAGCCTCAACACACTCTAAGCGAAGAGGATATGCATAAAATGATCATGGAAAGTGTTTCTTTTGGTCGTGAAGATATGGAAGCACGTCTTTTGGCCTATGCCATCAATGAAGCTGAGCAAACACTTTTAGAGGTAGAGAAAGCTCTCCACGAACTTGGAGAAGAGGCATCAACACCTCAGATTCAAAATGCACTCCAAGAGTTAAAACTTGCCCTAAGTACAGATGAACGAGATCTCATCAAATCGTGCACACATGCACTTGCACAACTTAGTGAGCCCCTCGCCTTGAAAAAAATTGAGCGTGCCCTTCAAGAATCCCTTGAAGAAGACGCCACTTCAAAAGTATCTTAGGTAAAAAAAGTAGAAAGAATGAAAAAGACCATGCCAAAAATGACATTTATCACCCCTGACGACAAACGCATCGAAGTTGATGCACCCAACGGTGTTTCTGTAATGGAAATTGCCCATCTTCACAGCGTTGACCTAGAAGGAGCTTGCGAAGGATCCCTCGCATGTTCAACGTGCCATGTCATTGTAGATAACGAATTTTACGATATGCTCGCACCTGCAACCGAAGATGAAGAAGATATGCTTGACCTTGCGTTTGGCCTTACCCACACATCCCGCCTTGGCTGTCAAATTATCATGACAGACGAACTTGACGGTCTTGTGGTGCGCCTTCCCTCAGCAACACGTAATATGTCGGTGTAATTCATGAAATGGCTGGATGTACGTGACATTGCAATTGCGTTAGAAAGCACACATCCCGCCTGCAACATTCTTGGACTTAGGTTCACAGAGCTCAAAAATATGGTGCTTCAGCTTGATGGTTTTGAGGATGACCCCTCTCGCTGTAATGAAAAAATCCTAGAAGCCATTCAAATGACGTGGTTGGATGAGCGTGACTAGATATTATCACGCTGCCCTCCACTGGATTGAATCGCAGGTAACCACTCCTCAAAAACAACTCAAAAAAACAAGAGAATCCCTCAGTCAAGCCTATCAAACCTCCCGTAAACAAGGTTTTTTGAGCAATAATGAGCGTATAACCTACCTCTTATCACGATTTCCTGCCACGTATCACGTGTGTACAGATGTCTTAAGGCATCTTCCCAAGGAAGACATCCGTTCCATCCTTGATCTTGGCGCAGGCCCTGGAACAGCAACGCTCGCTTTTTGTGATTTTTTGGAAACAACACCCCAAATTTCCTGCATCGAAAGTGATCCCGGCATGGCAACAGTGGGGCAGCAACTTCAAAAACATTTAAAAATCTCCGCCGACTGGTCGGTTTCAGATATCACGACTACGGATTATCCCTCATCCGATCTTGTTATTTTATCCTATGTCCTTACGGAGATGTCTGAATCCCAACAGCTTAAAATCCTTAAAAAGGCATGGAATGCTTGTGAAAAATTTCTTGTGATTATTTCACCGGGAAGCTCTCTCTATTTCAAAGATTTTCTGGTGTGGAGAGAAAACCTTTTAGAGTGGGGTGCAAGAATTCTTGCCCCATGTCCATCCCAAAAACCTTGTCCCATGGAAAACACGAAAGATTGGTGCCACTTCAAATCCCGTATTCAACGCACAAGTGCCATGCGCCATCTTAAATCCGGCACTGCAAGTTACGAGGATGAGCCCTATAGCTATCTTGTGCTCAGCAAATCTGAGGAGTATTTTCCCGAAAAAAATCGTATCGTCATGCAACCTCAACAAAAAGGCGGTCACATTCTTTTCACACTTTGTGAAGGGGGACAGCTTGTCAAACATACGGTCACAAAAAGCAACCCTTCTTATAAAGCCTCAAAAAAATTAAATCTAGGCGACTGTTTGGGTGAAGAGACCATTTAAAAAATGGCCATCCACATTACCCCCGCACAAAAGAATAACAACGGTTTTACCTTTAAAATCACTTGGATTCCTTAAAAAGGCTGCAAGACCAGCCGCACCTGCACCCTCTAGGATCAGTTTTTCTTGCATCATAGCAAAATACACCGCCTGGGAAATATATTCCTCATCCAATACATAAATGCCTGAGAGATATTCTTTTAAGATACGACCCGTCACTTCCCCGGGGGTTTTTACAGCGATCCCCTCTGCGATCGTGCGCATATAAACTTTATTTTCTAAGCGCTGATAATTAAAAAGAAGCTCCGCCATCTCTGGTGCGAACATACTTTGCACACCAAAAATTTTTGTTCCCTTCCAAAATTCTTGTGATGCCAAACAAACACCTGAGGAAAGGCCACCTCCCCCAACAGGAACAAGAACAATATCTGGAACCTCATCCATTTGCTCGAACATCTCTGTCACAATGGTAGATTGCCCTCTTATAATGTCTTCATCATCATAGGGATGAATCACAGGTATTCCCAAATCCCGGGCCATATCATATCCAAAAGCAAAGGATTCAGAGAGGTGATCACCAAAAAAATGAATCTCCGCTCCATAGGCTCTGCATGCTTCTGCCTTTACCCTTGGAGAGGTAATCGGCATCACGACAGTTACAGGAACACCCAGTTTTTTTCCAAAATAGGCCACCGCTTTCCCATGATTTCCCGCAGAAATAGCCATAACCCCTTTTTGTTTTTCTTGCCCTGTCATCACGGAAAGTTTATAAAAAGCTCCCCGTGCTTTAAACGAATTCGTCCGTTGCAAATTTTCAAGCTTAAGAAAAACCTTGCCTCCCGATGACTCGGAAAGCGTTTCAGAAAGAATGAGGGGAGTCTTTAAGATCCCCTCTTTTGTCTTTTTATAAATTTCAATAAGCTCTGATTTTGAAAGCTTCATTATCTTGATTCAGCAACCATTTCCTTGAGTTCACCAATAGCTTTTCCTGGATTTAATCCCTTGGGGCAAGTATTTGTACAATTCATAATGGTATGGCAACGGTACAACTTCATACTGTCATCCAGTTCATCAAGGCGTTTTTTGGTATCTTGATCACGACTGTCGGCAACCCACCGATAAGCCTGCAAAAGAACAGCCGGTCCCAGGTAGTTCTCACCATTCCACCAATAGCTCGGACAGGATGTTGAGCAGGAGAAACACAAAACACACTCCCAAAGACCATCAAGTTTTTCCCGTTGATCATGGGATTGTTTACGTTCGCGGCTATCACGCGCATCATTATGCATCCATGGGCGAATACTCGCATACTGTTTATAGGCATGGGAAAGATCTGGCACAAGGTCCTTAATCACAGGCATATGGGGAAGAGGCGTGATTGTAATGGATGCACCCTTGTATTGATCCAAAAAACTTGTACAGGCGAGGGTGTTGGTACCGCCCACATTCATGGCACAACTTCCACAAACACCTTCACGACAGGACCGCCTAAAAGTAAGTGTGCTGTCCATATAATCTTTAATATAAAGGAGTGCATCCAACACCATGGGACCACATTCCTTTTTGTTAATCACAAAGGTATCCAAACGAGGATTGTCTTTTTTGTCTGGATCAAAGCGGTAAATTTTAATCTCGCGTGTTTCCTCACCCTTTTTCCCACTCAATGTCGGGTCGACAAAGTGCTTTCCTTTTTGAATTTTAGAATTTTGAGGAAGACTAAATTTCGCCATGGCGCGCATAACTCATGAAAAATTTTATATATCAAGCTTAACACGGCCTTCTTAATTTCCTATTAAAAAGTTTGCGCACGTCATAATAGCGAAAGTCATTGACAGCACTTCATCAAAAAGCTAAATCTAGATTAACCTGGAGAGGTGGCCGAGTGGCTGAAGGCAACGGTTTGCTAAACCGTCATACGGGTTAAACCGTATCGAGGGTTCGAATCCCTCTCTCTCCGCCA
>JBDHTO010000070.1:0-6484 GCA_039808665.1 Alphaproteobacteria bacterium | reverse complement strand
ACTTGAAACAAAACATCCTCAATCAGGCTTTGTGCCTTTGCTGCTTTGAACTTATGAGCGACTGCAAACCGTGGCGCTTTTCCGACAAAGCCAAGCCTTTCTTGTAAAGAAAGGTCATTAATCTTGTAAACACATCCATCAATCTCGTAATCCAGTGAGTCTCTTTCTCTTTCCATCCTCTCATAAAAACGAAGAAGATCTTGAAGCGTATGACACAGTTGGATGTGTGGATTGACGGGGAATCCCATAGTTGAAAGGGCGGAGATACGTTCCATATGGGTGAAAAGGTGATCTGTTTCGCTGATGATCTGATAGGCAAAAAAATGGAGCTTTCTTGAGGCTGTTACGTCGGGATCAAGTTGGCGTATGGATCCCGCTGCAGCATTGCGTGGATTGGCAAAGGGTGGTTCATTTTCACTCTCCCGAAGCTTGTTAAGGGTGTGAAAATCGCTGAGGCGCATATAAATTTCCCCGCGTACCTCAAGTCGGCCTTCCGGAAAAGTCATAAGATGGTGGGGAATATCATGGATTGTTTTCACATTCGTGGTGATGTCTTCACCCGTGCGCCCATCTCCACGTGTAGCAGCTTGAACAAGCTTTCCATTTTGATAAATAAGAGAAGCAGAAAGTCCATCAATTTTTGGTTCAGCGACACAAGTAAAATCCCCATCCAAAGATTGACCTAAAAAACGGTGAGCACGATTAAAAAAATCCTTTAAATCTTTTTCATCAAAGGCGTTTTCAAGGGAAAGCATGGGCGTTTGGTGATTAACTTTTTGAAACCCGGGAAGGGTTGCACTTCCTGGAGTTTCAGGGGCCAAATCAGCGAGGGAGGGAAATTCTTTTTCAAGGGATTTTTTTTGTTCCACCAACGCATCAAACTCCATGTCCGTAATTTCTGGAGCGTCATGGGTGTGGTACAGCCTATTGTGGCGTTCGATTTCTCTGAGGAGGTCGATGTAAATACTTTTTGCTGATGCAAAATCCATAGAAACATTATAAATTGGAAATAAGATCTCACATACACTGGCAAAAAATTCATGACCGTGCAAGTCTCGGTATCGTTGTTATCTGCGAATCCCGCTTGTTTGGGGGAAGATCTTGCACGTATTCACAAAAGTGGTTCGGATTTTGTGCACATTGATGTGATGGATGGTCACTATGTTCCCAATATGACCTTTGGTCCAGACATCATTATGGCCCTTAAGAAGGATTCTTCTCTTCCTTTTGATGTCCACCTTATGGTTGAGGATGCAGATCGCTTTATTGAGATGTATGCCCCGTGCAGCGATATGATCACCATTCACCCAGAAACGACAAAACATCTCCATCGGAGTTTGGCGTTTATTCGCTCAAAGGGAAAAAAAGTTGGGGTCTCCCTTAATCCAGGAACATCTATTTCTCTGATTGAACCAATTTTTCACATGCTCGATCTTGTCTTGGTTATGAGTGTGAATCCAGGGTTTGGGGGGCAACAATTTATTCCTGAGTCCTTGGAGAAAATAAAAGCAATCAAGGATTTATCTCGACTCAAAAATCACCCCGTGGAGATTTCCGTGGATGGGGGTATCAATGACGTGACAGCAGGGCCTGTTGTGAAAGCGGGGGCAACTATTCTTGTTTCAGGGAGCTATCTTTTTAAACAAAAAGAGATGAAAGAGGGTGTTCAACGCTTAAAGAAAAGTGGTTCCCTGTGAAGTTGACGTTTTTTCAAAAAAAAGCTTTGAAAAAACCAGGACAGCAAGAAAAAACTTCCTGGTTTTTGACCCTTTATCACAGCAAAATTTTGGACATTTTCGTTTCCCTGAAAAAAGTGCGGCCTCTCCTTAGAATACCTAACCTTCCTTGGCCAGGAGATATTCAACGAGGCATATACACGCTTGATCGGTACGGAAAGTACGTTCATCCCAAAATGACACCTGATTTTTGGTGGCAAGATATCGTGCAGGATGATGCTTATTTCACAACTTTTGAGTTCTTAAGGGATCTTCGTTCCGTAGGCGACAACAAAAGTCGAAGGTTTGCACGTTATATGATCCAAAGCTGGATTGTATATCAACGCAAAATGCCTAAACATCTGAGGTCACCAAAGCTTTCAGCACTTCGTTTAGCGAATGCCCTTGGAATGTATGAGTTTTATGCACAAAGTGCGGATGATCGATTCTTGAACATTCTTCATAAATTCCTTTTTCGTGAGTGTGTGAAGCTGCGCTGGCTTCCTTCTAAGATGAGTCCAAGTTTTGATACGGTTTGTGTTTTGAAGGGGGCCATCCTTTCAAGCTTGGCCTATGAAGAAAGTCGCCGTAAAACGGCTGCACTTCTAAGTCGACTGACAAAAGTGTTGACCCAGATTCTTTTTAGTGACGGCTTTAATAAAGAAGGCCGTGTGGATATTCAGTTTCGTCTGGCTTGTGACCTTATCGAAATCCGAAATTTTTTGAGAATTTGTCAAGATCCCGGAGCCGCGGATAAAATCCAACATTTTATTGAAAAAGTGACCCCTCCTTTAAGGCTTTTAAGGCACGGTGATGGAAAGCTATCTTTCCTGAGTGGTATGGATATTGCGTCCACCCATCATATTGATGCTGTTCTTTCCCTCTCTGAAGCGAGAGCACGCGGACCGCAACGATCTGAGCACGCAGGATTTGAGCGTATGCTCCTGAATAACAGTATGATCTTGATGAAGACGAAACCGTCCACTTTTTTATCTCAATCCACAGGAAATCTTTATTTTGAATGGTCTATTGGGAAAGAGCGGATTATTACTTCCTCGGATATTATTTTGGAAACCGATAAGAAAAAACCCATTTTGAGTCGACATCAATCTCTTGTCAGTAAATATAGTGAAAAGGATCACGCATACCTTGAGTGTGAGTTGCAGGATACGCGGTACCGACATATGCGACAACTGTATCTAACGGAGGAAGTCGATCTGCGTGGAAGTGATCGTGTTATGTCTATGGACCCTGGGTTTTGTGCCCTTCGTTTTGTGGTGCATCCTGATTTTAAGGTGGAACCGCATCCCTCTAAAAAAGCGGTTATTCTCACTTCTAAAAAAGGGGATCGTCATACCGTGACCTTTTCAGGGGTAGACGGCGTGACAACGGATTACATTAATGCCTTTGGCGCTCGGCATCCCGTCATTTTTGCCCTGATTCAACTTTTTCCCCAAAGAGAGATGGAAATTAAGTGGAGTTTCCGCGGTGCTTAAAGTGTTTGCGCCACTTTTTGAAGAAGAGAAATAAACTCCTCCATCTCATCCCCTTTTCCAATGGATACACGCAGATGCGCTTTAAGGCCGTATCCAGTAACAGGGCGGGTCATAATGCCTTGTTCTCCTAGATACCTATAGATTTTTTGAGCGTTTTCTTCTGAGCCTGTATGGAAAAGGACAAAGTTCCCATAGCTGGGAGGAATTTCAAACCCAAGTTGTTTTATATTGTCCCGTGTGTAGTTAATCCATGCTGTGTTGTGATTTTTGAGTTTTTTGACCCAGCTTTGATCATGAACGGCTACGGATGCAAGCTCTTGGCCCATAGCATTGACATTAAAGGGAGCGCGCATGCGATTCATGGCGTCTAAAATCTCATGGTTTGCGGTATGCCCAAAACCAATACGAAGTCCCGCAAGTCCATAAGCCTTGGAAAATGTACGTAGCACCATAACATTGCGGTGATCTTTAAAAAGGGTGAGGCCACTTTCATAAGTAGGATCTTCTACAAACTCACTATAGGCATCATCAATCACAAGAAAAATGTGTTCCGGAAGTTCTTTGCGCAGGCGAAGCATCTCATCTTTACCCATGATACAACCCAGTGGATTTGCTGGGTTGTCAAGAATAACCAGTTTTGTATGGGGTGTGACAACATTCAGAATTTCATCAACCTGATGATCCAGATTTTTTTGTGTGTAAAATACAGGGGTTGCATTGGCGGCAAGGGTTGCAATGCGGTAAACCATAAACCCATATTGGGGAGAAACAACCTCATCTCCCTTTTCTGTAAAAGTTTGGGCGAGCATGTGAATCACTTCTTCGGATCCATTGCCACAAATGATTTGATCCACATTGAGTTGATGAACCTGAGCAATAGCTTGGCGGAGTTTGTGAGCACCGCCGCTTGGATAACTCGAAAGGGAAATCGGATCCTTTTTAAGATGTTCCAGGACAAGAGGTGAAGGGCCGAGGGGGCTTTCATTTGACGCAAGAACGATACGACGATGCATCCCAGGAGGAGTGATGTCACCACCAATATAAGGTGAAATTTTCAAGATATTTGTACGAGGGAGCATAGCATTTTACATAAAAATCTACCTTTCCATAGACATACACCTAAATGCCCAGAAAATACAGAGCGCTTTGAGATTTTTGTGCCTATTTACTCTTTTTTAAGGGATTTGTGTTTGAATAGTTTTTAAGTAGCAGGTTGTGAGTTCTTTGCCATGAACATTGGAAGCCTTAAGGTTTTAATTGTCGATGATTATAAAACGATGCTTAGGATTATTGGAAATCTTCTTAAGCAGCTGGGATTTCATCATGTTGAAGAGGCGACAGATGGAACAATGGCACTTGAAAAATTGAAACAGGGAAAATTCGATCTGATTATTTCAGATTGGAATATGGAGCCTATGAGTGGTCTTGATCTTTTAAAAGCTGTGAGAAGCGATATCACGCTTAAGGAGCTTCCTTTTATCATGGTAACCGCTGAGAGCAAGATCGAGAATGTTGTGATTGCAAAGCAAGCGGGTGTGACAAACTACATCGTAAAGCCTTTTAACGCCCAAACACTGAAAAGTAAGCTGACAGCTGTTTTAGGCGAATTTTAGTCAAGAAGACAAAAACATATAAGACTCATGAGGGAGTTAAGGGATGACGTTTGAGAAAGAGAGTATGAAAGAGTGGTATTTGGAGCTTAATACCATTGATCAGCACTTGGAAGTTTCTGCCAACAACATCCTTGCAAGTTGTGAGCGACTTAGCAGGCTTTCTCAAAATATGCCTGAAATTCAAGAGGTTGTAGGAAATATTTTGGAAAATTGTAATTTTCATGACCTGAATAGTCAGAGGTTACGGAAAATTATTGATAGTCTGCGGGAAACTCTCCAGTCTCAATTTCATGTGTCTGACATTACAGAATCTTCTCTGGAGCCACGTTTAGAAGATCTGCAAAGCGGTCCACAGCGTGCAGGCCGAGGTCTTTCCCAAGAAGATGTGGAGCGCTTGCTTAAATCAACGCTTTAAGTAATAGTGAAGCCGTATAATTGATTCCTCAAGGTAAAAAAATGAAAAAAGAAAGTGGTTACCATTTTTTTGGTTTTATGTATGCACTGTGTATGCTTGCTTTTGCGAGTACCGGCTTTGCGCTTTCCAACATTTTTTATTTTTGGATCGAGGATGTTTACGGGTTAATACCGGAGTTTAGTTTTCCCCTTGGAAAGGAATATGCGGTTAGTCTTTCTTGCGCACTTGTGATGGTTGTTGTCTTTTTCATTTGCTATATGTACTTGACACGGGCCTACAAAAAGATTCCCGATCGTATTAAAGAGGGAAATCACAAGCTGTTTTTAAAAGTTGTACTTTTTGTCTTTTTAATTGCTTTCATTATTTATATTACAAGCGTTGTATATGGCTATTTTAGTGGGAAAAATGATTTTGTCTCCCTTCTAAAAATATTGGTGATGCTTGTCTTTACAGGGATGGGCGCGGTTTTTTCCTATGCCGAGGCACGCTTTTCCATTGCATCACAGTTATGGTACAGAGCCTTGGTCGCTTTTGTAATGCTGATGGGGGTTGTATCTGGTGTGGGATTGACGATGAAATACTCTCCTCCTTCGATGATGCGTTCTATTTATCGTGATCAAATGTTGGTGAAGCATATTAATGATGTTGCGCGTGATGTTGAAAAACAACATGATGCCCATGGATCCCTTCCCAAAACGATTTCCGCTGACCTAGAGTATCGCGTTAAAGATGGAAAAAGCTTTCAGATTTGTGCAACTTTTGAATCCGATCCCAAAGATGGGCAACGCATCAGAGGTTATACACAGCACAAGGCAAAGGGGAAAAACTGCTTTGTTTATGTTATGAAAAAGGCGGGTGGAGAGTACTCAACCTCGGCAGTTTTTAATCACGTTGTTGTGTCATCAGCGAAGGTTTCCTCTGAGTAGGCTCGTCGAGGCGTTCAAGGGCGAATCCCTTCTTATATAATCGTTCCCAGGGAAAATGTTTGCCGGGATCGATTTTTCTCTCTGGTGCAATGTCTTGATGACCGAGGATATTGTCTTTAAGAATTTGATGTTTCTCACAAAGAGTTTGAAGCAGTTTAAGAAGCATTTCTACTTGAATCTCTGAGTAGGGTTCAACGCCATTGTTATCAAGCTCAATCCCCAGGGAAGTATGGTTAAGATTTTCCTCATCCTTCCATGTGCTGACTCCGGCGTGCCATGCGCGATCTTCGTCCTTTACCAATTGATAAATTTTTCCTGT
>JBDHTO010000069.1:0-6558 GCA_039808665.1 Alphaproteobacteria bacterium | reverse complement strand
CGATGCCCTAGAATGATCTGGTTAGCTTTGGGGATTCGTGATGCATTCAGAAATCAACCTCACAGAGATTGCTCTTGTGGTCATGGTTGCACTTTTGTGCGGCCTGGGATTTGCGCGCTTTAAAAAACCCCCTATCCTTGGTTATATTCTCGCGGGCATCATTATGGGTCCGTCGATCCTTGGGATTATCCAGTCCCGGGATCAGGTCAGTACTTTGGCTGAGCTGGGTGTGCTCCTCCTCCTTTTTGTCATTGGTATGGAGCTTAGCCTTCAAACATTTAAAAAATACTGGGTCATTTCTACCATTGCGGTTGTGGCACAAATCGCCATTAGTTTGATTATCGCTTTTATTTTTTCTGGATTTTTGGGTTGGTCCGCAGGGCTTTCCGCCCTTCTTGGGTTTGTGATTTCCATGTCCTCCACGGCGGTTGTTGTCAAAATGCTCGAAAATATCGAGGAAGAAAAAACAGACGTCGGGCAAATTACCATCGGTATTTTGATTGCCGAAGATCTTGCCATCGTCCCTATGATCCTTATCCTCAGGAATTTTGATAATAGCTGGTTTGATGCGGCACTCATTATCAAACTCCTTGTTTCCATTGGGCTTTTGTCTGTGTTGATTATCTACCTTTCAAGGAAGCAAAAGGTACGCCTCCCCCTCACACAAATGATTGCAGGAGAAAAGGAACTCATCCCCCTCGCAAGCCTGACCTTTTGCTTTGCCGCAGCGGCGATTTCCGGTTATATCGGCCTTTCCGCGGCATATGGAGCTTTCCTCGCTGGCCTTGTCCTTGGAAACACCCACGAACGCACCGTGATGATCAATTCCACAAAACCCATTCAAAGCACGCTTCTTATGGCCTTTTTCCTCTCCATCGGACTTTTGCTTGACCTGCGCTTTATTTGGGAGCATCTCGGGATCGTTCTTGCCCTTCTCCTTTTGATCACGGTTGGAAAAACAGCATTAAATATTGGTATTTTTCACATGCTTAAGTTGCCTTGGTCTCAATCCTTTCTCTTGGGCGTTGTCCTGGCTCAGCTTGGGGAATTTGCATTCTTGCTCACAACCATTGGCGCAGAAGCCAAGATTATCAATGATTTTGGAGAGAAACTTCTCATCTCCCTCACCGTATTATCTCTCTCTGTTAGCCCGATTTGGCTCAGCGCGGCACGGCGCCTCAAAACCCTTGCGGATACCAATAACCTCACTCTTATGGGGGTTTTATACTGGCTTTATGGGGGGCAGGTCCATAATTTGCGCAAGAAGTATAAAAATCTTCTTCACCGGTTTTATGATCGCCAAACACGTGCTTTGACTGATCAGCGGAATAAGAAAAAAGAAAAAGATGAGCCCAAGCTTTAACCTAGAGCGGGCGTCAGGCTTTGACTATGTGGTTGGCATCGACGAAGCGGGATGCGGACCATGGGCCGGGCCCGTCACGGTTGCTGCTGTTGTGTTTCCTAAAAAAGACTGGGACACCGTTGAAAAAGACATCCCCCTGGATGATTCAAAAAAACTCTCTTCACAAAAACGAGCAAAGCTTTTTGACCTGATCAAAGAATCCGCATTAGGTTACGGTATTGCATCGACATCCGCCGAAGAAATTGACCAAATGAATATTGTAAAAGCCGTCGCTCTCGCCACGGAAAGGGCATTACAACAAATCACATGCCCCATAGAATACCTTTTCATTGATGGCATTCGAAATCCAAAACTTTCTCACCCCACAAAAATGATTATCAAGGGGGATAGCCAATCATGCAGTATCGCCGCAGCATCGATTCTCGCCAAGGTGACACGTGACCTGATCATGACGGATTTAGCCCGGGAATACACTGCTTATGGTTGGGAAAGAAATGCCGGATACGGAACAAAGCTCCACCAAGAAGCCCTTCTCACCCACGGTGTTACGCCTTATCACAGGAAATCCTACGCTCCGATTAAAAAACTTATCAATAACGCCGCGTAGAAAAAAATTTATAGCCCTGAGAGGCACAGAAAATAAGGCTTTATAAAAAAAGTTTTCAGAAAAAATCTGAAATTAACTTTGTGTTAATTTTTCGAACTACCTACAGAACTGTAACATTATTTGTTTGTAGGAGTTCCAATGGGTTTTGCTCAACCAAATTATACAGATCCACGCACCTCAAGATGCACTGTTTTTCGTCAAATTCGTGGACATATTCAAAAACAAATCGATGACGGCGGTATCTTAGAAGTTCTCATGATTGATGACAGTCCACGAGATATTCGTATGGTCGAAGATATTCTCCACGAAGAATGTACTATTCCTTTCAAATTTGTTTCTATCCGGAATCCCATACATGCAGTTCGTGATCTTTCGACAGAACAAATAAAACCCACGGTGATCATATTAGATCTTGTGATGCCCGGCATGAACGGTTTAATGGCACTTCGTGATCTTCGTAATCTTTTTCATACACGCCGTATTCCTATTGTTATTCATTCATCTCAAAATAATTACGATATGTTTCGTCTCGCAAAAACACTGGGTGCTCATGCATTTTTCTCAAAGCCCTTGTGTGGTACACTTTTGCAAAAGTACCTTTTGAACAAACTTTAGAATATGCTCCAAGCAACAAAACGTATCTTAATTATCGATGACTCTCCGGATGACGTGGATCTATACACTCGTTATTTCCAAAAACGTGGGGATCCCGATATTATTCATGTAGATTCCGCAGAAAAATCATTTCCGTATCTTCGCTCTCCTTTGGATCTGATTTTGCTTGATTACCATATGCCTGGTGTGAATGGCCTGGAATTCTTGCAAAGCCTCCCTAAGCGAGGAATCTCCCTTCATGCCCCGCTCCTCATCGCCTCAGGAGAAGGCAATGAGGAACTCGCGGTACGTTTTATTCACTCCAATGCAACACATTATATCAGCAAGCAGAATATGACTTTTGAAAAGTTTGAAAAGGCTGTTAATGAAGCTTTTGATAAATACACAGCACATTTACTTGAAAAAAAGCATAAAGAAGAATTGATGTCCTTTGCATCCACCCTTGCGCATGATTTAAAAAATCCCCTTAATAGGCTAGAAACTTACGCAAAACTTGCACAAACAAGCGAGAAAAATCGGGAAAAATATCTCACCTATCTTGAGGAAGATATTGAATTTATCAAAGGTTTTATTGACCAGCTTCTCGTTTATGCCGAATACGGACGTCATCAAATTCCCCTTCATCACAATATTTCTCTTCATGCTGCTGTATTAAAAGCATCCTATCTTTTGGAGGTTGTCGCTCAGCAAAAAGGAACTTCCATTAACATAGAAATCGATCCTGAACTCTCTGTTCGAGGGGAAGAAAAAGCATTAATTCAGCTTTTTCAAAACCTGATGTCCAATAGTATAAAATATACAGAAAAAGATCCTGTCATTCATGTCACCTCAAAAAAAGAAGCAGAAAATATAAGAGTTTCTTTGCAAGATAATGGTATAGGAATCCCCCCTTCCCTTGCAGAAGATGTCTTTAAGCCCCATTACCGGGCCCATCATGACCGTGAGGAAGAAGGAGTTGGGTTAGGCCTATCCATCGTAAAAAACATCGCGGATCAACATCATGCCACGATTGAAGTTCACCCTATAAAAGAAGGAGGAACGCGCTTTGACATTTTATTTCCAGTAGGATGAGTATCCTTAATGGGTGCGCTCTGGAAGCAAACACGTATCAAACCAGTAATCAATAATCGCGCGACAGTGTTTTTTCATATCGTGAAAATAAATGGATTTTTGAACGTAAGAACCTGCGCCATGCCGGTAACAGGACGCGATATCTTTCTCATCCGAAGATGTTGTCATAATAATCACGGGCACGCCTCGTAATTGCCTGTGAGATTTAATATGTTGAAGGAACATACGACCATCCATCCCAGGAATATTGAGATCTAATAATATAAGAGACGGAAGAGGATGTTCATCATTAAGAAGATAATCCAAACCTTTTTCTGTTTCATGAAATAGAACTATCGGCACATCGGCGTTACATGCCTGAAAAGCCCGCATAATAACTTCACAGTCATCTTTGTTATCGTCAATTAGCATAATTCTATGATTCGTCATTTTTTTCTCCTTCGGTAAAAGGCGCTGTAGGCAGAGTAAAGAAGAAACTCGTTCCCGCTCCTTCTTCGGACTCAATCCAAATACGCCCACCATGATATTCAATAATTTTTTTAACAAATGTCAGGCCCACCCCGGTACCTCTCACATCATCATCCTCATGATTCAACCGTTTAAAGATACGGAATACATCTTCATAGAAGTGTTTTGCAATACCCATTCCATTATCCTTCACAAAGAAAGTATCGTTTCCCTGATAACCAATTTCTATGATTTTATTTTCTTTGTCGTTGTACTTGATGGCATTACTTAATAAATTATGAAAAACCTCTCTGATACGAACCTTGTCACAAACAACAGAGGGTATATTTTCTTGAATGTGAACATTGATTTTTTCGCTTTCTTTAACAGATTCAAAGACATCAACAACCTCGTTCACGATGTCCTGTACGGCGCAAGTTTGAACAGCCTCATGCTGTTTACCGATACGAGAGAAATGCAAAAGGTCATTAATTAACTGCTCCATACGACCCGTCAAAAAAATCATCCTGTCAATACGTTGGATCGCTTTTTCATCAAGTTGGCCTGCGTTATCCTCTTTAAGAAAAAGCGCGTTATTACTCAGCCCTCGCAATGGTTCTTTAAGGTCATGGGATGCAATATAGGCAAAATCCTCAAGCTCTTGGTTACTCCGTTTTAATTTTTGGTTAAAAACAAGTAATTCTCTTTCATAACGCTTTTGTTCTGTGATATCACGTACTGTTCCCATAAACATGATAGGCTGCTGATCCTGCATCATGGTCACGCCAAGGTCCATGGGAAAAATTTCGCCATTTTTACGCCTTCCCCGAACCTCTCTCCCTGTTCCAATAATTTTTGGATCGCGTGTTTCAATATAATTTCTGATATACCCATCATGCTCACTATGATAGGGTTCCGGCATCAAAACATTCACATTTTTTCCAACAACTTCGTCGAGCTCATAACCAAAAATCTTAGTTGCGCCATGGTTAAAAGCAAGTATAAGACCTTTATTATCTATGATAATAATACCATCCAATATAATATTAATAACTGAAATAAAGTTAACATCATGTAAAAGTCGATGCATAACAAAGACATTCTCAACACGTTTAGTCTTCGAGAGTTTGCAATTTTCTTAGCTTTTACACAACACCTTTCCTGCATTTTTTAATCTCGCAGAGTGCGACAAAAAGGACTAGCTCGTTAAACGGCTTATCGTTTTATACCTAAATAATAAAACTAAATTTTTTTATTTTATGAAAATCAAAACCATTGCACTGTTTAATTTGGCTCTATTACTACAATCTTTTGTATCCGCAAGCTCCTCTGTGGAAGGAGAAAAAGATATGGCCACAACATTACCCATTCTTGGGACACACTCAACACATACCTATGTTCTAAAAGAAAAAGTTACTCTCGAAGATTTTCAAGAACTTCTCCTCAAGAGATCCCCTCAATACAGGAATTTCATCATAGCGCTTACAAAGATAGCTTTCACAAAACCGACGCGTCCTATCCGAACAAAGGGAGAAAATCTTTACGGCAACAGTTTTCCAATTCAGCCTGAATCCCTTTACTACCTTTTGGAAAGATGCGAAGGAAAAACGGTTCTTGAAGTTGGCTCAGCCGATGGCATTGTTTCCATACTATTTGCACTCGCCGGTGCAAAAAAGGTCTACGTAAATGACATCACAAAAGAAGAAATAGAAGGCTTTAAAAATCTCGCAAAGGATCTGCCTTCTGAATTGGGCGGTGCCAAAGGTAAATTTGTAGCAGCTGTTGGCAATATTATCGACATTCTCCCCATTCTTTCAAAGGGGGTAGGAATTGGCGGTATTGATATTATCGCGATGTATAACGTCTTTCATTTTATTCCGACTGATCAACATGCTGTTCTTTTTTCGCGTATAAGAAAGATCCTGAATTTAGCCGGCACAATAGTTATAACGGCAAATGGTAAGGTCAATCTTTATAAAACTTCAGCAGATGAAGAAAAATATTGCGGAGTAACTCACTTTTCTTCAACATTTTATATGCTCGATAAGTTTTTGTTACAAGACGGCGTCAAAAAACAAGCTGTTCAAGTCGTTGGAGCTCGCATCATCCCTTTTAGTCCTGAAAAAAAGACAGAATCAAAGGAGGAAGTTATCTTTAGAAATGCTCAAGCACTTAAAGTGAAAAAAGTCCCCCTTCCCTCTGAATTAGAAGAATTTGAAAAGGATCTTCTCCTTGCAATGAATAATCCAGAACTTGTTTATGGAGAGGTAAGACGTGTTGATGATGAGAGCAAGATGTTTTCCCCTGAAGATATTAAAAATATTTTAGAAAATCATAAATTTACAACGACCTCCTCCTTCCATATTGATCCAACGCTACACGCACATCCTGCGGTAAAAAATCTGGAAAGACATGTAAAATACTACAACTTTGCAGGAGTTATTGCGACACCTAC
>JBDHTO010000068.1:0-6915 GCA_039808665.1 Alphaproteobacteria bacterium | reverse complement strand
CAGCAATAGTACAATAACATAAGTTTAGTTAAGCAAAAGACCTACATTTTTTGGTGGGAGATGTAGGTCTTTTTTTATAGAAATGGACTGATGATTTCGTGTTTCTAAGTCCCTACCTGTGTCGTGCATTGAGATATTTTGCAATATCACCAAGTTCTATCTGATGAAGAATTGTTTCGAGGATATCATAGGCCTCGGTCGCAGTGGGTGCAGAAAAGAGCTCATTGAAAAACAACTTCTGATCTTCTTCTGGTAGGGCAAGGAAAGCTTTAAACATTTCATTCAGGAAAGAAGCATCAGAGTCATTCATAAGAAGAATCATTCCCCCCGCAGTGTGGGGTTTTTCACTTTCATCGATCGGCAGTTTTGCCATTTTGACACTCCCCCAGATGGAGGCATCATCAACGGATGAACGAATACCGCTGAAAAAATTGTGCTTGTTACCAAATGCGCCGGTTTTACCGGGAGCTTCTCCCTCAACCCCCATAAGTATGCCTGAAAATTCTTTGAAATCGCGAGGGCAAATATAAAGATGGCCGTATTGAATATCTTTTCTTGGGCGATAGGTTTTGGGATTCAAAGACGTTCCGCCAGGGCCCACAATATCACCCAGGGGATTTTCATTTCCAAGTCCACCTAACGGTAAATCAATGCCGTAGTGATATTTTTTTCCAATGGCACGTCCAAGGACCTGACGTGTTGCTGTCATGGCACCTCTTACTCCTTTGACTTTGACCTCCTTAACTTGTTTATTGACTCTGTCCCAGGTGATGTCATGGGAAGCGAGAATTCTTGGCTTTATGTAGGGAGGGATTCTCGATTGTTTAAGTGTTGTATATGTTCCTGAGAACAGAAGCAAAATTTCTTTTGATGATATTTTCTCCCCCTCAATAAGGATGCGCTGTCCGTGAGATAAAGCAACCGTCACGGAATAAGGCCAAGGTTTTAAATCATCTCGTCCATTGGGTTTTGTTGTGTAGTTGATTTTAAGCGCTACGAGTGTTAGGAAAACACGCTTCATGAAATCAATTTTTTCGAGCTCCTGATTGAGTGTTTTGTCATTGAGCTTTATTCGTTTCTGTTTATCTGGATCAGGGAAAAGGGTGTTCATCCACGATTCGATATCCTGCCTTTGGATGTTATCCATATTGAGGGAGGTTGAGGATTCCACACACGAGATGAGCATCAAAAAGAAAGCAAGAGAAGAAAAAATTCTTTTAAGCATTACGACAGAACCGCTTTAAGGGGGCTAAAAGCATTATATAGAACGGATTCTTAATATTTCCTTAAGGGCAAAGTTTGGCAAGGGTGCGGGTGAGTTTGTCCACAAGTGCGATGCGTTTCTTATGTTTTTAAAATAAAATATCCAATGTTAATTGGATATTTACTATTTTTATATATAACTATACTTGTTTTTGTTTAACAAATTGAGGAATTGTTTATGAGAATTCTTTCTTTTTTTGCATTTTTAATGTTTTTAGTATCATTTAACGAAGTTCAGGCGGCTGATGCAGGAGCGCCATCAAAGGATCTTACCCCACTCCATAAGTATAAAGTCCCTGTAAGAAATCTGGGCCAATTTAATCCAGATTCTGCGAAAGATGGACAAACCACCCTCGACATGATGAATCGGGGAGAGCTTCAAGATCTTTTTCCACAAGATGATTACGGAATGCCTTTTTATTTGATGACACCGAGTGCATTTGAGGATTTTCTTCAATCTAATAAATTGACCACCGAGGGATTTGATGTTGCTGCTTTTTTAATCAAGCAAGACAATGTGAATTTACATCATTCTATACATGAAAAAGTCTGTATTTTTGATGCGCGCGTTCAGCTTATGGTATGTGCCTTGAACAGTGATACTTCAAAAAATCCTATTACGTGGATGGATGAAGATGGTCTTGTGAAACCATCTAGTATTATTAAGGATATTGCTCAGCGGTTGAACACGACATCCAAGGACATTGCTCAAAAAATGCGCCAACCTGGTTATACAGCCAGGGGCTTAGGGGTTCGATAAAAGTGCTCTTTGGGCAATATGTCTCCCCGCTATTGATCAAGAAAAGACTTATATTTTGAAAAAGATATGAGTCTTTTTTTGTAAAGTGAACGTTGAAATCACTTTTCCTATTAAGGATGAGGCACGTTTTACGGTTTTCCTTAAAGACAAAGCTTTGCAAGGGTGCGCGTGAGTTTGTCCACAAGTGCGATGCGTTTTTCTGTGTTTTTTAAATCGCCGATAAAGACAAGTTTTTGATCGGGACGTAGTTTGAGTTTGCCGCCTTGCTTTTGCATTAAATCCAGAAGGGCACTGGGGTTTTTAAAGGTATTTTTGTAAAAAGAAAGGACGATACCCTTGTCACCGGCATCGATTTTTTCAATTCCCGCGGCAATGCAATATTGTTTGATGAGAACAATATCCAAAAGGTTTTGCATTTCTTCTGGAATTTTTCCAAAACGGTCCATCATCTCGCTCTTGAACTGGTCAATATCAAAACTTGTTTTGAGAGAAGCGATACGTTTATACAGGCCAAGCCTGAGGGATAAATCGGCAACATAAGTCTCTGGAATAAGGACATTGAGACCAAGATTAATATTCGGCGTAAATTCTCCCTGAGTGACCTCTTCTTTTGTTTGTTTTGCACGCACAGAAAGGATCGCCTCTTGAAGCATGTGCTGATAAAGCTCAACACCTACCTCCTTGATATGACCAGACTGTTCTTCACCGACAAGGTTTCCGGCCCCTCGTATGTCAAGGTCATGACTTGCGAGTGTGAATCCAGCCCCCAGGTGATCAAGGCTTTGGAGAATTTTAAGACGTTTTAAAGCAATCTCTGTGAGGCCTGTTTCAAAAGGAACGGTAAGGTAGGCGTAAGCCTGTTTTTTTCCACGTCCGATACGGCCACGAATTTGATAAAGTTGAGCAAGCCCAAAAAGATGTGCCTTATGCACAATCAATGTGTTGGAATTCGGAACGTCAATTCCTGATTCAATGATGTTTGTGGAAAGTAAAAGATCATATTTATGATCGTAAAAATCCTGAACAACATCCTCGAGTTCGGAGGGCCTCATTTGTCCATGGGCGATTTTTATTTTGATTTCTGGCACCGCTTTTTTAATTTTTTCAAGAAGCATATCGAGATCGTCAAGGCGGGGGGAGACGAAAAATACCTGTCCGCCCCGTTGATACTCACGCAAAATAACCTCTCTGAGAATGGTAAAATCCTGCTCCATCACAAAGGTTTTGACAGGAATACGATCCACAGGCGGTGTTGTAATCAGACTCAATTCACGAATGCCCGCAAGGGACATCTGAAGGGTCCGGGGAATGGGTGTTGCAGAAAGGGTCAGCACATGAACATCTCCCTTCATATTTTTTATTTTTTCCTTTTGCTTGACGCCAAAGTGTTGTTCCTCGTCAACAATAAGAAGACCAAGATTGGAGGGGGAGAGTTTATCAGAAAACGCCGCATGGGTTGCGATCAAAATATTAACAGAACCCTCTGCCATATCATGACGAATGGATTCAGCTTTTTTGGGTGAAACAAGTCGACATAACATCTCAACTCGGGTGCCAAATCCCTTGAAACGATTTTGAAAAGTTGCAAGATGTTGCCTGGCAAGAAGTGTTGTGGGGACAACAATCATCACCTGGAGGCCGGAGTGAACAGCAAGAAATGCGGCGCGAAGGGCAACCTCTGTTTTTCCAAACCCAACATCTCCGCATACAAGTCTGTCCATGGGTTGATCTTTCGAGAGATCTTGCTCAATCTCTGCGATAACGCGTGCTTGATCTTCTGTTTCGATATAAGGAAAGCCATCACAAAATTTTTCATAAACTGTGGGCGCTGCGTGAATAGAGGGCGCCCTTTTTAAAATGCGTTCTGCAGCAATACGCAGGAGATATTCGGCGATTTCAAAAAGCTTCTTTTGGATACGTGCTTTTTTGTTCTGCCATGAGGATGATCCAAGGCGATCCACATCAGTGTGAGAGCCCTCTTTTGCAAAATGGGTCAGCACTTCCATATGCTCAACGGGAAGGAAAAGCTTGGTCTGTTCTGCATACTCAAGGACAATACAATCGTGTTGAGTGCGATCAATCTGGATTGTTTCAAGCCCTAAATACTGTCCCACACCATGATCACGATGCGCCAAAAAATCCCCGAGGGCATAGGTATTCAGTTCTCTGAAAAATCGGTCAATGTTTACGGATTTTGCCGGTTTCTGCTTTTGTCTTTCACCGATGAGTGTGGCGGCGGAAACAAAAATATAATCATTAAAAACAAAGCTCTCCTGAATGGGAAAAACAAAAGCGTATACACCATTTTTTTCAGGAAGGGTATGCACGATATCGCAGTGTCTTTCTGCGGATTTAAAAAACTGCGCGATACGTTCTGCGCGTCCTTTATTTTCACAGGCGATACAAATAATTTTTGTTTGAGAAAGTTCGTCTAGATCGAAAAGAAGCCTTTCATCAAGAGGGGGATATTTTGAAAACTCCGTGAGAGGTTTTGTGAGAAATTGCGTTTTTTCATCTATACGATCCAAGGATGTGAAGCGCATGTGAATTTTTGAAAAAGTATCCCACTCATCCTCTGTGAGATAAATTTGATCGGGGGCGAGAGGGTAATAGGGACGATCGCCAACGCCGGTGTGTGCACGTTCATCAAAGTAAGTGATGATGCGTGTTTTTTCATCCTCAAAATTTTTATCGCAACCTTCTTCCTGGATGATCAAAAGATCTTTAAGATTTTCCGATAAGGTTGTCATCTCCTCATAAAAAAGTGGAAGGAAATGTTCCATTCCTGGATAGGTTCTTCCCTCTGATACAGCAACATAAAGGGGGTGATCGCTTTTTGCGAGATTTCTAAAGCCCTTTCGAAAGCATTCAATTGTAGAGTCATTAAGCAAAAGTTCAGAAACCGGTTGGAGTTGAATTATTTCTATGGATGATGTTGTTTTTTGAGAAGCGATGTCAAAAAGACGAATAGATTCCACCTCATCACCAAAAAAATCCAATCGGATAGGGTGACTAGATGTGGCTGGAAAAATATCTAAAATACTTCCCCTGACGGCATAATCTCCTGTTTCATAAACGGTTTCAACACGACTAAAACCTTGATCGTGTAAACTTTTCAAAAGGAGGCTGCGATCAATCTCATCGCCAACTGAAATTGTGAGAGAGGTATTTTTTAAGTACTTTGGATGAGGGATGCGTCTTAAAAAGTTTGCAACGGATAAAACAAGGCAAAATGGTTTTGAACGTTCTGTTGCAAAAAGACGAAGCAAAATATCCATGCGTTTTGCAAGAATTTCTTGGGAAGGTGACGCTCTATCATAGGGAAGGCAGTCAAAATCTGGAAAGGCTAGGACATCGTGAGTGGGAAGAAGAGTATGAAATTTGAGAGCAAGATCATGAAGTGCGGATTCATTTGAGGTCAGATATACAAAGCTTTTTCCCTCTGATAGTTTTGAAGCAACTAGAGGGGAAGAGGGGGGGTAAATGCTGTGAATTTTATGAAGTGTCATAAGTGTGTATCTTGGCGTATCCCTTTGATGAGGGATCTATATTTTTCCGGAATTTCAAGGTGATCGCAGCGTATCCAATAGTAAATATCTTCGTCTGCGCATTCCAAAAACTCTTCGAATATTTCCCGCTCTTGATCACTCATTTCGTGAACATATTTTTCAGCAAAAGGGCCAAGAATGAGATCGTTTTCTTTTGTGCCACGATGGCTCGCGCGATAGAGAAGAGCTTTGGGGTGAGTGGACATGATGCAATGGGTATGACGGTTGGAACAACTTATGTTATATATAAAATGCTTTTTTGCGAAGATGAAGCAGAATCTCTTGGTGCCGTTTTTCCATGACCTCACAGCTTACACCCTTTCTCCAGTCTCTTGATCACGCTATTGCGTCAAAGCGAATATCCCTTATTAAAAAACTTATGGGGCAACGGGTGTTTGATGCGCTTTGTCATATGCCTTCTCAGGTCATTCAGCACACGTATGTGAAGCAAATAACACCCGATTATGGGGGGTTAACTGTAACAATGGAGTTGTGTATTCAGCAGCATCTTCCCTCCTTAAAAAGGGGGATGCCACACAGGATTTTGGCAAAGATGTTAACTTCTGGACAAATTGTTGAGCTTATTTTTTTTAGTAAATACAGAAGTTTAAAGTATCTTGAACGAAGCCTTCTTGTGGGAAAAAATTTTTTGGTGACGGGAAAGTTGGATTGCTATGGAGGGCAGTACCGCCTTGTTCACCCTAAATATCAAAATACTTTTGGGGCATCCTATGGTGACTTTTTTGAGGTTGTCTATCCCCTGACTGCGGGCATGACATCCGAGGCTGTTGGAAAAATTGTTCAACTTTTGCTTTCTCGCGTGAAGGATCTTCCTGATTGGCATAAGAAGGAGTATCAATATCCCTCATTTTTGGAAGCGTTAAAACGTGCCCATGCGCCAAAAGTACAAGAGGATTTAACCTTAAAAAATCCAACGAAGGCACGCCTTCTTCATGATGAAATTCTTGCTCACAACCTTTCCCTCAAACTTCATCGCATGCAATCCAGATCCATGAATGCGCCAAAAATATCTTGTCGGGGAGGACTTCAAAAAGCACTTCTTGCCCGGTATCCTTTTTCTCTGACAAAGGGTCAGGAGAAAGCAATTCTTGATATAGAGGAAGACCTTTCAAAGGATTCTCCTATGCTTCGTTTGATTCAGGGGGATGTGGGATGTGGTAAAACACTCGTCGCAGAAAGTGTCTCGGCGCAGGTTGTGGAGGATGGATTCCAGATTGCTGTCCTTGTTCCAACAGATATTTTGTCTAAACAGCATTTTGAAAATTTCGCGCGGGATTTTGAACCTCTTGGGGCGCGCGTTGAACTTTTGACAGGAAAAATAAC